>NZ_JBEYWQ010000002.1:337269-665953 GCF_040644495.1 Microbispora sp. NPDC046973 | reverse complement strand
GCCATCCCGAACTGGTCCGCCTCATGGCCTGGCTGCGGCTCGAACGGCGCCCGACGGGGCGCCTCGCCGATCCCCCCGGCGACGAACCGAAACTCACCGCCATCGCCGCCGCCCAGGCCGCCGGGCGGCTCCGCCAGGGCGACCCCTCCGACCTGATGGCCCTGGTCATCGCCATGGCCTGCGCCTGGTCCCCGGCCAGCGGCTTCTACGCCGCCACGGCGGATGAGCCCGCCACCGACCACGACCGCCGCCGGGCCCTCCTGCGCGAGTGCGTCGCCCGCGCCGTCGCCCCCTGACCGAACACCCGCCTACCGTCCGGGACGGGCAAGTGGGTGTTCGTCCAACGGTCGTTGCTGAACGCTTGGGGGCGCGAGCCCTCGGCACCGGCCAGGCGGCTCCGGGGGCTCAGGCGGTCCCGGAAGCCTCGGCGGCTCCGGCGCCCGCGGCCACTGCTCAGGCGGCCCCCTCGGCCCCTTCGGCGTCGAGGTCGCGGGACAGCAGGTCCGCGAGGGCGGCGAGGGCCTCCTCCGCCCCCGGGCCTTCGGCCTCCAGGGTGACCTCGGTGCCGTGCTCGGCGCCGAGGGTCAGCACGCCCAGCATGCTGGTGGCGGGGACGGCCTTTCCGCCGCCCACGCGGATGCGCACGGGCACCGCCTGCTGCGCCGCCGCCTCCACGAAGATCTTGGCGGGGCGGGCGTGCAGGCCGGAGCCCGAGGCGACCGCCACTGTCCTTTCCGGCATCGCGTTCCTCTCAGCGCTCGATCTCAGGGCTCGTTTTCAGGGCTCGATGGTGACCTTGATGGCGGCGCCGCGGGCGACGACGTCGACGGCGTCCATGACCTCGTCCAGGCCGAGGCGATGGGTGATCAGGTCGGCGACCGGCACCGCTCCGTCGGCGATGAGCCGCAGGGCGCGGGCGTTGTGCGCCGGGCTCGACCCGTTGGCGCCGACGATGGTCAGCTCCCGGTAGTGCACCAGGTTGGAGTCACAGGCGATGATCGGGTCGTCCTTCGGCAAGCCGCCGAAGAAGCTGATCCGGCCCTGCCGTGCGGCCATCTGCAGCGCCTGCTGCTGGGCCGCACCGGAGGCCGCCGCCGTGATCACCACGTCGGCGCCCCGGCCTCCGGTCAGCTTGAGCACCTCGTCGACGAGGTCGGTCTCGCCCGAGCAGATCGCCGCGTCCGGCCGTACGAGGTCGGCGGCCATCGTGAGGCGTTCCGCGTTCAGGTCGGCGAGGAACACCCGGGCGGCGCCGCGCGAGCGGGCCAGCCGCACGTGCAGGCAGCCGATCGGGCCCGAGCCGACGACGACCACGTCGTCGCCCTCGCCGACGCGGGCCAGCTCCTGCCCGTTGAGCACGCAGGCGAGCGGCTCGGCGAGGGACGCCTCGGCGAACCCCACCCCTTCGGGGATGCGGTTGAGCCCGTCCACGGCGAGCACCTTGGCCGGCACGACCATGTACTGCGCGAAGCCGCCGTCGTAGTGGTAGCCCATCGACTCCTGGTTCGGGCAGACCGTGAGGTGGCCCCGGCGGCACTCCTCGCACTCGCCGCACGGGATCGCGGCGATCACCTGCACCCGGTCGTCCGGGCTCCAGCCGGTGACGCCCTCGCCGAGCTCCACGATCTCCCCGGCGATCTCGTGGCCCATCACGCGGGGCGGCCTGATGTGGTGGTGCCCGAACCGGTAGATCTTCACGTCCGTGCCGCACGTCGAGCAGTTGCGTACGCGGATCTTGACCTCGCCGGGGCGGGCGACGGGCTCGGGCACCTCCTCCAGGCGGATGTCCCCGGGAGCGTGGAAACGGGCGACTTTCACTCGGAGTCTTCCTCTCCGTCCGGTTGCAGCAGTTGGATCACCTCGTCGACCTCGGTGGCCGCGCGCAGGGCCGCGGCGCGGTCCGGGTCGAGCAGGATCTGGGCGAGCTCCGACAGCAGCCGCAGGTGGCCGTCCCCGCGGGCCGCGATGCCGACGCACACCGTCACCCGCTCGCCGTGCCAGTCGACGCCCTCGGGGAAGCGCAGCACGCAGACGGCGTCGTGGCGGACCGCCTCCTTCGAGGTCAGAGTGCCGTGGGGGATGGCGACGCCCTCGCCGACGTACGTGGAGATCGACCGCTCGCGCTCGAGCATGGCCGCGGTGTAGCTCCCGTCCACCGCGCCGACCTCCCGGAGGACCGCGCCGCACTGCCGGATGGCGTCCTCGACGTCCGCGGCGGTCGCGGCCGTCCGCACGGCGCGGGGATCGAGGGGGAGCGGGGCCGTGCCGGCCCGGTCAGCCATCGATCGTGCCCCCGTTCTTGATGGCGGTGACGACCCGCGCCACGGCCGGGTCGCCGATGAAGACCTGGAACGGCACGAGCACGACGCCGGGGGCGCTCGCCCTGGCCCGGTCGGCCAGCCCGGTGTGGCACACGATCACGTCGGCGTCCCCGGGGATCGAGTTGACCGGGGTGTGCTCCACGCTGACCGCGGTGCCCTTGAGCTGCTTGCGCAGCGTGCTCGCCAGCATGACGCTGCTGCCCATGCCCGCGTCGCAGGCCACGATGAGCTTGCGGACGTCCTTGCCCTCGATGCTGGACACGGTTCTACGCCTCCTTGGTGGCGGGCACGCTCTCGGCCGCCGTCTCGCCGGTTGTGTCGGGGTTCTCGTCGCTCGTGGTGGTGCTGGCGCCGGTGTCGTTCGCGGCGGCGTCCTGTGCCGGGCCGTCCGCCTGGTCTCCGTTGGCGCGGCCGAAGCCCAGCAGCGCGGCGGCGACGGCGAAGGAGACGGCCGTCGCGACCACGATTCCGGCGATCACGCCGAACCAGCCGCCCTTGGGGGTCACCGCCATGTAGGCGAAGATGCTGCCCGGCGACGGCGTCGCGACCAGGCCCGCCCCGGTGACCAGGAAGGTGAGCACGCCCGAGGCGCCGCCGGCGATCACCGCGAGGATCAGTCGCGGCTTCATGAGCACGTACGGGAAGTAGATCTCGTGGATGCCGCCGAAGAAGTGGATGATCATGGCGGCGGGGGTGCTGGGACGCAGGGACCTGGGGCCGAACAGCAGGTAGGCGATCAGCAGGCCGAGACCGGGGCCGGGGTTGGACTCCAGCATGAACAGGATCGACTTGCCGTGCTTGACCGACTCGGCGACGCCCAGCGGCCCGAGCACGCCGTGGTTGATCGCGTTGTTGAGGAACAGCACCTTGGCGGGCTCGATGATGACCGACGCGATCGGCAGCAGCGAGTGGGTGATGAGCCACTCGACGCCGCTGCCCGCCACCTCGGTGACCTTCTCCACCACCGGGCCGATGGCGAGGACGCCGGCGATCGCCATGACCGCGCCGACGATGCCGGCGGTGAAGTTGTCGACCAGCATCTCGAAGCCGGCCCTGGTCCGCTCGGCGGTGAACCGGTCGACGTACTTGAGGACCAGGGCGGCCAGCGGGCCGATGATCATCGCGCCGAGGAACATCGGGACGTCCGCTCCGACGACCACGCCCATCGTGGCGACGGCGCCGACGACCGCGCCGCGCTGGGCGTGGACCATCCGGCCGCCGGTGTAGCCGATGAGCACCGGGAGGAGGGTGCTGATTATCGGGCCGACGAGCTCGGCGAGTGTCTTGTTCGGCAGCCACCCGGTCGGGATGAACAGGGCCGTGATGAGGCCCCAGGCGATGAAGGCGCCGATGTTGGGCATGATCATCCCGGCGAGATGGCCGCCGAAGCGCTGGATCGTGGCCCGCACACCGGTGCCGTGGACGGTGGGGGTATAGGGCGTGGCCATTACGTGCTCCTTCCGGGGCGACCGGCCTGGCTGGCCGGTTGGTGGGGGGTGGCGCTCATCCCCCGGTTATGAGCTGCCGGGCCGGGTCGGGGGGGCCGATCCGGACGTGTGTGCGATCGATGTCGGCCGGGCCGGGCATCCGGCTGCCGGGCAGCCCGACGGCCGCGCCGGCCCAGGCCAAGCCCTCGGCGAGGGCCGTCGCGCCGCGGGCGCCCGCGGCGAGGAAGCCCGCCAGCAGGGCGTCGCCCGCGCCCACGCTGCTGCGCGGCTCCTCGACCGCGCAGTCGCCGTACCAGACCTGGTCGTCGTGCTCAACCAGCAGCGCGCCGTCCGCCCCGAGGCTGGTCAGGACCGACCGCGCGCCCATGGCGCGCAGCTTGCCGACCGCGTCGAGCACGTCGCCGACACAGGCGATCGACGTGCCCGTGGCCTCGGCGAGCTCGTCGCGGTTCGGCTTGATCAGTGCGGGGCCGGCGTTCACGGCGGACACGAGGGCGGGGCCGCTCGTGTCGACCGCCAGGTTGATGCCGGCGTCGGCGAACCGGCGGCACAGCCCGGCGTAGACGTCCACCGGCACGCCGGGCGGCAGGCTGCCCGAGGCGACCACCCAGTCGGCCGACCGTGCGGCGTCCAGCACGGCGCCCGCCAGCGTGTCCAGCTCGGCGGGGGTCAGCGCGGTGCCCGGTTCGTTCACCTTGGTGATGGTGCCGTCGGGCTCGGCGATCGCGACGTTAGACCTGGTCGGCCCCTCGACCGGCACGGGGATCATGTCGAGGCCCTCCGCCGACAGCAGGTCGAGGAGCCGGCGGCCCTCGCTGCCGCCGTACGGGATGACCGCGCACGATCGGACGTCGTTGGCCAGCAGGGCCCGTGACACGTTGACGCCCTTGCCGCCGGGGTCGAGGTGGGTGGCGGCCGCCCGGATGACGGCGCCGCGGGTGAGCGCGCCGACCTCGATCGTGCGGTCGAGGCTGGGATTGAGGGTCAGGGTGAGGATCACGCCCGGACCACCTCCGGTCCGGCGGCGGCCAGCGCGGCGGCCTGGTCGGAGTCGAGCCCGGTGTCGGTGATGACGACGTCGATCTCGCCGAGCGTCGCGAAGCGCGCCAGGTAGGTGCCGGAGAACTTGGTGTGATCGGCCAGCAGGACGGCGCGGTCGGCGCAGGCGATCATCGCCCGCTTGATCGCCGCCTCGGCCGGGTCGGGGGTGGTCAGGCCCTTGGCCACCGAGCAGCCGTTGGTGGCCATGAAGGCCACGTCCACGTTGAGCTGCGACAACTGCTGGATGGCCCAGTCCTCGACGGTCGCCAGCGTCCGGCCGCGGACCCGGCCGCCCAGCATGAGCACGGTCAGGTTGGGGCGGGTCGCCAACATCGTGGCCAGCGGAGGCGAGTTCACGACGACGGTGAGCTCGCGGTCCGGAGGCAGTGCCTGCACGAGGCGGCTCGTCGTGGAGCCCGCGTCGATGACCACGGAACCGTCCTCGGGGAGTTCGGCCAGGGCGGCCTTGGCGATGCGCTCCTTCTCGGCCGTCAGCACCTCGTCCCTGGCGGCCAGGGCGGGCTCGAACCCCAGGCGCTCGACCGGGATCGCGCCGCCGTGCACGCGCCGCAGGACGCCCGCGCGCTCCAGCGCGGTCAGGTCGCGGCGGATCGTCTCCGTCGTGACGCCGAACCGCTCGGCCAGCGTCACCACGTCGACCCGGCCGGCGTCGCGGGCCGCCCGCAGGATCTCCTGCTGCCGCTCCTCGGCGTACATCGTGTTGGTTCACCGCCGTTTCGATGTTGTTTCGTATGTGTTTATACCCGGCTGTGTGGGAGGGTCAAGGGCGGTGCGCGTAACAAAACGGGCACTCGGCGGTGTGAGGAGATCGTCAGCTGTCCGGAAAGGGCCCGCACAAGCAGCGGCGTTGTCCGGAAGCGGCTTGCTCAGAAGCGCGACTTGTCCGGAAGCTCGGGCTTGTCATGCATGGGCTGCCCTGAATCCACGGGCTGGGGGCCGTGCTCGCGCGGGCCGCCTCGCCGTACGGCACCCTCGCGGCTGCAGGGATCCTGCCGGTTTGGCGTCCAGGCGTTCGTGATCGTCGGAGTCCCGCTGCCCCTCGTGTCGTGCGGCGGGTCGTCCGTCGTGGCCTGCCTTGTGGCGGTCGGCGTCCTCATGTCCGTTCGCCGGCAGGACGTGCGGCGCCTGTGAGACGCCGGAACGGCGGCGCGGTCACTCCCGCGGATCATCGATCCCGTGACCGGGCTGTTCGGGTACGTCTGCCCGTCGGGCGCGTTCGTCCGCGAGCCGGGCGAGGAGCGCCCGCTCTTCGAGGATCCGGCCGTGCCTTCGGGACGTCCGGGAACCCGGGCACCCCACGTTCGGCTGAGCCGTGCGGGTGCGCCGGTCTCGACCCGCGACCTGTTCGGCACCGGGTTCACGGTGCTCGCCGGCGCCGAAGGAGGGGCCTGGGAGAAGGCGGCGGCCGAGGCCGCGCGGAGCCTGCGCGTCCCCGTCGAGACGCACGTCGTCGGTGCTGAGGCGGGGCTCGGCGACCCGGCCGGCCGGTTCCCGGTCGCGTATGGGATCACCTCGACCGGAGCCGTGCTCGTGCGGCCGGACGGGATCGTCGCCTGGCGGTCCCCCGGCGAGGCCGGCCTCGTGGAGCTGGAAGCCGCGCTGCGTACGGTCCTCGGGTGAGCGTTAGGGAGTGTCTGGCAAATGCTGCCCGTCGCGAGCCTGGGCCACGCGCAGCAGGGGCTTGATTCGTCGGACACGACTAGGGTGCTGGACTCGTGAGACCGAGTGGGGAGGCGCGGATGCGACCGTCGGGACCGGAATGGGCCGAGGTGCGGCGGCACCTGGACGGGCACCGGCACGAGCTGGCCGTGGCGGCGGACCGGCTCTACCCCGGGCAGGCCAGGGCCGGATCGACCCGCCTGCTCACCCGGGACGGCTGGACTGCGACCCCGTGGACCCTGGCCACGCCGCTCGACCTGCGCGAGGTGCGGCTCGGCTGGGTGGAGGACGCTCCCGCCCCCGCCGTCACAGGCCGCGAACCGGAGGCGGCGGCCCTGCTGCCGGAGGGCGCCGGCGCCTACCCGGACGCACTGGGGACGCTCGCCCGCCCCCGGCTCTTCGAGGACCGCACCTGCTACCGGCTGCTGGAGGTCGCCTGGCCGGAGCTGACCTTCACCCGGGCGCGTTACTTCGACGGCGTGAGCGTGGGAGAGGCGGCCGCCCACGAGTACGCCGCGCGCGAGCTCGCCGGGTATGGGGCCGGGCGGCCGCTGCCGTTCCGCGCCCTCGTGGGCGACCCGACCGACCTGCGCCGCCGGCCCGCGCTCTGCGCGATCTCGACGCTGACGCTGCGCCACGACGGCCGGACCGGGGAGACGTCGTTCGTCCTGCATTGGCGCGACCCGGCCCGGGTGGCGCACGGCGGCGGGCTCCTCCAGGTCATGCCGGTCGGGGTGTTCCAGCCCGCGCACGAGTCCGCGGACGCGGAGAAGGCCGACCTCGACCTGTGGAAGTGCGTGGTCCGCGAGTACGCCGAGGAGTTCCTCGGGCGGGGAGAGGAGTACGGCGACGGCTTCGACTACGAGAGCTGGCCGCTCTACCGGCTGCTGACCGACGCCCGCGAGGAAGGACGGGTGCGCTGCTTCGTGCTGGGCGTGGGGGTCGATCCGCTGACCTTCGCGACCGACTTCCTCACGGTGACCGTGCTGGAGGCGGAGACGTTCGACGCCGTCTTCGGCGAGATCGCCGCCTCCAACAGCGAGGGCCGAGTCGTCGGCCGCGTCCCGTTCGACGCGCGGACCGTGCGGCGGCACGTGCGCGACGAGCCGATGCAGGCGGCGGGCGCGGCCGTGCTGGACCTCGCCTGGCGGCACCGCGAGGCTCTGCTGTAGTTCCCCCCCGTACGCCGCCGGAGCCGTAGTCACGCGGACGCCGTCCCCGCCGGCCGATCAGGCCGAGGGGGACGGCGAGTCCGCGAGGAGGACGGTCAGCTCGCGGGGGTGAGCGCGCCGGCGCCGCCCACGATCGGCAGCGTCACCGTGCTCTTCGTCGTGTCGAGGTGCAGCCGCGCGCCGGGGGCGGGCCGGATGGTGTACTCATAGTCGCTCGACAGCAGCACGACCCCGATCCGGTGCCCCGCCGGGAAGACGTAGTCGTGCGGCTGCAGGTCGAAGTCGAGGCGGTAGGGCGTGCCCGGCTTGACCGGCTCGGTCCGGGAGACCGACGTGCGGTTCTGCGGGTCGGTCCAGCCCCGGGTGATGATCTTCGCCTTGCCGTTCTGGTCGTAGTCGACGAGCAGCGCGGTGACGTTCGCGGCCGGCTGGTCGAAGGACATCCGCAGCGACACCCGCGGGGTGCCGCTGAGCCTGGCCGCCGCGGTCAGCGCGTCCGACTTGTACGCCAGGCGGTTGGGCGAGGTGGCGGCGTCGGCGAGGGTCTGCGCCCGCTTGGTGGCGTCGTCGACGATCGTCTCGGTCACCGGCCTGCCGACCCGGGTCCTGTCGGAGGTGAGCACACCCGCCGCGCCGCCGGCGCCGGGGGCCAGGTTGAGCTCGGTGGCCGCGGCGGCCGGGTCGGGCCACTCGGGGTACTGCACAAGGGTCCTGTCCTCACGCTGGACCAGGGCGCGTGGGTCGTTCTCCACCCCGTTCCGGTAACCCCACAGGTAGCGGGTGAACCAGCGGTTGAGCACGTCGACGCTGGGGGAGCCGCCGTGCCCGCCCTGGTGCAGGTAGATCTTGTGCGGCACCCCGCGCGCCTTCAGCGCCTCGTACCACTGCGCAGCGTGCTTGGTCTTGACGTTCCAGTCGTTGAGGCCGTGCGCGACCAGCACCGCGGCGTGGACCCTGCCGACGTCGTTCATGTAGTTGCGCTCGTCCCAGAAGGCGTTGTAGTCGCCGGTGACGCGGTCCTGCGCCTTCGCGAGCTCCTCGATGACGCTCCGGCAGACCTGCGTGTCCGCGCGCGTGTAGACGTACTCCGCGAGCACGTCGGTGTCCTCGCCCTGGTAGCCGCCGGGGGCCACGACGGCGCCGTTCGCCCGGTAGTAGTCGTACCAGCTGGAGATCGCCGAGATCGGCACGATGGCCTCCAGCCCCTCGACGCCGGTGCTCGCGACCGCGTTGGGCAGGGTGCCGTTGTAGGAGGTGCCGATCATGCCGACCTTGCCGGTCGTCCACGTCGCCTCGACCTCCCGTCCGGAGGCGTCGTACGCCTTGGCGCGGCCGTTGAGCCAGTCGACGACGGACCTGGCGCCGATGGTCTCGTTGCGCCCGCCGGTGGTCGGGCAGCCGTCGGACTTGCCGCTGCCCAGCGACTCGGCGTGGACCACCGCGAAACCGCGGGGCAGCCAGTTGGACTCGTGGCTGGTGCTGATGACCGGCTGCGGGCCGCTCGCCGCGAGGGACGCGTCCGCGCCGTCGGCCCCGGCGTCGTCGGCGGTCGCCGCGGCCAGCCGCTCGTCGGACGCCGGGTCGAGCACCTTGCCGCCGCGGTTCAGCCAGCCCTTGCCCGGGCGGAGCGCCTCGTTGAGCTCGTGGTCGACGTCGTGGTTGGTGATGGGGTTGCCGCCCGCGTAGTAGGGGCTGACCTCGTACACGACGGGCGACTTCAGGCCGGCCGTCTCGGTCTCCTTGAGCCGGGTGACCTCGGCGTGCACCCGGTCGCCCCGTCCGTCGCCGTCGCTGTCGACCGGGGTCTCGATCCACACCTCCTCGCGGATCCAGTCGTTCCGGTTGGACGAGAACACCGGCTGCGCCATGCCGTCCTGGAACACCGGCCCGACGGGGACGGCCGCGCCCGCGGGGGCCGAGTTCACGGTGAGCCCCGTGACGGTCGTGGCGACGGCGAGGCCCAGCGCCGCCGCGCTCCGGCGTGCGGCTCCCGTACGGCGTGACGCGGCTGGCGGGACGGGACCAGGCGTCACCCGGCGCGATGAGGACATCGGCAGACCTTCCAAGAACGATCGGGGGGATTTCGGGCCGGGGGATTCGGCCCGTAGAGGGCGATGCTAGGGACGCGAGTGAGGAATGTCTTCGGACGACCGTTCTGTCTTGATCAAGACTGTTTTCTACATATGTCGAAATCGCCCATGGTCGGGCGGACGCCCGAGGGCTCGATGATGACCGCCGTACACGACGTGCTGCTGGTGATCCGCGCGTCGCGCCGGCGGGCCCGGCAGGGCGTCAGTAGCCGTAACGGCTCTTCAGGTGCCGCCAGGCGTCGCGCAGCATCCACGCGTCGAACTCCGTGATCGACGTGGCGGAGCCCGCCTTCATGAGGAAGCAGCACTGCCCGGACGGGGTCCAGTCGTAGAAGTCGTCCAGGCCGAAGCTGTGCCCGATCTCGTGGAGGAGGATGTGGATGTCGTCGCTGCCGAGGTTGTCCACCAGATACTCGCTGCCGACCCGCTGTCCCCAGGCGCCTCCCATGCCGCCGTTCATGCCCTCGGTGAGCCAGAGCGACATGTCGTAGTGGTGGGATGCCCCGCCCGGGCAGTTCGGGTAGGCGCCCGACTGGTCGAACAGCCGTCCGCACGGCTCGGCGCACTGCGGTGCGTTCTCACGCATGTCGCCGACGTACACGTCCACCGAGTCGTCGCTCCACTGCAGCGTGGCGCGGTCGCGTACGGCCCAGCCGACCACCTTCACCGGCACGTCCGCGTACGGCCAGCCGTTGTGGCCCGCCATCACGTCCATCCACTTCTTGAACGACCTGGCCAGCGCGGCATGGATCTTGTCCCGCAGTTCCGCGGAGACCGGGGCGCTGGAGTCCCAGCGGACGCAGTAGTTGACGCTGCCGCCGTTGGCCATGATCTGGTCCCAGGCGTAGTTGCGGTAGCCGTACAGGTCGGGGTAGGTGGACTCGACGTGCCGCCAGACCTCGTCGAGCGGCGCGACCAGGCCGGCGGGCGGGCTCCAGGCGCTCTGCCGGGCGGCGTCGGCGAACGCCCTGATCTCCAGCAGCCCGACCGACGCCTGGCCGCTGCGCAGGACGACGCGCAGCCGGGTGGTGGTGACGGCGGGGAACGTGACGGTGTTGTAGGTGTCGGCCGCGGTGGGGTAGGAGGCGGCGATGTCCACGTACGCTCCGCCGTCCCAGCTCTGGAGCTTCCACGAGGCCGGCAGCCGGACGCCGCCTCCGTCGTCGAAGAAGTAGACCTGCACCGAGGAGATCGTCTGGGCGGCCGGCCAGGTCAGCTGGGCCCACTGCTCGCCGGCCTCGGGCCAGGTGCCCCAGCGGCGGTTCCGCGTCTCGTCCGAGCGAGGCGGGTCGATGCCGTCGTTGACGGCGGCCACGCTCTCCCAGGGAGAGGTGTATGAGGCGGAGGCGGTGGCCGACGGGGCCACGTTCGCGACGGCGGCGTCGGCACGCGCGGGCACCAGCAGAAAGCCTGCGACCAGCGCGAATACGGCGAACAATCGCCTCATGCCTGTCTCCTTCGCGGCTGAGCGCTCACCTGGCCGCTGTCGGGGAAGTGCTGTGGAGCGGGGTGCTCCGAGTTTTTTCTGTCACAAAAGGGGTGTCAAGCCCTCAACCGGAACGATGTGACCGACGGGATCGCGGAGCCGGAGAGTCGGCCGCGGCCAATGGGCGACCCGGTGAATTTCGGAATAAGCCGCTGATTTTAGGATGACCTGGTCGTTTGAGGATGACGAGGTGGTTTACGGGATGACAGCGCGTGGATGACAGGGCGGTGGGGGACCCGCCGGTTCCGCATGACGAGGTGGCCCGGGATGAGCCGGTGGTCCGGGGCAAGGTGGTGGATCGGGGCACGGCGGTGCCGAAGGGCGACGGAGCGCGGCGGAGCGCTGCGAAGCGGCGGCAGGGCCGCGCCCGGTCCGCCACGTGGACGCGCCGCCTGGCGGCCGCCGCGCTGGTGCTGGCCGCGCTCAACCTCCGCCCCGTGGTCACCAGTCTCGGGCCCGTGCTCGAAGAGGCCCGCGCCGCCCTCGGGATGAGCGCCACCGTCGCCGGGCTGCTCACGTCCGTGCCGGCGGTGTGCTTCGCGCTGGTCGGCTCGGCCGCACCCCGCCTGGCCCGCCGCTACGGACCCGACGGCGTCGTCCTCGCCGGGATGGCGGCGGTCGCGCTCGGGCTCGCCCTGCGGCCGTTCGTCGGCAGCACCCCGGTCTTCCTCACGCTGAGCGGCCTCGCGCTGGCCGGGATCGCGGTTGCCAACGTGCTGTTGCCGGTCGTGGTCAAGCAACGCTTCCCGGACAGGGTCGGCATGATGACCGGCCTGTACTCCATGGCCCTCAACCTCGGCGCCTCGACCGCGGCCGCCGTCACCGTTCCGCTCGCGGGCGCGTTCGGCGGTGACTGGCGTGCCGGTCTCGGGGCCTGGGCCGTCCTCGCCGCCGTCGCCGTGCCGCCCTGGGTCGCCCTCGTCCGCGACGGCCGGCGGCCACCCGGGCACCAGGCCGAGCAGCAGGCCGGGCAGCAGGCCGGGCAGCAGGTGGGCGGGGACGCCGCCGCGGGGGCCGGCGCGGGCGCACGGGTCGCCCGCAGTCCCGTGGCCTGGGCGCTCGCGGTCTTCTTCGGCCTGCAGGCCACCTCCGCGTACGTCATCATGGGCTGGCTGCCCCAGGTCTTCCGGGACGCCGGGCTGTCCGCCGAGACCGCCGGCCTGCTGTTCGCCGTCACCTCGGTGCTCGGGGTGCCGCTGTCGTTCGCGCTGGCCGCCGTCGCCGGACGGCTGCGGAACCAGAGCGGCATCGCCGTACTGCTCGGGGCGTTCGGGCTCGCCGGGTACGCAGGGCTGTGGGCGGCTCCCGCCGCCGCGCCCTGGTTGTGGGCGGTGCTCCTCGGCGTGGCCAACTGCTCCTTCCCACTGGCGCTCACGATGATCGCCATGCGCGGCCGGGACGGCGCGACGGTGATCCGGTTGTCCGCCTTCGCGCAGAGCGTCGGCTATCTGCTGTCGGTCCCCGGTCCCATCCTGGTCGGAGCGCTCTACCAGCACACCGGCGGCTGGCAGGTGCCGCTGGCCTTCGTGGTGTGCCTCATGGTGCCGCAGATCGCGGCCGGATACTTCGCGGGCCGCGACCGGCAGATCTGATCTCCCGGCGCTCCCGTCGCGCTCCGGCGTACGCGTCTCACCGAGGCCGCCACGCGGGGTCGCGGCCGGTGAGGCCCAGCAGCCGGTCCAGCGGCGGGGCGTCGTCGGGCACGGGCACCGGCGGTCCGAACAGGCCGGGACTGCCCTGGGGGTGCTCGGCGACGACGGCGCCGACCCACCGGCAGGCCCGGTGCACGGCTTCGGCGAGAGCGGGATCGTCGGCGGGGTAGGACGCGCCGATGGAGACGGCGAGGTCCCAGCCGTGCACGATGATCTCGTCGAGCGCGGACGTCCCGGCGATCTCGGCAGGCAGCACGCCGCCGCCGATCTCGGCCGTGCCGGTCCACGCGGACGGCTCCCGCCATGCCTCGGCCAGTTCCGCGAGGCGGGCAGGAATGCGGTCGCGCCAGTCCGCGCCCAGCCTGGACGCGTCCGGCACCGGCGCTCTGCCGCCTCCCTCCAGCGGAATCTTGCGCGCCGCCGCGGCGAACGCGACGCAGAGGCCGTCGATGTGATCGAGCAGCTCGCCGACCGTGGTGCCCTCGCACGGCGTCGGCCCGGTGAGCCGATCGTCGGGGACGCCCCGGATGATCGCGGCGAGCAGATCCGCCGCGGGCTTCAGGTCGGCCGTCACCGCGTCACCGCCACGGTGAGCCGGTCGAGCACGCCGTCCCACCCGCCGCCGATCTGCTCGGCGACGTGCGGCAGCGCGGCGGCCAGCGCGTCGAGCCGCTCGTGCAGGAGGGTCATGTGCGTGCCGCCCTCCGCGGTCTCGCTCAGCTCGACCGTGAGCAGGGAGTCGAACATCGGTCCCGCCTCGCGGTCGGGGCCGACGAATCCCCAGCGCCAGACGATACGGCGGTCCGGGACGAGCTCCAGCAGTTGCGCGTCGAAGCCGCCGATCGGGCGGTCCGAGGAGGCCTGCCAGATGCGGTAGCGGCCGCCCACCCGCTCGTCCACCTCGGCCCGCACACACTCCAGGTCGCCGGGCGCGAGCCACAGCCGCAGGACGTCCGGGTCGAGCCAGGCGCGGTAGACGGTGTGCGGGGGTGCGGCCAGCGTCCGCTCCCGCCGTATGGCGGGGTGGGTCGCGGAATCAGCGATCATGACGGCTCCTCGGGTGTGTACGCGGGTGGGGGGTCGAGGACCTGCTGCAGCGCGTCCAGGCGGTCATCCCAGAACCGCTCGTAGAAGCGCAGCCATTCGACGGCGCTCGCGAGAGGGCCCGACCGCAGGCGGCACACGTGCCGGCGTCCCACGACCGTGCGCTGCACCAGTCCGGCGTTCTCGAGCACCTTCACGTGCTTGGACGCCGCCGCCAGCGACATCCGCAGCGGCTCGGCGAGCTCCCCGACGGTCAGCTCGCCGGCCGCGAGCCGGCGCAGCATGGTGCGCCGCGCGTCGTGAGCCAGGGCGTGGAACACCTCGTCCAGCACCGATCGATCCTCAACCACATGGTTGACGATAGTGGCAGGAAGCACGAAAGCACAACCAGATGGTTGAGCTTTCTGGCGGGAAAACCGTTGGACAGGGTCGTACGCCGATGGTGATCGTGGGAGCATGCGGCAGGAGGAGATCTGGAACGCCGACACCGCCCGGCACTACGACACGCCGGGCACCGGGATGTTCGCGCCCGAGGTCCTCGGGCCGGCCGTCGATCGCCTCGCCGATCTCGCGGGCGACGGGCGGGCGCTCGAGTTCGCCATCGGAACCGGCCGTGTGGCCGTCCCGCTCGCCGAGCGTGGCGTGCCCGTCACCGGCATCGAGCTGTCACGTCCGATGATCGACCAGCTGCGGACGAAGGTGGACGAGGCGACGATCCCGGTCGTTGTCGGCGACATGGCGACCGCCACGGCTCCGGGGGAGTACACGCTCGTCTACCTCGTCTACAACACGATCTCCAACCTGCTCACGCAGGCCGAGCAGGTCGCGTGCTTCCGCAACGCGGCACGTCACCTGACACCCGGCGGCCGCTTCGTGATCGAGCTCTGGGTGCCCGAGCTGCGCAAGCTCCCACCGGGCCAGGAGGCCGTGGTGTGGCATTGCGAACCCGGCTACATCGGCCTGGACACCTACGACTTCCTGCGGCAACACCTCGTGTCGCACCATTTCAGATTCGACGAGAGCGGACAGGCGCAGCTGTTCCGCAGCCCCCACCGGTACATCTGGCCGGCCGAACTCGACCTCATGGCACAGCTGGCCGGGTTCGAGCTGGAGACCAGGCACGCGGACTGGAGCAGAACCGAGTTCACCGCCGAGTCGCGGTCGCACGTGTCCGTCTACCGCATCCCGCCCGGTCGAACCGCGTCTCACTGAGGGATCCTTGCCGGCGTACGGCTCGGGGTGCGCCGAGCGAGATCGATCCCGAGACGGCGAATCCTTTCGCGGCGCGGGGGCCTCTTATGGGATGACGGTCACGCTGGGAAGGAGATCCGGATGAGTGACGTCGTGATGCCGGCCGTGCGGCAGGCACTGTTCACGACCTTGTCCCGGTGGCAGGGGCGCGGACGTGGCTGACCGCTGGGTGAGCACGCGGCTCATCGAGGCCGCACAGGCCGGTGATCGAGAGTCGATCGCCGCGGTGGTCCACGGTGCCCATTCTCATGTGCGGCGCTTCGCGGAACATCTCTGTGCGTCCCCCCAGGACGCTGAGGACGCCGCGCAGGAAGCGCTGATCATCCTCTACCGGAAGATCGGTTCACTCCGTGCTACCGGGGCACTGGCATCGTGGATGTTCAGGATCGTCCGGAATGAGTGCCTGCGCCGGGCTCGGCTGCTGTTCGATCGCTATGACGAGGCCGGCGAGGGTCTGGTGACGTCGGCCGAGGAGGAGGTCATCCGGCGGCTGGAGGCCGAGATCGTCGCGGAGGCGATCAGGGGGCTGCCGGACGTTCAGCGCAGAGTCTTGATCATGCGAGACGTCCTGGGCTACCCGGGGCGGGTAGTCGCGGACAGACTCGGCCTGAGCAACGCCGCGATGAAGTCCCAGCTCCACCGCGCACGCAGGACGGTACGGCTCGGCCTGGGCGGAAAGACCGACGTCACCGGCGGCCGCACGACCCCGGAACCCACCAGCGCCTGACCTGAACAGACCGTATTTCCACCACCCGAGTTGAAGAGGGGTTCCGCCATGCTCGAAACCGGATCGCCCGTGCCCGACATCGTGCTGGAGGACACCGACGGCCAGGCCGTCCGCCTGTCCGACTACCAGGGCAATCACGCTGTGCTCATCTACTTCATGCGGTCGATGTCGTGCCCGGTCTGCAACCGGCACGTCCACGACCTCATCCGGCGCCGCGACGAGCTCGCCGCCGACAACGTCCGCGTGCTCGTCGCGGTGCCCGAGGACCGCCACGCGGCGGCCGAGTGGAAGGCAAGGCGTCAGATCCCGTTCCCCGTCCTCACCGGCCGTCGCGGCACGCCGCACGAGATGATCGGCCTGAGCAGGAAGGTCTTCGGCTCACTGCAGCAGTCAGGCACCATCCTCCTTGATCCTGACGGCATCATCCGCCACGCCCACGGCGCCACCATGCCCACCAATGCCTACGACAGAAAGGCGATCACCGCCGCCGTCCAGGCCCTCGGCACACGTGCGTGATCTACATCAGGGCTTGAGGCCGACGCTGTTGCCGACCTGAATCGCGTATTCGCGAAGGCCTGAGAATCCGCTTTCGCGACGACGGCCGAAATGCGGACAGCGGGCCGAGCCGCCCTCGACGGCAGGGGGAGAGCCCCGCGAGGCGAATGCCTCGTGGGGCAGAAGGGTCCTGCAGGTTCGATGTGCGGTTATCCGGTCCTTGCTGCTGTTGCTGACTCACTCTCCCCGCTGCTGATGCCGCTACCGCGGTTCGCGCTCTTCGAATCGTCCGCGTTCGCGTCCGCGCTCTTCGAATCGTCCGCGTTCTTCCATGCGCCCGCGTTCGCGCCCGCGTTCTTCGAATCGTCCGCGTTCGCGTCCGCGTTCCTCGAATCGTCCGCGTTCGCGTCCGCGTTCCTCGAATCGTCCGCGTTCACGGCCCCGCTCTTCGAATCGTCCGCGTTCGCGTCCGCGCTCTTCGAATCGTCCGCGTTCGCGTCCGCGTTCTTCCATGCGCCCGCGTTCACGGCCGCGTTCCTCGAATCGTCCGCGTTCGCGTCCGCGCTCTTCCATGCGCCCGCGTTCGCGACCGCGTTCGCGCCCGCGTTCGCGACCGTAGTGGCCGTACGTCCGTTGGCGCTCACGGCCACGGCACCTACCTCCGGGGCAGGGCTGTGTCGGATTCTGCATGACCTGCGCGGTGCTGCCGGCCGCATTGACCGGCTGCGTCTGCATGGTCACCGGGACGATGAGGGCCGACGCCGTGATCGCGCCAGCAGCCAGTGCTTCCTTGAGCATGAGTATCACTCCGTCGACTCCGTGACTGTCCCCGGAAAAACCGGGATACACGGAGCGCGAATCGATCCATCGAACCTTGGATCCAGACCCTGATTCTCACGCTAGAGGTAACAAAAGGCCCAGTCACCCAGCAAGGGGCAAACAACCGCTTTCCGCACCTGAAAACAAATGCAATCGGAGGTGATGCCGGTCCGTTTCCTCGCGTGGACAATCCCTTTACACGGGTGGCGGGATTCCTTCCACATCTTCGAAGCTTATTGGTTGCGACCGCACATATTCGGCCGGAGCTCGGCCCCCGGACCCTTCCGGGGCATTACGGTCGACGGCTGACCGAAACCGCGCGGGTTCTCGAGGTTGCCGTGACCGCTGTCGAGGAAGCGGCGACCACGAGATCACGCGGCATGGCCGGCTATTCCGCTTGGGGGATCACGTCGTGGCCGCCGTGCTTCTCCGGTGTCGCCGCGCTCGTACGCGGCAGGACGGCGAAGGCGATGAGGACGGCACCGATCAGGAGCGCCGCGCCGAGCATCATGCCGAGCCCGTAGCCCTCGGTGAGGCCCTCGAGCGTGGTGTTCTGGCCGGTGCGCGCATGGGCGGCGGTGCCGAGAGCGGCCAGTCCGAGCGATGCGCCGATCTGGCGTGAGCTGGAGAGCAGGCCGGAGGCGGCGCCCGTCTCGCTCGGCGCGACGCCTACGGTGGCGGCGGAGACGACCGGTCCGAGGCAGAGCCCGAATCCGATGCTGGCGACGATCGACGGGCCCAGGACGTCGGTGAGGAAAGAGCCGTCGGCGCTGATCAGGCCGAACCAGGCGAACCCGGCCGCGGTCACCAACCCGCCGATGATCAGCATGGTGCGGAGCGGAAGGCGGTAGCCGAGCTTGATGGCGACCGCGGCGCCGGCGATCACGCCGATCGCGAAGGGCAGCAACTGGATACCGGCCATGGTCGGACTGGCGTCGAGCACTTGCTGGAGGTAGAGAGAGGCGAAGTAGAAGGATGAGGCCATGGCGGCGCCGAGGAGGAGGTTGTAGGAGTTGGCGCCGGCGACCGAGCGGTTCGTCAGCAGGCCGAGCCGGATGAGCGGGTCGCGGGTGGTGGTCCGCTCGACGTAGACGAACGCGGCCAGCAGCGCAACGGCGACCGCCAGGGTCGCCAGGGTGACCGGCGAGGTCCAGGCGTGCTGGTCGGTGCGGACGACGCCGAACACGAGCAGGGACATTCCCGCCGTGGCCAGGACGGCGCCCAGCACGTCGGGGCGACCGCCACGGGCCGCGGGCGGAGCGGCGGCGACACCCCGCCAGGCCAGGGCCAGCGCGACGGCGGCCATCGGGACGCTGACGAACATCACCCAGCGCCAGCCCGCGTACTGGGTGAGCACACCGCCGATCAGGACGCCGAGGGCGCCGCCGGCGGCGTTCATCGCGCTCCATATGCCGAAGGCCCGGACGCGGGCCTTGCCGGAGGGGAAGGTGATGGTCAGCAGCGCCAGCGCGGCCGGAGACAGCGCGGCGGCCCCGACGCCCTGCAGGGCGCGGCCGGCCACCAGATGGCCGGGCTCCTGCGCGAAGCCGCCGGCGAGGGAGGCGAGGCCGAAGACGGCGAGCCCGAGCAGCAGGACCCGCTTGTGGCCGTAGCGGTCGGCGATCTTGCCGCCCAGCAGGAGCAGCCCGCCGAAGGTGAGGGCGTAGGCGTGGATCACCCAGGTCAGGCCGACCGCGCTGAAGCCGAGGCCGGTGGCGATCCGCGGGAGTCCCAGGTTCACGACCGACAGGTCCACCGACACCATGAACTGCACGACGGCCACCGCGGCAAGGGTGAGCCCTGGCCGGGCGGCCGCATGGACGACCGGGTGTCCGCTCGCTGATCTCGTGTCCGTCACTGTTCCTCCGTCCTCTGGCCGGTTCTCGTGAGAATACTTTTCGTACACGTACTGAAAGTACAGCGGAACCGGTTCGGTGTCGACAGCCGAAGCCCCCGGTTGGCGGAAGGGAACGGCCGGACGGAATGATGGGACGGTGTCCGGACGCAATGCCCCGCACGGCCGCACCGGCCGTCCACCGGTGACCTCCCGAGCGCAGATCCTGGATGCGGCCCGCCGGCTCATCAATCGGGACGGCTGGGAGAAGCTGAGCATTCGCCGGCTGGCCACGGAGCTCGGCATCGGGACGATGACCCTGTATCACCATGTGCGGGACAAAGAGGACCTGCTGCTTCTGCTGATCACCGAGTACGCGGACCAGGTCCCGCAACCCGACCTGCCCGGCGAGCCGCGGGAGCGCATCATCGCGACCGCCACCCTGGTCCACGACGCCCTCGCGGCCTGGCCGTGGGCCGCGGAGGTCCTCACGGCCGACGGGTTCATCGGCCGGCTCGGCGAATCGGTGTGGATGGTCGAATCCATCGTGGCCGGAGCCGTCGACCACGGATGCACGCCCGAGCAGGCCGTGCACGTCTTCCGCCACATCTGGTACTACACGGTCGGCGAGATCCTCGTCCGCGCCCACTCCGCGCAGCAAGCGGCGGACGCCGGGCGACCCGCCGACCGCGAACCCCTCTTCAGCGGCCTCGACACGTCGCGGATGCCACACCTGGTCGCTATCGGCGATCGGTGGCGGACGCTGTCCGCGCAGGACACCTACTCCCAGGGGCTGCGGGCCCTCGTCGACGGGCTGCTCGCACAGGCCGCCTCGGAGACACCCCATCGGGTGGCGGCCGCGAAGCGGGCCGACGGCTCGGCGGAGTAGGCGCCGACCGGCCGGTCGGCGGCCGCATGCGCGCCGCCGGACGGATAACGGGCGCGACCGAATTCGCGGTGGCGATACTCTCGGCACCCGCCGCGTCGCCGTTCGGCGTCTTCCGGGATGCTCGGCACGGGCGGCGATCGGGGGCGGGAAGGGCCGTCACGCGGCTGGGAGGGCCGTCACGCCGTCGGGCCGCCGGACGCCGAAAAACGCCGTGCGGCCGCCGAGGCCGCAGCCGTTGCCGCAGTTCACGGCGGTTCTCGAGGCGCCGGTCGCCGCCCGCGAGAGCGCCCGGCGCTGCGGTTTCTGTTGACAGCTCCACTCTCTGCCAGTTACGGTCTGGGCCGTAAATCGCGAAAGAGGAGAACCGGGCGTGCGGACGACAGGGGAACTCGAGGAACGACTGGCGCGGCCGAGTGCCGGGCTCGTGGACGATCTGAGCAAGCTCGACGGCGACATCCTGATCCTTGGCGCCGGAGGCAAGCTGGGGCCGAGCCTGGTGCGGCTGGCGCTCAACGCCACCAGGGCGGCGGGAGGCGAGCGGCGGATCATCGCCGTGTCCCGCTTCTCGGAGCCGGGACTCGCCGAGGCGCTCGCCGGGGAGGGCGCGACGGTGGTGCCCGCCGACGTGGCCGACGAGCAGGCGCTGCGCGACCTGCCGGACGCCCCGAACGTCGTCTTCCTCGTCGGCGCGAAGTTCGGCACGCAGGGGCGCGAGCACGCCACCTGGTTCACCAACACCTACCTGCCCGGGCGGGTCGCCGAGCGGTTCAGGGACAGCAGGATCGCCGCCCTGTCCACCGGGAACGTCTACCCGCTCGTCCCCGTCACCAGCGGCGGCAGTTCGGAGGACTCGCCGGCGGGACCCGTGGGCGAGTACGCGATGAGCTGCCTGGGCCGCGAGCGGGTGCTGACGCATTTCTCCGACAGGTACGGCACGCCGATGGCGCTGCTCCGCCTGAACTACGCGGTCGAACTGCGGTACGGCGTGCTGGTCGACCTGGCGCAGAAGGTCATGGCGGGCGAGCCCATCGACCTCTCGACGGGACAGGTCAACGTGGTCTGGCAGGGGTACGCCAACGAGGTCGCGCTCCGGTCGCTGGCGCTGGCGTCCGCGCCGCCGTACGTGCTGAACGTGACCGGGCCCGAGCTGATCTCCGTACGGCGGGCCGCGCTGGCCCTCGGCGCGGCGCTGGGCAGGGAACCCGTCTTCACCGGGGAGGAGGCGCCCACCGCGCTGCTGTCGGACGCCGGGCGCTGCCACCGGCTGTTCGGCTACCCGGAGCTGACCCCGGCCGAGCTCATCGAGCACACCGCGCGGTGGGTGAAGGACGGCGGGCCGCTGCTCGGCAAACCCACCAAGTTCGAGCGCCGCGACGGGCGCTTCTGATCCCGCCATGCCATCTCAACCGCCCAAGGGGGACTTTCACGTGCTCAGCGCGGCCTCAGAGGTACGGACGTCCGTACGCGACCTGTTCAGGCGTGGCCTGGTCATCCCGGCGCACCCGCTCGCGCTCACCGAGGACAGGAAGCTCGACGAGCGACGCCAGCAGGCGCTGACCCGCTACTACGTCGACGCGGGCGCGGGCGGGCTGGCGGTGGGCGTGCACACGACCCAGTTCGCCATCCACGGCACCGGCCTGCTGCCGCCCGTGCTCGAACTGGCGGCGCGGACCGCCGGGGAGTTCGAGCGCGAGATCGTGCTGGTGGCCGGGGCGACGGGGCCCACGTCGCAGGCCGTGGCGGAGGCGGAGATGGCCAGGCTGCTCGGATACCACATGGTGCTGCTCAGCCCGCACCGAGAGCTGGACGAGGACGCGCTCATCGAACGGGCCAGGGCCGTCGGCGAGGTGCTGCCCGTGATCGGGTTCTACCTGCAGCCGGCCGTGGGCGGGCGGCCTTTGTCGCGGGACTTCTGGACGAGGCTCGCATCGGTGGAGTCCGTCGTGGGCATCAAGGTGGCCCCCTTCGACCGCTACCGCACGCTGGACGTCCTGCACGGCGTCGTCCGGGCCGGGCGGGCCGGGGAGGTGGCGCTCTACACGGGCAACGACGACCACATCCTGGCCGACCTCATCACCGCGCACCGGGTGGTGGTCGACGGACGTGAGGTGGAGGTCGAATTCGTCGGCGGGCTGCTCGGCCAGTGGGCCGTGTGGGTGCGACGGGCCGTGGAACTGCTGCAGGAGGCCAAGCTCGCGCGGGGCGGGGACGACGCGGCGGTGCGGCGGCTGCTCACTCTCGACGGTCACCTGACCGACGCGAACGCCGCCATCTTCGACTCGGCCAACGGCTTCCACGGGTGCATCCCGGGCATCCACGAGGTGCTGCGCCGTCAGGGCCTGCTGGAGGGGCGCTGGTGCCTCGACCCGCACGAGGACCTCTCACCGGGACAGCTGGCCGAGATCGACCGGATCTGGGCCGCGTACCCCTGGCTGCGGGACGACGAGTTCGTCGCGGACGGCCTCAGCCGCTGGCTCTCCTGACCCATGCCCGCCAGCCCGGCACCCCCCACCCGCTCCGTGCCTGCCGGGTCGCTCCGCTCCGTGCCTGCCGGGTCACAGGGTGAGGCGGTAGAGGGTCAGGGGGCGGCCGCTGGAGCCGCTGCTGAGGTTGCCCGTCCGCTCCGCCATGCCCGCCAGCTCCAGCCGATGGAGCATGCGGCGGGCCGTGCGCTGCTGCACGGCGAGGCGGTCGGCGATCTCACGCGTCGTCAGCGGCTCGTCCCCGGCCGCGGCCCGCGCTTCCAGGAGTTTCTCCAGTGTGGACACCGACAGCCCGACCCTCCGGGCGATCACCGACAGGTTCTGGTCGTCCGGCCGCGCGACCGGCGCCGACTCCAGCACGATGTCCGTGTCGGCCCGCAGCGACAGGACCGCGGCCACCTGGCCGATCCGGCGCGCACGGGCCAGCGCGCGGCGGGCCAGGCTCTCCGCCTCAGCCGCGCTACGGCCCAGGCCGAAACCGACGCGGACCACGTCGTTGTCGCCGGCGAGCCGCGTCAGCATGGGCAGCCCGGCGAATCCGCCCGTGGCCTCGTGCAGGGGGCCGCGGGTCGTCACCAGCAGGTGCGTGCCACCGCGGAAGGCCGCCAGCGTGCCGCCCAGAGTCGCCGCCTCGCGCAGCAGCCCCTCGTCGTTGTCCACCTCGACGAGCCCGAGCGCGATCTGCGCGTCCTCCTGCGCCTGCCCCTCGGCGCTCAGCAGGAGCTGCCGCAGCGCGACCCGGACGGAGTGGATGGACGGCACCAGGCGCAGCACGTGCATCTCGTTCCGGAGGGCCTCGTGCACCGAGCTCAGGCAGGTGATCACCGAGTGCGCCGGGCCCTTCCGGTGGAAGGCGATGGCCTGGTCGGACGTCATCTTCGGCCGGTAGGGGAGCGTGCGCACCTCGTCGGTCGGCAGTCCGGCCTCCGCGAACGTGGCGTGGACGTCGGCGGTGGACAGCGTGTCGATCGACAGCCGGGCGACGTCCTGGCCCCGGTACTGGAGGCGCACCAGGGCGCTGAGCAGCGTCGCGCCGAGGTAGTCGACGAACTCGGCGGGGCGGGTGAGGACCTCGGCGTCACGCGAGAGCATGTACGGCACTATGCCGGTGAACAGCCATCCCTCGACGGCGGCGGCATGGGCCTCGACGATCGCCGGTGCCTGCGACTCGTGGTCGTAGTCGAGGCGCAGCGTGCTGACGCCGG
This sequence comes from Microbispora sp. NPDC046973, assembly GCF_040644495.1. NCBI lineage: Bacteria > Bacillati > Actinomycetota > Actinomycetes > Streptosporangiales > Streptosporangiaceae > Microbispora > Microbispora sp. NPDC046973. Next base: position 642,316 of record NZ_JBEYWQ010000002.1, on the reverse strand, counting down.
GCTGCTCCTCGCATACGGCCGCGACGTCGTCGACCAGGTCGTGCGGGCCGACGATCCCGATGACGATTCCCACCTACGCCTCTCTCTCCTCGTTTCGGTCCAGACCGCAATTGTATCGTGAGGTGCTCCGTGAAGTTTCCTTCCATGGCCGAGGCCGACGGCCGTACGCTCGGTGACGAGGAGGTGGCCGCCGCCGAGCGTGTGATCCGCTCGGGCATGCTCAACTCCGTCTGGGGCACGGAGGCGCGGGCGCTCGAACGCGAGATCGCGCAACTGTACGGCGTCCGCCATGCGATCACCTGCAGTTCCGGCACCGCGGCTCTCCACCTGTCGGTCGTGGCCGCCGCGCCGGACCCTGGCGACGAGATCATCACGACACCGATCACCGACTTCGGGACCGTTGCCCCCATCTTGGCGCAGAACGCCGTTCCCGTCTTCGCCGATGTGGATCCCATGGACGGCAATCTCGATCCGGCGGCCGTGGCGGAGCTGATCGGGCCCCGGACGAAGGCGATCATGGCGGTCCACCTGTTCGGCGCCCCCGCCAAGGTCCGCGAGCTGCGCGCGCTGGCCGACGAGCACGGGCTCACGCTGATCGAGGACTGTGCGCAGGCATGGCTGACCGAGCTTCCCGGTGGCGGGCTCGCGGGGACGGCGGGCCGGGTCGGCTGCCTGAGCCTGCAGCAGTGGAAGCACATCACCTGCGGGGACGGCGGGGTGGCGATCACCGACGACGACGAGCTGGCCCGGAGGATGCGGCTGTTCGCGGACAAGGGCTGGGACCGGACGGCCGGGCGGTCGCACGCCGCCTTCGGGCTCAACTACCGCATGACCGAGTTGCAGGCCGCCGTGGCCCGTGCCCAGCTCGCGAAGCTTCCCGGGGTGGTCGCCGCCCGCCGCCGCACCGCCGTCCAGCTGATCGAGGCGGTCGGCCATCTTCCGGGGGTACGGCTGCCGCGCCACGACGGCCACTCCTGGTGGGTGTTCCCCGTCGTGTGCCCCGGCGGCGACGCGCCCGAACTGGCGGCGCACCTGGCGGCGGCCGGGATCCCCGCTCGGGCCGGCTACCTCGCGGAGCCGCTGAACAGGGCCCCGGTATGGGGGGTCCCCATCTACGGGGCCTCCCGCTACCCGCTCGACGGCTACGAGCCGAACTCCTGCCCGTGCGCCGAGGCCCTGGTGGACCGTACGTTGCTGGTCGTCGACTGGAACGAGAACTACACCTCCGAGCACGTCGAGGCGATCGCCGCCGCGATGATGAAGTTTCGGGCATGACCGTAGTTACGGTCATGTCTCATCTATTGACCATGCCCCAGGGTCTCATTAGGTTTCGGTCGGGACCGGTATTAGTGAAAGGAAGCCGCCGATGAAGAAGGCAGCAGCAGCCGGCGTCGCCGTCGCGCTGAGCCTCGCGGCAGCGGGGTGCGGATCCGGCAGCGGTTCGGACAAGAGCGTCGTGACGCTGTGGATGTACCCCGTGATCTCCGACCAGGCGAAGAACCTGGCGTTCTGGGGCAAGGTCGAAAAGGACTTCGAAGCCAGGAATCCCGCGATCGACGTCAAGATCGACCAGCAGCCGTGGGAGGGCCGTCAGGAGAAGGTCACCACCGCGCTGGTCTCGAAGAAGGGGTTCGACCTGGTCGTGCTCGTCCCCGACCAGCTCCCGCAGTACGCCCAGCAGGGCACGATCGAGGCGGTCGACGACGTGGTCGCCCCGGACAAGGCCGCCTATATGCCGAACGCGCTCACCGCGCTCACCGTCGACGGCAAGCTCTACGGCGTCCCCATCTACCAGACGATCACCGCGCCCATCTACAACAAGAAGCTGTTCGCGGAGGCCGGCGTCGACAAGGTGCCGCAGACGCTGGCCGAGCTGAAGGAGGCCGCCCCCAAGCTGGCCGCCAAGAAGGTCGCCGTGCTCGACTACCCGGGCAAGCCCGAGATCAGCCTCAACCAGAGCTTCTACCCGATCCTGTGGGCCAACGGCGGCTCCGTGTTCGCCGCCGACGGCAAGTCCGTCGCGTTCAACGGACCGGAGGGCGTGGCGAGCCTGCAGCTCCTGCTCGACCTCAAGGCGGTGGGCGGCCTGCCGGAGAACACCGCCAGCAAGGGCAACGACATCGAGGGCGGCGCGCTGGCGAGCGGCAAGACCGCGATGTACCACGCGGCCACCGCACTCCAGGCCGACCAGCTCGGAGCGGCCATCGGCGCGGAGAACGTCGGAATCGGCCTGCCTCTCGAAGGCAGCAAGCGGGTCGCGTTCGGCATCGCGGGCGGGCTGGTGCTGGCCAGGCATTCGGAGAACAAGGACGCCGCCAAGAAGTTCGCGGCGTACGTGGCCTCTCCCCAGGTGGCCGCCGAGCTGGCCAAGGAGTCGGGCTTCTTCCCCGCGCGCACGGACGTGACCGTGCCCGGCCAGACGGAGTCGTCCAAGGAGTTCGCCAAGTCCCTGCAGTACGCCTTCCCCGGCGACACCCACCCCAAGGCCCGCCAGGTGATGGGTGTCCTCGCCCCTCATATCCAGGCGGCGCTGCTGGGCAAGGAGGACGCCAAGACCGCGCTCGACGCGGCGGCGAAGGAGGCCGACCAGCTGCTCGGCAGCGGCGGCTGAGCAAGAGCGGCTGAGCGAGAAAGGATTCGCCTCGTGCGTCAACGCCTGCGTGACCCGGTCACCGGCCTGCTGTTCGTGCTGCCCGCGCTCGTGCTCTTCCTGATCTTCCGGATCTTCCCGTCGCTGGGAGCGGCGGGGATGAGCCTGACGAACTGGAACATCGGCGGCGAGTGGCACTTCATCGGCGCGGACAACTACGCCCGGCTGCTCGACGACGTGAACTTCTGGTTGAGCCTGCGGGTCACGCTCGTGTACGTGGCGATCTACGTGCCGCTCACCCTGATCGTGGCGCTGGGCACGGCGTTGCTGCTCAACGCGGTGGTCTTCATGCGCGGGCTGTTCCGCGGCATGCTGTTCCTGCCGTACGTCACCAGCTTCGTGCTCGCGGGCGTCATCTGGCGCTGGATCTACGAGTTCGACGGGCTCGTCAACGGCCTGCTGGCCAGAGCCGACCTCGGCCCGGTGGCGTTCCTGGAGCAGACGTCGCTGGTCCTGCCCGCGCTGGCCGTGGTGTCGGTGTGGAAGGGGTTCGGCTACTCCATGCTGATCCTGCTGGCCGGGCTCAAGTCGATCCCGTCCTCCTACCTGGAGGCGGCCAGGGTCGACGGGGCGAGCGCATGGCAGCGTTTCCGCAGGGTCACGCTGCCCCTGCTCAAGCCCACGATCTTCTTCGTCGTGGTCATCGAGACGATCAGCGCGTTCCAGACCTTCGACACGGTGTACGTCATGACCGGCGGCGGCCCGGCCAGGGCCACCTACACGCTCATCTACGGCATCTACGACCTCGGCTTCAGGTCCTTCGACTTCGGTTACGCGGCCACGTGGGGCATGGTGCTGTTCGCGATCGTGCTGGTCGTGTCGCTGATCCAGCGCCGCTTCATGGATCGGGGGAACGCATGACCATCACCGCCTCGCGCCCCGTCACCGAGGCCGGGACCGCCTCCGCGCCCCGCCGTCGCCGGTGGCGGGGCAGGTGGCCGCTGGTCGCGCTGGTCGCGCTGTTGTCCGTGCTGACCGTGAGCCCGTTCGCGGCGATGCTCGTCGTGGCGCTGTCGCCGGCCGGCCGGCCGACCCTGCCGCGGCAGTGGCCCTCGTCGCTGACGCTGGACAACATCACACGGGTGCTGGGATCGTCCGGGTTCACCACCTGGACGGTCAACTCGCTGGTCTACGCCCTGGTCTCCGTGCTGATCATCTTGCTGACCTCGTCCATGGCCGGCTACGCCTTCGCCAAGAAGCGCTTCCCCGGCCGGGAGGCCGTGTTCTGGACGTTCCTGGCGACCATGATGGTGCCGTTCCAGGCCACGCTCATCCCGACGTTCGTGCTGGTCAACAGCTTGGACGGAGTGGACACGTTCTGGGGTCTGATCGTGCCGACGCTGGCGAACTCGCAGGCGGTGTTCCTGATGCGGCAGTTCATCATGGGGCTGCCGGACGAGCTGTTCGACGCGGCCAAGGTGGACGGCGCCTCGGAATGGCGCGTCTACTGGACGATCGTGCTGCCGCTGACCAAGCCGATCCTGGCCACGCTGGGGGTGTTCGTGTTCCTGTGGCACTGGAACGACTTCCTGTGGCCGCTGGTCATCGGGCAGAGCGACGCCACCCGTACGCTGACCGTCGGCCTGGCCACGCTGCGGACGGAGGAGATGCAGCTGTCGGTGCTCATGGCGTCCGCGGCCGTGTCCGTGGTGCCGTGCCTGCTGGTGTTCTTCCTGTTGCAGCGGTACGTGGTGAACAGCATCGCGATGACCGGGCTGAAATAAGCTCTCTCGGGTGGATGTTTCGGCACGAGAGCTCCGGGACCGGCTGCACGGCGCGCTGATCGCCGCCGCGGCCACCCCTATGACGGCGGCCGGCGAGGTGGACCTCGACGTGGTCTCGCGCTACCTCGCCGGCCTGGTGGCCGACGGCGCGAGCGCGCTCGCGGTGCTCGCCCACACCGGGCGCGGGCCGTACCTGGCGCCGGACGTCCGCGCCGCGGTGATCGGCCGCGCGGTCGCGCTCGGCGTCCCGGTGCTGGCCGGGGTGGGCGGTTCGGACGATCCCGCGCTCGCGCCGGAGCAGGCGCGCGTGGCCGCGGAGCTGGGCGCCGACGGCGTGCTGGTGTTCCCGTCGGCGGGTGACCGGGTGGCGCTGCACGAGGCGGTGTGGCAGGCGAGCCGCCTGCCGATGATCGCGTTCGACCTCTACACGATGCCGTGCCCGCAGGGCACCATGCGCGAGCTCCTGGCGCATCCGGGGGTGGCGGGGCTCAAGACGGCACTGCTGACGGACGCCATCGGGTGCCAGCGGGCCATCGCCCTCACCCGGGAGGCGGGCAGGCTGGCGATCACGGGGGAGGACCGCATGTTCGGCCCCTCGCTGCTCTGGGGCGCGCAGGCGGCGCTCGTGGGGATCGCGGCGGCGAGCGTCGGGGTGACGGCCGCCGTGCTGCGGGCGTATCGCGACTGCGGGCTGCGGGCGTTCGAGGAGGCGTCGGGGCGGCTGGACCGGCTCGCCGAGGTCACCTTCACCGAGCCCATGGAAGGGTACGTCCAGCGCATGCTGTGGCTGGCCGCCGCCGAGGGGCGCATCCCCGAGTCCCACGCCGCGGACCCCTATGGGCCGCCGCTGCCCAAGGAAGAGCGCGCGGTGGTGGTCGCAGCCGCCGGCGTGGCCGGCCCGCGTGCCTGCGCGCCGGCCGGCTGACCGACCGGCGCGCCTCGCGGCTCAGCCCATCGGCATGCTTCGCGGGCTCAGCCGACGGGCAGGCCGAACAGGCCGGCCGCGTTGCGCCAGGCGACCAGCTCGGCCACGTCGGCGGGCAGGTCCGCCGCGGCGACCGCACCGTAGGCGGAGGCGGGATCGATGAGCGTCGAGTCGGTGCCGAACAGCAGCTGCCGCGGGTCGACCGCGGCGGCCACCTCCGCGATGCGTCCTGCGGGGAAGTGGGACCAGCACGGCTCCAGGTAGAGGCGGTCACAGGAGCGCGCGGCCTCGATCGCGTAGCGGAAGCCGTCCGCGCCCATGTGACCGGCGATCACTCGCAGCCCCGGGACGTCGAGGCAGAGCCGGGCCAGGTCGAGCACCGAGGCGCCCCAGGTGTGCACCAGGGCGGGCACGCCGTGCGCGGCGACGAGCTCCAGCGCGTCGCGCAGCTGGGGGGAGGTCACCGGCGAGCCCGTGTAGTCGGTGTGGATCTTCACGCCCACGAAGCGCCCGCCGGGGAGGTAGGCGCGCAGGTCCCGCTCCGCGTCGGCGAGGCGGCGCGGATTGACCGTGACATAGCCGAAGCAGCGTTCCGGGAGGGCCTCGGCCAGCGCGCGGTTGCCCGCCGCGGCGTCGTAGATCACGGCCTCGCTCGCCGAGACGACGGCCAGGTCGATGCCGTACCGGTCCATGGCCGATCGGGTGGCTCCGGCCACGTCCATGGTGAAGAACCAGGGGCCCCAGTGGGCGTGCACGTCGATGATCACGTGAGCAGCCTCCGCGCGTTGTCTCCGGCCACGGCCGCGATCTCGTCCGGCTTGAGTCCGCCGGTGGCCAGCCGCAGCAGGGGGACCAGCGGCTCGTAGTACGGTGCCCGCGACCCGAACAGCAGCCGGTCGGCGCCCAGCTCGGCGACGACGGTCTCCAGGGCGTCGGGGGAGTTGAGCAGGCGGGTCGAGGTGTGGAAGCCGGGCTCCTCCGCGGCCGCCACCAGGAAGTCGCCCAGGTGGTAGAAGTGCGTGTCGAGGAAGACGACGTTCGCCCCGATCCCGGCGAACGGCTGCCAGAAGCGCCGCACGTCGCCGCCGGTCAGGATCGTCAGCCCGAGCGCCGTCGCGCGCCGGGCCACGTGCCGGACGCTGGGAAAGCCCGCCTCGACGCCCTGCTCGTCGGGGAACAGCCGGACGGCTCGCCGGCCGGCGGCGGCCAGGCGGTCGAGCTCGCGTGCCGCGCGCAGCGGGTCGCGCAGGTCGACCACGCCGACCGGGACATGTGGAGGGGCCAGGCGGAGGGTCTCGTCGTTGCCGGAGACCACGTCGAACAGCGCCGCCCGCAGGCCCGCCACGGCACCCGCCCGGATGCCGTGCGCGGCGAGGGCGTCCGGCCAGGGCGCGGGGGCCTCCCGGTCCGGATAGGCCCCGGCGAGGACGTCGACGTCGAGCGTCACCTCCAGTCCGCCGATGAGCCCGCGGGCGTCGAACACGTCTTTCTCCTCGGAAACTCGGAATGACGGTAGATGGCTCGGGATGTTCAGATGGCGATGCGGATCAGGTTACGGCCCCGGATCGAGTACAGCGCGTCGTGGGAGGGGTCGAGGGCCAGCTTGGGCTCGCCGCCGAACCAGTCGCCCGCGAGGCCCGTGGCGAGCGCGGAGGCCCGCCAGCGCACCAGGTCGATCGCGTAGACGGCGTCCAGGTCGCCCGTGTACGCCGTGCGGCCGGCGAGCACGAGGTCGCCGCCTCGCGCGCTCACCTGGAGGGTGCGGGTCACGGCCTTGCGGTCCAGGTCGTACTCGAACAGCAGGCCGCTTCGGGTGATGCCGTAGAGGGCGTGGGGCGTGCCGGCGAGCCCGGTGATGCCGGACGCGCCGGGCACCGGCTCGGCCTGCCAGAGCAGCCGGCGGGAGGTCAGGTCGAAGGCGGCCAGCCGGGCGGTGGTCGTGACCGGAGGCAGCCCGAGGCCCTCCTGCGTCTGGGTGGCCAGGTACGCGACCCCGCGCCGGGTCGTCACCGCGTACACGGTCTGCCGTTCGACGATCGGCCGGAAGGTGACGTGGGTGCCGTCCTCGACGGAATAGAGGGTCAGCGCGCCGTTCTCGTGGCCGGGCTCGGGTTGCGTCGGCATGACGATCAGCTTGGTCTTCTCGTCGTAGGCGAGGTCGCGCGGCCGGTCCTGCTGGTTGCCCGCGCGCAGCAGCAGGGTCGCCTCGGGCTCGCCCGCGCGATGCGCGTAGAGCGCGGCCTGGGTGTAGACGCCCAGGTAGGTGAGGTCCCGCACGGTGACCAGCGTCTTCGGCTCGCCGGGGACGCCGAGCCGGGTGACGGCGCCGGTCGCCAGGTCGTGGATGTCGGCGCCGCCCTTGCCGCCGACGTAGACCCGGCGGCCGTCGCCGTGCACCGACATGGGTTGCTCGGGTGCGGCGCGCAGGCCGCGCTGGACCAGGCTGCGATACTCGATGTCCCCGGTCTGCGGGTCGTACACGAAGACGGCGCTGTCCTGGACCCCGTAGATCTTGCCCTTGTGCGCGAGGATGCGATACGTGGCGGCCTCGAAGTACGGCACGCCGAGCACGTCGAGGACGCCGGTGTCCAGATGGTAGCGGTAGAACGTGCCGGTGGGCCGGCCCGCGAAGTAGACGGAGCCGTCGTGGATGAGCACGGCGACCGTGTACTTCTCGCCGGGGGCGGTGGCCTTGACGACGTGGTGATCGGCCGGGTCGTCCTTGCGGAGCACGAGCAACTCGGCGAGCGAGTTCAGGCCGCCCGCGACGTGGGTGTCCGAGATCGACATGCTGGCCACCCAGTCGCGGGAGGCGACCTCGGCCGGGAGCAGGTCGCGGCTCTCGCCGGTGGCCCGGTCGATCGCGACGAGATGCGCGTGGGTGCCGATCCCGCAGTAGACGTACCTGTCGTCGGCCTCGATGCTGCGCACGTACGCCTCGCCGGGGACGGGCTGCCCGAGGTCGCGGCTGGTCCCGGTCGCCGGGTCGTACTCCCAGACCCGGCCCGGCTCCGAGCAGCCCATGTAGATCGTGCCGTCGGGGGCGGCGGCCATGGTCCAGATGTAGTGGTCGGGGTACTCGCCGACCTTGGTGACCCGCCCGGTGAGCGTGTCGATGCGGTAGAGGTCCGAGCGCACGTGGGTGGCGACGTAGACGTCGGTGCCGGAGGCGCACATGGCCCAGATCCCGATTCCCGTGGGGATCTCGTAGTGCGCGACGATCTCGTCGGAGGCCAGGTCGTACGCGCCGACCACGTTCGGCGACAGGCCGCGGGAGCCGACGTACAGGACGTCGCCCACGAAGACGCCGTTGCCGAGGGGGCTGGCGACGCTGGCGGGCCCGAGGTCGGTGATCTCCCCCGTCGCGGCGCGCGCGGCCGTGGAGGAGGCGAGCGGGGAGACGGCGACGGCCGCCGACGTGGCGGCGGCGACCTGGAGGAATCTGCGGCGGGGGAGCATACGCGGGGGAGTCCCTTCGGATACGGGCCTGACCGCAAACCGATCAGCCCATTGACCGAGCATGCGTGAAAGGTTACGGTCTGGGCCATTATCGAGCAAGAGTGAACATGGAGGTGTGGCCATGCCCCGCGCCCGTGCGGTCCTGCTGGCTCTCCTTGCGGCCTTACTTCCGATGGCGGCTCCGGCCCCCTCCGCCGCGGCGGCCGCCTGTCCCACCCCCGCGTACGAGACCTACGGCCCCGCTTCGCTGACCGGCGCGATCGTCGGCGCGGCCGTGCACGACGGCAAGGCGTACGTCGTGACGCGCGGCCTGAAGCCGCCCGTGGTCGCGGAGATCGACCTGGCGACCCGGAAGGTGGTGCGCACCGCGACCCTGCCGGACGGTCCCGCGGCGGGCGAGCCCGAAGGGGCGTGGGCGACCGTCGTCTCCGGCGGCAAGGTGTACATCGGCACCTATCCGGTCCCGGACCTGTACAGCTTCGACCCGGCCACCGGCGAGGTGGCGCACCTGCGCTCGTTCGGCGCCAACGGCGGCTTCGTCTGGAGCCTCGCCGCCGCCCCGGACGGAACGCTCTACCTCGGCACCTATCCCAACGGCCGGGTGTGGGAGTACGTCCCCTCGACGGGCGCCGTGCGCAACTTCGGGGTCCTCGCCACCGGCGAACGGTACGTGCGCGCGGTCGCGGCGGACGACACCACCGTCTACGCCGGGCTGCTCGACAAGGGCAAGCTCATGGCGATCGACCGGGCCACCGGCGCGGCGCGCGAGCTGGCCCAGGGGCCCACCGGCATCGGCGCCGTCGCCCTCGGCGGCGACCGCGTCTACGCGGCGAGCGGCGGCGTCCTCATCGACGCGCGCAAGGACGGCACGGACACCCGGATGATCGACATCGGCGTGAGCAGCTTCGACGCGCTCGCCGTCGCGCCGGACGGCGCCGTCTACGCCACCTCCCGCCCCGACGGGGCCGTCTACGTGTACCGCGACGGCGCGGTCACCAGGATCGCCGAGCCGCCCTCGCCCGGCGACGAGACCCGGCGACTGGTGCTCGACGGGCAGACGCTGATCGGCTTCTCCGGCAGCGGCGGCATGTGGTGGCTCGACCTTTCCACGGCGAAGTCCCAGTTCGCCGACCTGATCGAGGCGGGCCTGCCCGCCGGCGCGGAACGGCCCCAGAGCATGCTGCTCGTGCCCAACCGGGCGCTCTACGTCGGCGGCCACTTCTGGATGGACGTCCGCGACCTGCGCACCGGCGAGAAGCGGCGCTTCCGGGTGCCCGGCGAGCCGAAGGACCTCGTCCGGCGCGGCGACAAGATCTACGCCGCGATGTACCCCAGCGGCCAGATCATCTCGATCGACATCCGCGACGACTCGGTCCGCAGCCTCGGCTTCCTCGGGCACGGGCAGCAGCGGCCGTGGGACCTCGAATACGACGAGGGGACGGACAAGCTCCTCGTCGCCTCGGCCCCGCTGGGCGCCGCGCTGGAGGGCGCGCTCTCGGTGGTGGACCCCGACACCGGGCGGATCGACGTCTATCCGGGGGTCATCCGCGACGAGAGCCTGATGAGCCTCAGCGTGGACTCCCGGGCGGGCATCGTGTACCTGGGCGGCGACGTGCTCGGCGGCGGAGGCACGCCCCCGGCCCGGACGTCGGCCGCGATCGCGGCGTTCGACCTGCGCAGCCGTACCGTGCTGTGGGAGGTGGAGCCGCTCGCCGGCAACCGCACGCTCCAGGACATCAAGGTCCACGACGGGCTGCTGTACGCGCTGTACAAGCGCAACTCGGGCACCTGGATCGCGCTCGACCTCGCCGACCGCACGATCAAGCACCAGGGCACGCTGTCCGGCTACGGGGAGCTGACCGTCCACCGGGGGCGGGTCTTCGCGCAGACCTTCTTCGGCGGCGGGAACGCCTACGAACTCGGGAGCACGGCCACGCTCCTGGCCACCGGGCTGGGCGACGACTGGTACACCAACCCCCAGCTCCACTTCGTCCCCGGCACCTGGGACGCCTGGACGCTCGTCGGGCGGAACCTGGCGAAGGTGACGCTCGACCCGCGCTGCCCGGCCGTGACGGTCGGCGGCACCTCCGCCTAGTTCTCGGCCCGTACCGAATCGGTGATCGACGCCCACCGGCTCGTCCGGCCTCTGCCCGTCGCGACGGGCCGGCCGGGCGTCGACCGCGCCCCGAGCCGCACCGGTTCGACCCAACCGCACGATCGACGAATGGAGGTGCGGCCGTGCCGCGCTCGCGTCTGACCGGGATCGCCGCGACAGCACTGCTGATCCTGGCCTTCCTCACCGTATCCCCGGCCCGCGCCGCCGATCTGGTCGTCGCCAACGGGGGCTTCGACGACGGCCTCACCGGCTGGAGCGGATCGCACAGCCCCGGCGGGGTCACCGCGGTCACCTGGCAGGGCCGCACCAGCGCGCAGATCGCCGACGCCGACGCCACCAAGGCGTACGGACGGGAGAGCATGCCGTCCCTCCCGGCCGCGGCGGGCAAACGGTACGCGGTGTTCGCCAAGGTCTGGGTGGAGAGCGGCTCGGCCGACCTCTACCTGCGCTTCCGCGACGACACCGGCACCCTGCTGTCCAGCGCGTACACCCACGTCACCGCCAGGGGACAGTGGACCGACGTGCGGGCCACCGGAACCGCCCCGGCCGGGGCCACCCGGGTCTCCGCGCTTATCTACTCCGGCGTCGGCAACGTCGGCACGGCGTACTGGGACGACATCCGCGTCAGCGCGGCGGTCACCGACCTCGGCGTGCAGCTGGAGAGCGCCGTCCCCAACGGGACCGTGTTCGACGCGACCGGCGGCACCGTCTACGCCGTCTACACGGGCACCGAGGCGCGCAACCCGCGGCTCGCGGTGATCGACGTGGCCCGCGAGACGGCGACCCGGACGCTCAAGCTTCCGGACAGCGCGGCCACCCCCACGGTCGGCGGCTGGGCGGCGACGATCGCCAAAGACGGCTCGGTCTACCTCGGCACCTATCCGAATTCCAAGCTCTACCGGTACGTCCCCGGTCAGGCGACGGTGAGCGACCTCGGCCGCGCCGAGGGCGGATACTCCTTCATCTGGGACCTCGAAGCGGGCTCGGGCGGCGAAATCTACGGTGGCACCTACAACGACGGCCGGTACTTCAGGTATCAGAACGGGGCCTTCACGACGATGGGCGCCGTTCCGGTCCGGCCGGGCAAGGAGAACGTCCGCAGCATCGCCCACGACCCGGTCGCCGACGTCACCTACCTCGGCACCGGGACCAACGCCGGGCTCGTCAGGTACGACAACGCCACCGGCCGCACCGACGATTTGCTCCCGGCCGCGTACGCGAACGAGTCGATGGTCGGCGACCTCACCTGGACCGGGGACCGGCTGTTCGCGTGGCTGAACCGCACGCTGCTCGTGCTCCGCGTGGTCCGCAACGCCGACGGCTCCTACCGGGGCGACGTCGACGCGGTGATCGGGGACGCCGAGTGGCACGTCTCCCCGGCGCGGGACGGGAAGGTCTGGTTCGTCAAGGACGAGGTGCTGCAGTCGTACGACATCGCCACCCGGACCGTCACCGCGACGAACGCCCGCCCGGGCATGGACGTCACCGGCTTCGGCTGGGCCGGGGACACCCTCGTCGCGCTCGGCGGCGCCCCGACGGGCACCAAAGTCTTCAAGTACACCCCGGCGACCGGGCAGTGGACGAGCCGCGGGGTGAGCTCCGTCCCGATCCTGCCCGCCGCGATCAACGCGCTCGGCGCCGGTCCGGACGGGAAGATCTACACCGGTGGTTACCTGACCGGCGGCACCGGCGTCTACGATCCGCTGCACGGCGACGCCGACGACGACACCCCCGACACCCCCACCCTGAACGGTCTGCATCAGACCGACAGCCTGCTGGCCGCGGGGAACAGGCTGTACATCGGGGTGTACCCGTCGGCCAAGCTCTACGAGTACGACCCCGCGCAGGCATGGAATCCCGGGACCAACCCCGTGCTGCGCTACACGGGCGGCCAGGCGGGCGACATCGCCCACGACTGCGGCGCCGGCGAGGGCCCGCCGCCGCAGGACCGGCCGTACGCGCTGGCCGCCGCCCCCGACGGCACGGTCTACATGGGATCGGTCCCCAAGTACGGCAAGCGCAGCGGCGCGCTGAGCATCTGGAAGGCGGGCGCACAAGGCCGCACCCTGTGCGTGGTGCCCGGCCAGGCCGTCGTCTCGCTGGCCTACGAGGGCGGCAAGGTGTACGGCGGCACGTCGGCCCGGGGCGCCCTCGGCGTGCAGCCGGTCTTCGAGCCCGACGCGTCGGCGACGCTGTTCGCCTACGACCCGGCGACCGGCGGCGTGACCACGTATCCGCTCCCGGCGGCCGTCACGAACCGGCGGGCGATCACCGACGTCACCGCCGTGGACGGCGACATCTGGGGCTTCGCCGAGGGCTGGCTCTTCGTGTTCGACCCCGGCAGCGGGAGGTACACGACGGCCACGCAACTCTTCCCCGGCGTCGACTACAGCGCGGACCCCACCCACGCCTGGCGGGACGCCAACCTGACGACCGTGCCGTGGGACACCGGCCACGTCTACGGCTCGATCGGCGACCAGATCTTCAGGATCGACAAGTCGACGAAGGCGCTGACCGTCCTCCACACCGAGAAGGGCATGGACGGCCTCGCCGCCGACGCCGACGGCAACCTCTACTACAAGGTCGGCGAGGCGCTGCGCCGCTACGTTCCCTGACGGCGGACCGAGGTGACAGCTCCGATCACGTCACCGGTATCGGCCACAAGGCGTCCTCTATCCTGAGTGCCGTGCTTGTCGCCTTGGCCGGTCTGGCCACCAGTCACCCGTACGCCGACGCCCGGAGCCTCGGCCGCCACGCCGACCTGGCGGTATGGGAGCCGGACCCCGAGCGCCTGCGGGTGTTCACCGACGAGCACCCGCGGGCGGTCGTGGCCGACAGCCTCGCCACCCTGCTCGCCACCCGCCCGGACGGCGTCGTGCTGACCGTGCCGGGGCCACGTGTGCCCGGCGCGCTCGAGGCCGTGCTGGAGACGGGAGCGCCGGTCTTCGTCAACAAGCCCGCCGCGGCCACGCGTCACCAGCTCGACATGGTCGACCGGCTGGTGACGCCGGCCGCCGACCGGGTCATGTCCACGTCCGTGCTGCGCTTCGCCCCGGCGTTCACGTCGTTCAAGATGGACGCCGGCGACGTCCTCGCGGTCCGCGTGACCGTACGGCACGACGTGGGGCTGTGGTCCACCGGCTACAACCCCTGGCAGGACACGCCGGGGGAGGGCGGCGGCACGCTCGTCACGATGGGCGTGCACGGGGTGGAGTTGCTCGTCGCGCTGCTCGGCTCCGACGTCCGGCTCGTCGGCGCCGCCGGATCGATCCGTGCGTACGAGGGACTGCGCTCGGAGGACACGGGTGTGCTGGCGATGCGCTGGGCGAACGGCATCCCGGGGACGGTCGAGGTCCTCGGCGTGTCGGACGAGGAGTCGTACGAGGTCGTGGTCCATCGGCGCGGCGGCAGCGAGTCCGTCCTCATCGAGGCAGGCGCGGCACCGGCACACGACCTCGGCTACGAGGGTGTCATCGAGGCGTTCCTCGCGATGATCGCAGGCGCCCCGAGCCCGGTTCCCTGGTCGCAGACGCGCGCCATCCTCGACGTCCTCGTCTCCGCCCGAGAGGCGGCCGCGCCCGGCTCGTCCCCATCATGATCACCTCGGACTGGAGACTTCGGCCGGCTTCGGCGGCGGACGTCGAGGCGGTGGCCGAGTTGCGGGCCGTGGTGCTCAGAGCGGATCTCGAGCGGCTCGGCCGGTACGACGAGCAGCGCGTACGGCAGCGGCTGCGCGACGGATTCACGCCGGCGCACACCTGGACGATCGAGGTGAGCGGCGCCCTGGCCGGCTGCGTGGCGCTGCGGCCGGCCGACGGCGCCTATTGGCTGGAGCACTTCTACCTGGCCCCGGACCTGCAGGGCAGGGGCATCGGATCTGCCGTGCTGGGCGGGCTGCTGGAACGGTGCGACCGGGAAGCCGCCCCGATCCGGCTGAACGTGCTGCAGGGCAGCCCGGCCCGGCGGCTGTACGAACGGCACGGGTTCACGGTCGAGACCGAGGACGAGGTGGACGTGTTCATGGTGCGCCATCCGGTCCCGGCCGCACCCGGTGACTGATCTCCCGAAGCTGTCACCACTGTGACGTCCGCGGCCGGGCGCGAGGAGCGATGCACCGGCTCCTGGAAGAACCGGCGAGCGCGACGGACGACCTGCGGTAGTCCGGCCCCGAGCGTCGGCGGCCGATCTCCATTCGGATGAGAGGGGGATGTTCATGGCTGGGCCGGCTGTCGCCTTACTGCTCACGAAGCGCCGGGAGCGTTCGGACTTCGGGGATCTCGTGCCGTGGCTGGAGACCTTCTGCGATCCGGTGGAGACCGACGATGACGGGAGCCTCGACTTCTGGATTCGCGAGCCCGCCATGGTGGGTGCTCCGCCCGATCTCGACGTCGCAGAGGCGGCCTTGTTCAACCTGTCGCACGATGACGACTTCGGCATGGACGGCGAGGATTACTCGGCGTTCACCCCGCCACCGGTTCAAGGGCTCACGGTGTCCGCGGCCGCCTCTGGCCGCACCAACCATCTCCTCCTCGGCTATGTCGCGCTTGTGATCGCCCGCCGGCTCGGCGCCCTCGTAGATTTCGACGGCCTGCTCGGGTATGGACATCGCCTCTCGGAACCGGACACCGAGAACGAGGCGCGCCGCGCTGAGGCATGGCAATTGGTGTCGTCCCTACCGGGCGTGATCAGAGAAGTCTCGTGGGACCGTCGGGACGGTGACGGAGGCCACGGCTGGTCCCACGTGGGTGATCCGGAATTCCTGGCCGCATGGCTGGAGCACCCCGAGTTTCACCTCATCAAGTAAATGCGCGCTTGGGAAACAGGCCACTGATCTTGCAACGAGCCGCGATCACCCTGGAGCCGGAGTGTCCCCGCCGGGGGCCTTGTTCCTTCTGCGTCCGCGTGCGACAAGCCACAGCAGCCAGGCCTGGAACAGCCCGGCGGCGGTGAATATCAGCAGGGAGAACAGCACGTCAGACAGTGACCCGAGCGGCAGGAACATGAGGAGTTCCGAGGTCGGCGAGGTGACCGCGAACAGCACGAGCGCTTCCAGGCCTTGGCTGCCCGGCTGACGTGTGGCGATCTCCACGTAGACGGTCGCCGCGACGACGATCAGCACGTACGGGCCGACGATCGACGCGGCGAAGGTTCCGCGCTCGTATCGGGAGACGTAGCGGGCCAGTGCTCGCAGGGGGCGCATGGTCATCACCCTCTACGAGCATCGGTGGCCGCTCATGAGTCCAGGTACTCAGGTGGCGCTGAGTGCAGCGCCGGGTACGGCGGCATCGCGCTCCCACGCGTCGATAGAGGTCGCTGTGCATGATGGTTGGATGCGTACCAGTCCCCTCGGTCTTTGCGCCCTGCTCGCCGGGGCCCTGCTCCTGTCGGCCTGCGGATCGGAGAGGGTCGCTGCATGGAGCGACGGCTCGCAGCAGACCCGGGGACCCGACGGGCCAGACCGGCGCGATGACCCCTCATGCGGTGCACCGTCCGCCGGTACGCCGCCCACGTCCGGCACTTCGGTACTTCCTGGCGGCTCCGAGGATCTGGAGAAGGACGGCGTCGAGATAACCGGTCTGAGCGGACGGTCCCGCGACTGCGACCTCTCCCGGTTCTCCGCCGAGTTTCAGGTCACCAACCACGAAACCGAACCCTTCACGTACACCGTCACCTTCGATCTCGTGTCCCAGTCCGGGGAGGTGCTGACAGGTACGCAACGGACGGTTCCAGCGGTCGAGCCCGGTCAGACTGTGAAGCGCACAGTCGACATGGGTGCGCCTGCTCTGCAGGCGCACCCCGCGGCGGGTGTGCGAATCGCCAGGGTCAGAAGAGTCCCGGCGGACGAGGCGCCCGCCCCGGCAGGGCCCTGCCCGCCCTCCGGCATCCGCGTCACATTGGGCGACGGCGACGCCGCCATGGGGCTCCGCGTCGTGGGTCTCCATCTGGAGAACTGCTCGACCCGCGCCTATCACCTCAACGGCTACCCGCGACTCCAGCTCCTCGACGAGGACAGAAGGCCCGTCACCAGCGTCGAGGTCCTGCACGGCGGCGGCATCTCCTCCGTGGCCGGCTTCGACGACCCGCCCCGGCCGGTGACCCTGAAGCCGGGCCAGAGCGCGTCCGCCGGTCTGATGTGGCGTAACACCGTCACCGTCGGCACTTCCGTGAACCTGCCGTACGTCAGGGTGCACGCCAAGGCCGGTGCTCGTCCTGTGATGGTGACGCCGGAGCTCGATCTCGGCACCACCGGAAAACTCGGCGTCAGCCCGTGGAAAAAGGACGAGAGTTCATAGACCCTGTCGAAGTGCCGGCTTCGACCCTCGCGCTGCTTCGGGTAGGGACACCGTCGGTCACATGCTGATGCTTCCGGCGGCTGCATGTCCGGACAAGCTCGATCAACCACGAAACCGCAGGTGAGACCGCGGATGGCTGATCGTACGTGGTAGGGCGGGTGGGACTTGAACCCACGACCCACGGATTATGAGTGGACTTGATCTTATCGGGGGAGTGGCGCTCTGAGCTGCGCCTCGGCGGGACGTTGATCACGCTGTTTCGGCGGCGTTCCGCGTGTGTGCCGGATCTTGGAATGCGCACCCGCGCACGCCTCGCCCGCCTGATCGTCCCGTATGCCTCGACCCACCGCGCAGCGGCAGCGGGCCGGCGACGGAGGGGCAAGCCCGTCTTGGCGTGTACCTTAGCCGGTCGCCGTTCCTCGATCATCAGATGCCAACGGTCACAGACGGGCTTGAGCCGTAGGAGGCGGTTTGCTGGGCTCTGCCTGGGTCGCGGCAGGAGGGACGATCAGGGTCCCACCTCAGCCAGCTACGGACTCCCGCTCACGCTCGGCGATCATCCCGGAGCCGAGGCCCCCGCCGGAGGCAACTTCCTGGGTAGTTCCGGTGTGCCCATGATTGTCGGTGTGCTTGCGTAGGCTCTTCGTAAACCACACAGCGATGGTGAGGAAGCTCATGGGCAACAGCGCTTGGGATTGGCCAGCACCGACAGCATCCACCTCCCAGAGCCTTCGTTCGTTCGACGACATGATCGATGATCCCTCGATCTCTTCTGAAGAAGGCGACCGGCTCAAGTCAGAGGCGATCGTCGGGACCGCTGCGGTTCTCCTTCTGAGGAGGGGGGACAGTTCGTCGGCCCGGCTGCTGCTGGACGTCGTCCGCGTGGTCAGTGAATGGAACGAGGAGGAGCGAGAGAGCTGGCTCTGGCTGGAAGTAAACGCGGAGCAGCGCGCACAGTTCACGGAACAAATCATGAAAGAGACCCTCAGGCCCGTCTGCCTGGAGGTCATGAAGCGACGGCAACACTACGCTACTTGGGTAGACGTTCGGGAGATGCTGCCGTCCGTCGGGCCTGACTGGCGTGATCAGGTGAAGATGCACCTGTCAGGCAAGGGAGTTACGAATCAGGGCCGCCGTGCGCGTCTGGAGTCCCCACGAATCGTGGAGGACAATTTTGTCTTCACGAATCCGGGAGAGCTGGCCGTCTATAAGACGTTGCGAAAGGTCCAAGAGCAGGACTTTCCAAGCGACGACACGATCGGCATCTTCCCTCTTCCTGGTGTAAGGATTCCTGGTCACAGCTGGGAACCGGATCTCCTTGTGACCTACAAGGGCCGTGCGGGGGTACTCGAAGTCGACGGGCCGCACCACAACGGACGACGTGCGCTTGATGGCACGCGCGACCATCTGTTACGTGATGCCGGTGTGGCGGTGGTTGACCGAATCCCAGTAGAGGCCCTGAACTCTGCGTCCGAGCTCAGCATGGCTATCCGCCGGTTTCTGAAGCGGCTGAGTGAAGCGCGTTGAGCACGTTCGGCAGCCGAGCGCGAAGAAGGGGTGTGCGGCCCGAGCTGCCGGCGGCCGGGACCGGCCCCCAGGCCGCATGCCCGGCCGCCGAGCGGGCGATGGGCCGCGAGGCGGCGCGCAGCGCCGCCCTTGATTCCTAAAAGACCAATTCGGCAGCAATTCACCTCAACAGGTTGCACCTCTTGTGCCATGATGGGGCGTTAGCGTGCGCGAACTGGTACGGAGTGAACCGTGGAAGAGATTGACTCGTTGGGCGTCTTCTGGCTCCCAGGCCGCGACGAGGATCAACTGTCGGGCCGCCTTCAGTTCGACCCCATCGAAGGTATCGATCTTGTATTAGTAGGCGAGTTCGAAAGCCGGCTGCGCAGTGGCGAACCAATCCCTCAGATAGTGGGTTGGATCGAATCGAAGCAGGTAACTTTAGATAATTGCTATTTTAGAGGGGCCCATAGGCGATATCCTGGTGTTATTGAGAGTCGCTTTCATGCCAATCGCCTTTTCGTTGGTCACCAGTTCAGTCAACAGGAGCTCGCATTCAAGTCCGCAACCGTCGAATTGGCATATCTGGAGAATTGGGTAAATCGTAGCGGAATTAATGATGAACAAATGCATGCCTTCGGGCATGCGAGTCCTTACGAGATACACTTTACTCCGCTCGCCGCAGAAACTCAGGCCTTCACGCGCGGCGAAATCACCCTCGGATTCTCTTGGCGATACAACGGAGATCCAATCGCAGGAATTACACTGAAACAACGCCCATTTTTTCGAATCGACTACGATGAGTTGGTTGAGTTCGATAAAATCCGAAAGGATGTTGGCAGGATACAGGACCTTATGACTCTTTGTGTCGACACACCTGTTAACGTCGATCGATTCGTTCTGCGTCGACCAGATCTACACACAATGATGTTATCAGGGCAGGACTCAGGGGAAGAGCAAGAGATCGAGTTTCGTGCGCCTGTCCTTCGTTATAACCCACCAGAACAGCGCAAGACTCGTCACTATCACCAAATGTTTCTCTCCTTCGATGAGATCGGAGGACTTCAAGGCGTAGCGAGTTGGATCGAGAACTCTGCACGATTCCAGCGCGCATTAGATTCACTCATGAGTACTAAGCACGTTGAGCGGATGTACGCCGAGAATCGGTTTCTGAACATCACGTATGCGGCAGAGGCTTTCCATAGGATCACCCGGGGCGGCTCCCTCATGCCCGAAGAGGAGTTCTCCGAGCTGCTGGGTCAATACGTGGAAGTGACACCCGAAGAGCGTCAAATCTGGCTCTTGGATCGTCTCCGCTACGCCAACGACTACTCGTTACCTAAGAGACTAAGGAAGCTTGCTATAGAGGCAAAGATTGTCACGAAACCTCTTATTGGGAGCGAAGGTCGTTGGGCGAATACGATCGCTGGGGTACGAAATAAGTTGACCCACCTTCCTGGCGACGAAGAGTCTTTCCGTGGAGGCGACTTATACTTCCTGGCGGAGTCGGTGTATGCAGTTATGCGTGTATGCATGCTGCTTGAAGCTGGGATTTCGAGGGAAGTCCTAGCTTCTAAAAAGGGATCTGAGCCTGTCTCCTGGCACATGGATCGGGTAGCTAGCGCAATGGAGCGAGTGCGCGCACGCATGCAGAATTCTGAAGGATTAGGCACCCCTGATAAAGCTGCCGAGTTGTCGTAGCTATCTTGCGTGGAAAAACTCCATGTGCGATGACCTGGCCTATGGTGACCGATGGCCGACCTCGTATCGGCCTTCGAGTAGAGCGAAAGAGGCGAAGGTCTCCCGTCCAGCGAATGACGCTGCTCTCGCTTGGTGGCCCTCTTGCCAGCGGTGGGCGGCGTACGCGTTCCCTGGTTGTGCTTGTCAATGTACATCTTGGTCACTTGAGGCAACCGATATCTACCCTGTTCGCCATGACTGGGGTTCTATACCTTGCACCTATGGTGCGAGGGAAACAGGGGTTTTTGGGGAAGTACTGGGGCTATGCGGTGCTTGCCGCTGTCGCGTGGGGCTGGTGGGCAGCAGACGACAAAGGTAAGGTAGCCCCTCTCCTGATAGCGGGATCGCTCCTCGCGATCGTTTACTTCCTATTCCGCGTGCCTCGAACATGCGGAGCAGAAGGGCGGCAAGGCCCCTGCCGTAACAATGCTCGCGGCCTTCTTTTTGGCTGTAACCAGGTCCGGCAACACAAACGTCAGAACTTTGCCCGTAAGCTCGGGCGCGATCGTTGGCGGGAGTTGAACCGCGGACTGTGGATTACACCGAAGGAACGAGTGGCGACCTTGGCGTGCATTGGCTCTACGATCTCCGGCCTGGCTGCCGTCGCGGCGGTCATTCTCGATCGGGGCTAATCACCTACGCAGTACCTTCAACGTCAGTTGCCACGGGAAGGTATCCAGTCGGTCGGTGCCTCCACTCGGCGGATGCGGCTCAAACTGGCCAGGTCCCATGAGCACATCAACACCTTCACTGCGCAGCGAGTCGATGCTGTGGCGGAAAGGCTTGCGAGCAGCAAGGGCGCTGTTGACAAAGGGGAGGACGACGACGGGGATGCCGAGGCCGGGGGCTTCGGCGAGGAGGCCGAGGGCGTAGGTGTCGGCGATGCCTTGGGCGAATTTGTTGATGGTGTTGTAGGTGGCGGGGGCGACGATGATGGCGTCGGCCCTCGGGGGCTTGGGGTCGCCGGGTTTGCGGTACTGGCTGCGGACGGGGCGGCCGGTCTGCTTCTCCAGGGCGGGGACGTCGATGAAGTCGAGTGCGTTTGGGGTGGCGACGATTTGGACGGTCCATCCGTCGTCCTGGGCCATGGTGACGAGTTTGCCGACGTCGCCGGCGGGTCCTGCAGCGCAGACGATGATGTACAGGACCTTGCCGGTGTTGGTCACGCGGTGACTCCCAGGGATTCGGCGTACTCTCGCGCTTCACGGCGGATGCTGATGGGCGCAGTGGCGAGGATGTCGCGGACCAGCCTATGAGTGGCGGGGCGGGTGGTGATTTCCTCGGGGGCGATGTCTCCGGCGGCGCGCAGGATGTAGAGGGCGCGGTCGTGCTTGCCCCAGGCGAGGAACGCGCGGGAGGTGTCCAAGAGGACGGTCGCCTTGCGCTCGTTGATGGGCAGGGCGTTGATGTCGATCCTGCGGGCGTTCTCGATCGCGGTTCCGGCGTCGCCGAGGGAGAGGGCGATGTTCACGCGGTGGCACAGGACGTTGTTCGGGCCGAAGGCGGTCCACATGTGGTTGCCGTCGTAGCCGAGTCGTCGGCCTGCGTCCTCGGCCTCGTCCAGGAGTTCGGCGGCGGTGTGTCGGTTGCTGTGCTGGGCGGCGGCGACGGCTCCGCGTAGAAGGAGTGTGCCGTAGACGGACAGGTCGTTCGGGGACGGCTGGGCCAGGGCGGCGTTGAGGCGTTGGGCGGCGCTGCTGGCCATGCCTGTGGCTGCTCGGTGGTGGCCGCCGTCCATGAGGGCGTGGGTGATGATGCGGGCGCTTGAGCCCATCATGAGCGGGCTCTCGCTGGCCTGGGCGGCGTGGACGCTGCGGTCGGCGGCGAGCCAGGCGAGGCCCTTGTCTTCTTGCTTGAGCAGGATGGAGGCGGCCACATGGTGCGCCTCGGCGGACAGGGCGTGTGCCTTGAGCCGGGCGTCCCCGTCGAGAGTGGCGCACGCGAGGCGCAGGGAGCGGATCAGCGCGGGAAGCATGGCCGCGACCTCGGAGTATCGGCACGCCTGGTAGGTCCGCTTCGCGCGGGCGACGGCGGAGGCAAGTTGCGACAGCTCCGGGAGCTGGGGGCCGGCGACCGGGTATTCGGTGAGGGCTGCGGCGAGATCGTCGGCGCCTGCGGCTTCCTCGTCGCGGGTGAGGGGCTGGGCTACTACGGCACTGAACAGGGCGGCCCCCGCGAGGCCGACGAAGTCACGACGTCGCACTTCGGTCTCGTCCTCTCCGTGTCGGACGAGATCAACGGTAGGTGGAGCAAGTGCGGAGGTGAATGCCGGGCGGGCATCCTGCCGTGGGATGGCTGCGGCGGCAAGGTCGCGAGGAGCGAGGCCGAGAGCCATGCGGGCCTGGTCGGGCATGTGCAGGCCGTCCGCGATGCGCTCGAACACCTCCAGGGCGGTGACCTGCTGGCTTCCGCTCATGATGGCGCTGACCTTGCCCTGGCTATAGCCGGTCAGGCTGCCGATGGCGGTCTGGCTCAGGCCGCCGTACTGGCGGACCAGGCGGAAGACTGCGCCGATGTCGCGGGCCTTGAGCGCTGTGAGCATGTCGGGGCGGTGCCATAGCGAGGCGGGGACCTCGTACGGCTCGGCCATGCGTGGCGGCATCCGCGGGCTTTCCCTTCGCACCGGGCGGGCAACGGAAAGTGCCTTCCACTGCTACGCGGTCGCGACCTATCCCGTCAAGGGATGCCACGCGGGGATGGGCTGGGAGAACGAGAATTCCGACCCTTGATCCCATGGTTACGGAGATGGACAGATGCGGAGCCTGCCGGGGGAAGGGCTGGCGGTTCGTTCGGAAGTCCTCGGCCGATGCCCGGCTTCGGCTTGACGGTGTGGCCGTGGAGTTGGTGGCGGTCGAGTGCTTCGACTGTGCGGGTACCGGCGTGCCGGTGGCGGCGTGATGGGTGCCGATCAGCTCGTGTACGGTCGGCGGCCCCCGGTGGTCACCGCTGCCCGCACTGCGGAGCGGCTGCGGGTGGAGCTGGAGCAGTACGGCGTGGCCGCTGACGTGCACGAGGGGTACGGGCTGGCGCTGGTGTCGGTATGGGTCGAGCTGGTCGTCTGGACCGACGGCAACTGGTTCCGCTGGCGCTCGGGCCGTACCTCGACCAGCGGGCGGCCGGTCTATGCCTTCGCCCCGGCCTCCGACGTCGTCACCGCCGCGCGCCGGGTGGCGCATCGGTACGGGCAACTCCGCCGCGTCCACCCGTGCCCGCCGTACCTCGCTGGCGAGGGCTCGTGAACGACCTCGACGAGCCGAACCGCCTGCACAGCGCACACGTCCCCATCCGCCGGGGCAACTTCCGGGAACTGGAGTGGTGGGAGCCGACGCCCGCGCGGCGCGTCCGGGTCCTGGCCTGGACCTGCGACTGTCAGGCCCGGTTCTACGAACTGTGCCAGTCGGGCGGTGTCGCCTTCATCCGGCGCACCGTGCAGAACGAGGACGCCCCTGAGATCAGCGAGACCCACCGCTGGAGAGTGGGGCAGGGCTGGGAGACCTGGTCGGCGTTGCTGACCGGGCAGGTCCGATAGACGGGCGCGGCGGCGTGGTCGACTCCATCAAGGCGCGGGTGTCCTGCGCCGTCGCGCTCACGGGGTAGGAGTTCATGTCGGCGGAAGCCCTTCGCAAGCATCGCATGCACTGCTAGCCTGCTTGGCTAGACAGGCATGTTGAATGTGGGGCTCTGATGTCATTTGAATACACCCCTCCCAAATACGCGCAACTGATCGCCGAACTGGAACGGCGCATCGAGTCCGGCGAGTATCCGCCCGGCTCTCCCCTGCCGAGCGAACATCAGCTCATGGCCGAGTTCGGCATGGCACGGCCGACCGTCGTCAAGGCCCTCGGCGTGCTGCGCGATCACGGATGGATCGTCACCCATCAAGGCAAGGGTCGGTTCGTCCGGGGACGCCCGGCCATCGCCTCCACTCAGCAGGTACGCACCGGGCGCGAACTGCTCGACCGCAAAGAGGTCCAGGCCTCCAGCCGACTTCTCACAGCGGGGCCGGCCGAAGCACCCAACCGCATCGCCTCCTATCTCGGCATCACACCGAAGTCGCCGGTCATGCTCCGAAAGACCCTCGTCACCCGTGACGACGAGGCGTCCGAGGTCTCCTCGACCTGGGTCCCGGCCGACGTGGCCGAAGGTACGGCCCTGACGGACTCCGCCGATCTCAAGCAGGGCGTACGGCGCTACGTGGAAGCCGCTGCCGGCGTCGAGCTGGATCACATCGTCGAGCACGTGACCGCCCGCAACCCCACACCGGAGGAGCGAGACCTCCTCGGCGTCAAGGCCTCGGCCGCGCTGCTGGCCGTCTACGCCGTCGCCTGTGACGCCACCGGTAAGCCCTGGATCGTGGTGGAGACGGTCCTCCCCGGCGACCGTCACGAGCTCGAAGACGCCTACCCCATCCGGTAATCCAACTTTCCTCCGCGAACCCGCTTGGTGTACTTGACTAGCCAAGCGGGTTTCGCGTTTCATGGAGAGGCAGCTTGGTCAGTCAAGCTGACCGACAGGACAAGATGAGGAGGTGGTGCCACATGGCTCTACAGGGACCCATTTCGATCAGCTTCGGCCAGATCTTCCCGTATGGGTGCTATGCGGTGGGTGAGGTCGAGCCGGTCAAGGATTTCGAGGCGTCGAGCAACGGCCGGTTCGTCCAGGCGCGGGACAAGCAGACGGGCGAACTCGTCTGGCAGATCCCCGTGATGGACGCCGACCCGTCGCTGAAGGCGGCGCAGAAGACCGTGGCCGTCAAGATCCTCGCTCCGGTTCAGCCGGTGCCCCCGGCTCCGGTTGCGGGCCTGCCGTTCACGCCGGTCGAGTTCGACGGGCTGACCGTGACCCCGTACGTCAACGGGTCGGGGCGACTCGCCTACTCCATCCGGGCTCGGGAGATGCGCGCTCCTCGCGCTCACGCCAAGGCGGCTGGCAACGGCAAGGAGGTGGCGGCGTGACTGGGCGGCCGTACACGCACCTGTCGATGTCGATCGACCCCGGCGAGCGGCCCCGTATCGGGATCTCGTTCTACGCCTCGATCACTCGGGCGCGTGCTCGGGTGCTGGAGTCCGGGCGGCCGTACCTGGTGCTGGAGTCCGACGAGGCGGACGTGACGGTCTCGACCACCGGGGCCGGGCCGGTCACCGCGGCAGACCTGGACATCGCGCGGGAGATCTTCAACGCCGCCGCGCGGTACCTGGCCGACTGCGAGCGCATACACGCCGAACACACGCAGGCCACCGACTCGGCGGCCTGACATGCAAGCGGGGCCGCAGGAAGCGGCAACTTCCGGCGGCCCCTCAACTCTCCCTGACTGCGAAATCACGAGAGGACACGAAGTCTAATGTTCCGAAAACTGCCTGGCGACGAGGCGCGTAACCTCGTCTCCACCACACCGGATACGGCCGTGGTCTTCCGCCCGGCCGTCGTCCGAACTCCCGCCCTCGTCACCCTCGTCATCTGGCTGTCCCGACTCGTCGCGGGCCTGGTCCGCCTCGTCGTGCGGCATCCGGTCGCGGTAGCCGTGCCGGTCGCCTTCGGGGTGATCTGGACCCTGTACGGCTGGCGCCTGGCCCTGGTGATGGCTGGCTTCCTGCCCTCGGCGGGTCTGTCGTGGGCACTGCTGGATCGGGCCTCGTTCCTGCGCCTGGTCGGCTGGTCGCTGCTGGCCTGGTGGCGGCTGGTGGCGGTGTACCGGCGGCACTGGCAACCCGTGATGGTCGTGTCCGGGCTCGGGCGGCACATCCGGGGCCGCGACTACCTGCCCCGCCTGGTGCGGGTGGAGTGCGATGGGTGGGCCGACCGCGTGAGCGTGAAGATGCTCAACGGCCAGGCCGTCAAAGACTGGACCGACCGCATCGAGCACCTAGCCCACGGCTTCGGCGCACCCTCCTGCCGGGTCGCCGTCGCTCGGGCCGGGCGGCTCGTGCTCACCTTCCCCCGGCGTGACCCGCTCGCCGAACCGCTGCCCGCTGTGCCCATCCCTGATG
The DNA here is from genome assembly GCF_040644495.1 of Microbispora sp. NPDC046973. Taxonomy (NCBI): domain Bacteria; kingdom Bacillati; phylum Actinomycetota; class Actinomycetes; order Streptosporangiales; family Streptosporangiaceae; genus Microbispora; species Microbispora sp. NPDC046973. Next base: position 615,916 of record NZ_JBEYWQ010000002.1, on the reverse strand, counting down.
TGGCGTCGGTGGGGCCGGTCGAGATCGGCCGGTGCGAGGACGGGACGCCGCTGCGGCTCAAGGTCCACGGCACACACGTCCTGATCGCCGGTGCCACGGGCGCGGGCAAGGGCTCCTACCTGTGGTCGACAATCCGCGGCCTCCTCCCCGCGATGCGGGCGGGCCTGGTGCAGGTGTGGGCGCTCGATCCCAAGCGCATGGAGCTGTCCTTCGGCCGTGCGCTGTTCGGCGCGAGGTATGCCGCCGACCCGAAAGAGTGCGCCGACCTGCTCGACGAGGCCGTGTGCGTGATGCAGGAGCGAGCCGACCGGTTCGCCGGCCTCCAGCGCTCCCACACACCGACCGTGGCCGACCCCTTCGTCCTGGTGCTCGTCGATGAGGTGGCGTTCCTGACCGCCTACCAGCCCGACAAGCAACTCCGTCAGCGCATCACGGCGGCCCTGGCCACGCTCACCACGCAAGGGCGCGCGGTGGGCGTCGGAGTCATGGCCGCGCTCCAGGATCCGCGTAAGGAGGTCATGAACATCCGCAACCTGTTCCCCGACAAGATCGCTCTCCGGCTCGACGAGTCCGAACAGGTGGACATGGTCCTCGGCGACGGCGCACGCGACCGGGGAGCCCTGGCCGACCACATCTCACCGGTCCCGGAGCTGGGCGCGGGCGTCGGCTACGTCCGGCTCGAAACCAGTCCTGATCCGGTGCGGGTGCGCGCGGCCTACGTCTCCGACACGGACATCCGGGCGATGGTCGCCGAGTACGCGGGGGTGGGCCGATGATGCGCCTGGCTCACATCCTCGACGGCCTGCGCTGCTCGGGCTGCGGCGCGCTCGATGTGCTCTGGCTCGACCCCGTGCGCGGGACCGTCGAGTGTCACGAGTGCGGCCAGAAAGCCACTGTCATCGTTGACGGCCTCGACCTGGTCGACGCCCTCGACGGGTGCGGGGGTGACTGGTGACCAACCCGCACGACCGCTCTACCCCTCGCGCCGTCCGGATGGCTCAACCGCTGGCCCGTGAGGTCGTGGAAGAGATCGCCAAGCAGTACGGGGTGTGCATCCGGCCGGTTCCGCTGAGGCGGCAGGACATCCTCACCGGTCAGGTTGAGGTCATTGACGTGCCCTGCGGGGCGACGTTGGAGAGCAAGTGCCCGCCGTGTGCGAAGCGGAATCGCCAGTTGCGGCGGGCACAGTGCCGGGAGGGCTGGCACCTGGAAGCCGAGCCCGTGAACCTCCCGGACAACGCCGACGAGTATCAGCGTCACCTCGTCGAGCTGCGCGCCGACGCCCAGGCGTGGCGGGATGAGCTGGAAAAGGCCGGCGGCGACACCACCGACCTCGACGCAGCCATCGAGGACCTGGACGAGGAGATCAACCGGGCCGGGATGCGCGGCAACGTCCTCGGCCGCACCTCCGGCAAGCGCACACGCTCGACCAAACGGCGGCAGGACGCCCCGGACCTGCCCAAGCGACAGATGACCAAGACCACGCTCGGGCGGACCTTCACCGGCTCGGAAGGCAAGGTCTATCGGCCGTCGATGTTCGTCACGCTCACGCTCCCGTCGTATGGGCGGGTGCTGGAGGGTGCGCCGTTGGACCCGGACCGGTACGACTACGCGCGGGCGGCTCGGGATGCGCTGCACTTCTCCAAGCTCGTGGACCGGTTCGTGCAGAACCTTCGCCGCGTGGCGGGCTATGACGTGCAGTACTTCGCCACCGTCGAACCTCAAAAGCGGCTCGCGCCGCATCTGCATATGGCGATCCGCGGCACCTTGCCCCGTGCGGAGCTGCGGCAGATCATCGCGGCCACGTATCACCAGGTGTGGTGGCCCTCAACGGACACGATCCGGTTCGAGGGGGATCACCTGCCGGTCTGGGAGGACGGGGCCGGCTACCTCGACCCCGAGACGGGCGAAGTCCTGCCGACCTGGGACCAGGCCCTCGACCGCCTCGACCAGGACGACGACGCGGAACCCCTGCACATGCTCCGGTTCGGCGACCAGCTCGACATACAAAGCGTCCTCGCCGGAACCCCGGACGCCGACCAGCTCATCCAGTACCTGTCCAAGTACCTCACCAAGAGCCTCGGCGACGCCCTCGGCACCGACGACCCACGCCGCAAGGCACACGCCGAACGCCTACTCGACGCCCTGCGGTTCGAGCCGTGCTCGCCGACCTGCCCGAACTGGCTGCGCTACGGCATCCAGCCCAAGGGCGCCAAGCCCGGCATGGCCCCTGGCCGGTGCAAGGGCAAGGCACACAAGCCCGATCACCTCGGCTACGCGGGCCGACGGGTCCTGGTCTCCCGCAAGTGGTCGAACAAGACCCTGACCGAGCACAAGCAGGACCGCCGCACGTGGGTCCTGGAAGCCCTCGGCGTCGAAGACGAGCCGGTCGACCCCCACCGCTACCTCTGGCGACCGGTCAAACCCGGTGATCCCGACCTCGCCCCGATCGGCGTCCGGCTCCTGCGCTCGGTCCACGAACGGCAGCGCTGGCGTAACCACCTGGCCCGGCTCGAAGCCGAGGCAGACGGACAAGATCTTTCGGCAACTGAAGGGAGGGCGGCATGAGGAAAGACGACAAGCTGATGACAGTCCCCGAGATCCTCGACGAACTCGGCGTGTCCGCCCGGACCTTCTATCGGTGGCGGGAGATCGGTAGGGCACCCGAGGGCTTCAAGCTCCCGAACGGGGAGATCCGCATTTACCGCAGTGAGTTCACCACCTGGCTTGAGTCGCTGCGGGAGGTGGCGTGACCTCCTCCTACAAGGTCAAGTTCTGGGAGATTCGCACCAATACCCGCGCCCAGGGGGAGGGCAAGAAGCCCCGCATCGTCTCCCACACTGTGCGGTGGACGGTCGGCCCGTGCGAGAGGTCCGCGACCTTCAAGACCAAGGGCCTCGCCGAGAGCTTCCTCTCGGACCTACGGCAGGCGGCGAAGAAGGGAGAGTCCTTCGACCTGGAGAGCGGCCTACCGGCCTCGATGACGAAGGCCAAGGAGGTGCGGACCTGGTACGCCTTCGCGGTCGACTACGTCCACGCCTGGTGGCCTCATGCTGCGGCCAAGTCGCGGGAGGGCATGACGGACGCGCTGACGAGCGTCACGCTCGTACTCACCAAGGAGCATCCCGGCCGTCCTGACGACGAGATCCTTCGCCGAGCCCTGCGGCACTTCGCGTTTCTGCCGGTGGAGCGGCGACCTGCTCTCGCGCAGGAGGTCGCGGCGGCCCTGCGTTGGTTGGAAGCGGCCTCGCTTCCTCTGACGGCGTTGGAGGAGGCGAAGCACGCACGGGCAGCCCTGGAAGCCCTAGCGCTGCTCCTCGACGGTAAGGCGGCGGCCACCTCGACGTACCGGCGCAAGCGGGCGGTGTTCCATCACGCGCTGGAGTACGCGGTTGAACGGGAGGAGCTTTCGGCAAATCCGCTCCACCGCGTGAAGCTGCGCCGCACCAAGCCGGGTGGGGAGGTCGGTCGGCGCTCGGTCGTCAACCCTCGCCAGGCGCGGCAACTGCTGACCGCCGTCACCTACGTTGGCCGATCGCGCGGTCCGATGATGATGGCGATGTTCGCCGCGATGTACTTCGGCGGCCTGCGCCCGGGTGAGGCCGCCGGCCTCCGTGAGAAGGACTGCTACCTCCCCGAGAAGGGCTGGGGCCTGCTCACCCTGGCCAGGACCCGGCCGGAGAGCAGCAAGCGTTATACCGACTCGGGGGAGACGCACGACGAGCGCGGCCTGAAGCATCGGGAGAAGAAGGAGACGCGGCCGGTTCCCATTCCGCCGGAACTGGTGGCGATCCTGCGCGATCACATCAAGACACACGGCGTGGCCGAGGACGGCCGGCTGTTCCGGACCGCGAGCGGCAAGGCGTTCTCAGGCTCGACCGTCTCGAAGGTCTGGAAGGAGGCGCGCGGCTACGCGTTCCCTCCGGAGGTGGTTGCCTCGCCCCTGGCGGCCCGGCCGTACGACCTGCGTCATGCGGCTGTGTCCCTCTGGCTCAACGCAGGTGTCCATGCACCGGAAGCCGCGGAGCGAGCCGGGCACGGTGTGGACGTGATGCTCAGGGTCTACGCCAAGTGCATCGAGGGGCAACGCGAGATGGCCAACCGCAGGATCTTGGAAGCACTCGCCCTATGAGGCGCTCGAACTCACCCACAGGACCCCGGGACACCTTCCGGGGTCCTTCGGCGTATGGGCGTGGAATCGTTCCGCGAGGCGCCAAAATCGCCGGGCTCACATGGGGAAACGAGGCCGCGAGCATTCCGCGTATGTTCCGCGACCAGTGGCATACGGCTGCTTCCGGCCGCTGTCGGCTGCATGTCCGGACAAGCTCGATCAACCACGAAACCGCAGGTGAGACCGCGGATGGCTGGTCGTACGTGGTAGGGCGGGTGGGACTTGAACCCACGACCCACGGATTATGAGTCCGATGCTCTGACCGGCTGAGCTACCGCCCCGCAATGGTGGAGTCTCTCACAACTTAGCGGGTGTGGGGATCTGCGGGCGGAGATGAGCGGCGGCCTTCGGCCCTGGGCGTAATCCCCGCCCGATCGCCCTGCGGTGATCGTCCACGCCGGGGTGCGGCGGCCCTGGTGAGAGTTATGGGGCACATGTCCGGGTATGTGACTGTTGAGGCGGCATCGCTCCACAAGACGGCTCTGCGAAACGTGGCTCCGCAACGAATCGGGGGTGCCCCGTGGGGAGACGACTGGCGGGCGTCTGCGTGCTTCTCCTGATGTCCCTACCCGCCTGCGGGCAGGGCGGGCGGCAGCCGGGAGCGGAACTCGGAGCGGTCGGCGACGCGCGGGAGGGCTTCACCGTCGGCCTGCTGCTCCCCGGCGAGGGACCCGACCGGCCTCTGTTCACGCGGGCCCTGACGTCCCTCTGCCCGCGCTGCCACGTCCAGTACGCGAACGCCGCGGGCGACCGGGCCAGGCAGGGGCGGCAGATCGGCCGGATGCTCGCCGACGGCGTGCGGGTGCTGGTCCTCGGCGCGGTGGATCCCGGGGCCGCCGCCCCCTGGGTGGCCAGGGCCAAGCTGTCCGGGGCGAAGGTCGTCGCGTACGACCGGCTGGCTAACGGGCCGGTGGACGCCTACGTGGCGACGGACCCGGCGCGCGTCGGGCGGGAGCAGGCACTGGCCCTGCTGGGCGCCATGAAGGTCGCGGGGCCGGTGCTGCTCCTCAACGGCCCCGCCGCGGACCCGTACGCCGCGACGGTGAAGCGGGCCCTGCACGCCGTGCTCGACGGACGGGTGACGATCGGCTGGGAACGGGACCTGACCCGGCCCGACGAGGCCGCACGCGAGGTGGCGGCGGCCGTCTCCGCGCTCGGCGGGGCCGCGAAGGTGGCGGGCGTGTGCTGCGCGAGCGATGCGACGGCGGAGGCCGTCGCGGCCGAGATGGCGCGGGCGGGAATGGCCGGAGTGCCGCTGATCGGGCATAGCGGGCGGCCCGCGGCGCTGGGACGTGTCAGAGCCGGCACGCAGACCGCCACGGTCCGTACCGACGTCGCCGCCGTGGCGTCGGCCGCCGCCAGGCTGGCGGTCGAGGTCGCGGGCGGCAGGACCGTGTACGGCACGGCCGTCGTGTCCAACGGGACGACGGTTTCGATCCCGGCGGTGCTGGTTCCGCCCGCCGTGGTCACGAAGACCACGGCCCGCGAGGCCCCCGCCCCCGGGACCGCCCCCGGACAGAACGTGAAACCGCACTGACGCGTCCACGCATCAGGGGAGGCGACGCGGACCGCGTGAACGCCCGCCGTCCTGGCCCGTCCCCCGTTCGGCGGGCCAGGACGGCACGCCTCGCGGCCCGGCCCCGAAGGCGTCGGCGCACAGTTGCGCGAACCAGCCCAGGCCGGGCAGCAGCAGGACCCACCCGGCGAGCGCCCAGCCGAGATGGAGGTGCGAGGCGGCGTGCGCGAGGGCCGCCACCCCCTCGGCCCGCAGCCCGTCCGCGCGCTCGTACGTCATCCGGCGCAGGCCCCGGGGATGTTCCTCGGCCGGGCGCACCCGGAGGGCGACCGGGGCGTGGCGCAGGATCCACCCGCCGACGGGCGCGCACTGCCCGCACGTCGCCGACACGTGGACGACCGCCTCCGCCATGGCAGGGGAGGGCCGCAGGCGGGGCAGCCAGCTCCGCACGGCGGACCGGTAGGCGGCCCACGCACCGCCGAAGCGGCCGGAGAGTTGCTCACCCTCGTGCCAGGCCGCGAGCCCGGCGCCGTACGCGACGGTCACGCCGGCCGCCGCAAGGAAGCGGACGTCCAGCGTGCCCAGAAGCAGGTAGCTCGCCGCCATCGACACCTGCATCGGATTGCGCACGTAGGCGTACGGCCCGCTGGTGACGAGGCGGCGCGGCGCGTCGTACGGCAACGGCGTGCCGCCCGCCGTCGCGAACTCCCGGACGGCCGCCAGGCCGAGCGTCAGCGGCGCGGCCAGCACCTGGACGCCGATGCCGGCGAGCCAGCCGGGCTGCCGCCACACCCCGGTGAGCGCGACCGGAAGTCCGAGCATGAGCCCGCCCGCGAGCACCGCCTGCAGTGCCGCCCGCCCGGCGGGGAAGACGCCGCGGACGGTCCAGCGGGCGAGCAGGAGGCCGGGCGCCAGGCCGAGCGCCACCGCGAGCGCCTCGCCGCACAGCCAGTCGCCGCCGAGCCGTACGAGCGGGCGGGCCAGGGGCATGAACGCGAGGTCCAGCCAGGTGAGCGAGAGGACGGTCAGCGGGAGCGGCAGGCGGCGGGCCGCGTGCGCGGGCAGCGCCCCCCACAGCAGCGCCCAGCCGAGCAGCAGGTCCACCGGGACGCCCTCCACCACCGCGCCCCGCGCGGAGAAGGACCACCAGCCGGCCCGCACCGCGATCACGTTGACCAGGGCGAGCGCGAGCAGGTTCCAGGCCGTCGCGAGGATCATCGCGGCGACCGTCCGCTCGGACGGGCGGCGTACGGCTGTCGCGGCCAGGACGGCGGCGAGCGGGCCGAACAGGGCCGCGCCCCGCAGGAGGGTGACCGCGGAGTCCGCCACCCCCGCCGCCGGGTCCGGGATCACGAGGTGAAGGTCGCGGCGAGGTAGCCGGCCGCCTGGGTCGCGGCGTAGCGCTGGAGCGGCCCGAAATACCAGCCAGGGTCGAAGGTGCGCCGGTAGCGGAGGGTCACTTCGAGTCGTCGTCCCCGCCAGCGGAACTCGGCCTCGCGCAGGTCCATCCACCGGGCGAGGGTGGTGTCGCGCTCCACCCGGAAGACCGCCCGGCCGGGGGAGCGGCCGGTGACGCGCAGGGTCATGGCGCGCGGTTCGAGCGGGGCGTTGATCCCGAGGGACCGCCGGGGCGTGAACGTGATCGACCGGGTGTCCCCGACGGCGAGTCCCCGCCCTTCGGAGCCGAGCGGCCGGGGGAAGCCGAGCCGCAGCAACGGCGAGGTGACCGGCCCGAAGGCGGGCGGGCGGGCCAGGGCGGCCTCGATGTCGGTGTCCCGCGCCGCCGTGGCGGCCGCCGTGACCTCCTCGTCGCGCGGCAGCGAGGTGAACGGCGTGGTCCCTTCGAGCACGGCGGCGAGCAGCAGCGGGGCGACGACGGCGACCGCGTGCCGGTTGTGGCGGCGCACGTAGTCGACGGCGTTCCCCACGATGAACCCGACCAGGTAGAAGAGCGGGGCCGACATCAGCAGGCAGACGACGCCCTCGCCGAGCAGCGGCCCGGCCAGCGCGAGCCCGATCGTGATCGTGACCATGGCGACCCCGGTCGCGCTCTTCGGCCGCGCCGTCATCGTCACGACGACCGCGATGGCGGCCGGGATGCCCACGTAGAACAGCGAGGTCTGCTCCAGATGGCCCGCGTGGAGCACCTCGTAGAGCAGGTAGGCGGCGAACAGCGCGGCCAGCGTCACGACCAGCACGAGCCGGGGCCGCCTCGGGGTTTCCGACTCCATACGGCGCTCCTTGAGCGAGAGATTTAATCGACTGATTAAACCGTATGATGAGAATCAAGGGTGCTGTCAAGGGAGGCGGATTGACGACACGGCGGGACTCGGGCGCGGAGACGCGCGACCGGCTCATCGAGGCGGCCGCGGAGACGTTGAAGACCCAGGGGTACGCGGGCACGAGCGCCCGGACGATCGCGAAGGCGGCGGGCGTCAACTCGGCGCTGGTCTTCTACCATTTCGGCGGCGTCGACCCGCTGCTGCTCGCCGCCCTCGACCGCTCGTCCGAGGAGCGCATGCGGGCCCACCGGAAGACCGTCGCGGGGGCCGCGACGCTGGAGGAGCTGGTGGAGGCCGCCACCCGGGTCTACAGGGCCGACATCGAGGGCGGGCACATCACGCTCTTCTCCGAGCTGGTCGGCGCCAGCATCGCCCGTCCCGAGCTGCGGGCCGAGATCGTCAAGCGGGCCGACCCCTGGATCGACTTCGTGGAGCAGACGCTCGAGCGGGTGATCGGCGGCTCACCGCTGGCCCGGCTCCTGCCCCCGCGCGACGTGGCGTACGCCGCGATCACCTTCTACCTGGGCGTCAACCTGTTCACCCACCTCGACGCGGACCGTACGCGGACCGAGGCGTTGTTCGGCCTCGCGGCGCGGGTGGCGCCGCGCGCCCGGCTGCTCACCCTGCGGATGCCCCGGCGCCGCCGCCCGGCCGCCGGTGCGCCGGCGGCGGACGAGCCGCCGGAATGACAGGGCCGCGGTCGCATGGGGATGCGACCGCGGCCGGAGAAGTCGGCCGGGAAGAGCGGGTTCACTCCTCTTCGTCGGAAGGGGCGGGGGCGTCGGACGGGCGCAGGCGCTCCCAGAGCAGGAACGCGCCGCCGACGACGAGCATCGCGATGCCCGTCCACAGGTTGATGCGGATGCCCTCCGCCTTCTGGATCTCCTGGGCGCTGTCGAACAGCCCGGTTACGGTGAGGATCAGTCCGTACACCAGGAACAGACCACCGATCACGCGGCGGATGTCGAAGAGCCGATGCGGGGCGGCCATGCGAACCTCCTACAGGAAGGGCAGGTAGAACGCCGCGGCGAGGACCACCGCCCCGGCGCCGAGGATCACGGGGGAGCGATACCAGGCGGCGTCTCCCGCCAGCGCGTCGTCGGCGACGGACGCGTCGCTCAGGCCGTAGACGAGCCCGCGCAGCTCGCTCTCCGGCTTGGGGGTGGTGGCGAGCGTGACCACGACGGAGACGATCGCGTCGACCACGAAGGCGATGCCGGCGCCCCAGAAGCTCGCGTTCAGCTCGGTGCCGAAGTCGAACACGCCCGCCTTGTAGAGGATGTATGAGGCGAAGGCGCACACCGTACCGCTCAGCAGGCCCCAGAAGCCCGCCCAGGCGGTCATCCGCCGCCAGAACAGGCCGATGATGAACGTCGCGAACAGCGGGGCGTTGAAGAACGAGAACAGCGACTGCAGGTAGTTCATGATGTTGCCGAACCCGGCGGCGATGAACGCCGTGCCGATTCCGGCGAGGACGCCGACGACGGTCGCGATGCGGCCGAGCCGCACATACCACTCGTCGGGGTGGTCGCCGTTGACGTGCGCCTTCCAGATGTCCTGGGTGAAGACCGTGTTGAAACCGCTGATGTTGGCGGCCATGCCGGCCATGAACGACGCGAGCAGGCCGGTCACCGCGACGCCGAGCACGCCGTTGGGCAGGAACTCGTTCATGAGCAGCGGGATCGCCTCGTTGTACGTAGGCCCGCCGTCCTTGCCGAGGTTGCCGAACAGCACGACCGCGACGAGACCGGGGATCACGGTGACGATCGGGATCACGAGCTTCGGGTAGGCCGCGACGATCGGGGTCAGCCGGGCGGCGTTGGTGTTGCGGGCCGACAGTGCGCGCTGCACCTCGGCGAAGTTCGTGGTCCAGTAGCCGAAGGACAGCACGAAGCCGAGGCCGAAGACCAGGCCGATCCAGTTGGCGTTGAGCGGGTTGTCGGTGCCGGCGGTGTGCGCCCAGGTGTGCAGCCCGCCCTCGCCCAGCACGCTCTGCTTGACCTTCTCGCCGAGGCCGGAGAAGCCGCCGACCCGGGTCAGGCCGATGATCACCACTGGCACGAGCCCGGCGACGATCACGAAGAACTGCATGACCTCGTTGTAGATCGCCGAGGACAGGCCGCCGAGCGTGATGTACGCCAGCACGATCGCGGCCGACACGATGATGGACAGCCACAGCGGCCAGCCGAGCAAGGCGTCCATGATGAGCGCCAGCGCGTACAGGTTGATCCCGGCGATGAGGATCTGCGCGACGGCGAAGGTCCCGGCGTTGAGCAGCTGGGTCGCGCCGTTGAAGCGGCGGCGCATGAACTCCGGGACGCTGTGCACCTTGGACCGGTAGTAGAACGGCATCATCACGACGCCGAGGAACACCATGGCGGGGACCGCGCCGATCCAGTAGTAGTGCAGGGTCATCGCGCCGTACTGCGCGCCGTTGGCGGCCATGCCGAGGACCTCGGTCGCGCCGAGGTTGGCGGACATGAAGGCCAGGCCGGTGATCCAGGCGGGAAGTGCGCGGCCCGAGAGGAAGAAGTCCAGACTCGTCCGTACGGCCCGCTTCGCGGCGAAGCCGATTCCCAGTACCACGAGGAAGTACAGGGCGAGGATCACGTAGTCCAGAACGTTGACGTCGAGCCGCAGATCCTGTGCGGCCAGCAATTGGGCATCAGGCACGCAACGCCAGCTACCCGAGCGTCTCCCCGTTTCACAAAGGCGGCCCCCGTATACCCAATCGTGACAAAACCGCAGGTGGGCGCAGGACAGAGCCGGCGATCGGCGTCACTCCGCTCCCGCCGTCACCTTCGCGCCGCGGTCGCGGGCGACGTCGGGAGCGGGCCGGAAGTGCCCGCGGGAGGCCATCGCCGTCAGCCACACCCCGGCGAGCTGCGAGGTGATGATCGACAAGATCACCAGTGCGGTGAAGAACGCCTCGTTGATCACGCCCGCGCTGAACGTGGTCGACGCGAGCACGATGCCGGGGCCGCCCCTGGCGTTCATCGCCGTCGCGAGGTTCGTGGCCGAGCCGCGGTCCTCCCCGGCGAGCCGGGCGCCGAGCCACACGCTGCCCCACTTGACCACGCAGGCGACGGCGAAGAACCAGGCGAAGAACGCCAGGGGGAAGTTGTGGATCAGATCCAGCTTGAGGCCGACGATCGCGAAGTACACCGGCACGAAGAAGGCCAGCGAGATGCCCTTGATGGTCTTGTGCGCCGCCGACGCGCGCTCCGTCGGGAGCCGCCCGACGCTGAATCCGACCATCAGCGCCCCGAAGACGGGGTCGATCCCCAGCCCCACGCACAGGACGCAGAGCAGGAAGATGACCGCGATGAGGAACGCCACCGGGCTGCGCGTCTCGATGATGTTCAGCCGGCTGGCGGAAAGGCGGCCCAGGACCCGCGGGCCCAGCCACAGGAGGAATCCCAGGAAGACGAGTGAGGCCAGGATGTAGTACGCGATCGTGAGCGCCGCCGAGTCGATTCCGGTCAGCGCCCACAGACCGTACGCCTCGCTCGCCCTGATCTGCGCCATCGCCAGGATCAGGGAGAGGACGACGTACAGCACGACGTCCTCGAGGACGGCCACGGAGAGCACGACCCGCGCGAAGCGCGTCCGCATGATGCCGACGTCGAGCATGATGCGGGAGATGACCGGGATGCTCGTGACCGCGATGGCCGTTCCGAAGACCAGGCTCAGCGTGGCGGGGGAGCCGAGCGGGCCGGCGAGCGCGGTCATGTCCGCCGACCGGGCGATGAGCAGTCCCGAGGCGAACGGCACCGCCAGCCCGGCCACCGTGATCCAGACGACGGTCCGCCGCTCCGCCCCGGCCCTGGTGCCGCCCAGCTCGAAGCCGATGAGGTAGACGAGGAGGAACAGTCCGAGCTGGTAGAACGCACCCATCACGGACATGGTCGGCCCCTCCGCCGGGAACACCCACTGCTCGGCCCCGGGGAGGAGGTAGCCGAGCACGGTCGGCCCCAGGAGAAGGCCGCCGGCTATCTCGCCGATCACGGGCGGCTGGCGCAGGCGCCTGAAGAGCTCGGCGCCGGCGTGCGCCGCGAGGACGAGGATCGTCAGGGCCAGCAGGACGTGCATGACGTCAGCGGTCTTCAGTGTCACGGTCGGAGGCCTCTTTCGTATCCCGTGGACGGCCGTGCCGAGGAGCCGTGCCGGAAAGGGGGGAGGGACGGAGCGGCGTCAGCCGATGCCGGGACCAGCGGCGGATCAGGTGGTGCGATCATCCCGTGCGGATCACCGCCGGGAGGTCACCGGCGACGGCCGCGTGATCGGCGTCACCGCTGCCGCCCGGCGGGATCGGCGGCGGAGCCGCCCGCGGGCCGGGCGGCCAGGACGTGCGCGGGCTCCGGTCCGCCGTCGCCGGAGGCCTCGGTCTTCCGCAGGTACTCCTCCGCGGCCGAGGCGACCTGCTTCATCGTGCTGACCGATTCGACCGGATAGGCGCCCATCGCGGTCTCGCCGGAGAGCATGACGCCGGCGGCGCCGGCGAGCACGGCGTTGGTGATGTCGAGGATCTCGGCCTTCGTCGGATACGGCCTTTCGATCATGCTGTCCAGCATCTCGGTCGCGACGATGACGGGCTTGTCGAACTCCGCCGACCGGGCCAGGATCTCCTTCTGCAGCAACCCGATCTGCTTGACGTCCGTCTCGATCGACAGGTCGCCGCGATCGATCATGATCGCGTCCGCGCTGTCGATGATCTCCTCCAGATTACGGACGGCCCGGGGAGTCTCGATCTTGGCGACGATGCCGGCCTGGCCGCCGGCCAGCTCCTTCCTGACCAGCTCGACGTGCCCGGCCGACTCGACGAAGCTGATCCCCACCAGGTCGACGCCGGTCTCGCGGGCGAAGGCGAGCATCTGACGGTCGCGTTCGCCGACCAGCTCGCCGCCGAGGTCCACGCCGGGAGCGTTGATGCCCTTCCTGCTGCGCAGCCGGCCCGCCACCTCGGCCCGGCAGTGCAGGTCGCGGCCCCTGACGTCGACGACGGTGAACCGCAACTTGCCGTCGTCGGCCAGCAGCGTGTCGCCCGCGGACACGTCCAGGTGCAGCCGGTGCGAGCTGATCGGCACCTTCCGGCCGCCGTCGTCATCGGTCTGCGTGGTGAGGACGATCGTGTCTCCGACGCCGAACACGGGCTCCGACGCGAGGTTCGCGGTGCGGATCTTCCGCCCGGGCACGTCGAGGAGGATCGGTGTCGCGGGGAGCACCCGCCGGACGAGTGCGATCGTGTCCCGGTGCCAGGCCAGGGTGTTGTGCGAGGCGTTGAGCCGCACCAGGTTCATCCCGGCGCGGGCCAGGCGCGCGAGCGTCTCCGCGGACCTCGTCGCCGGCCCGATGGTGGCGATGACGCGGGTGCGGCTCATGCGCTCTCCTCCTCGATGAACAACCGGCCGGCGCCGCGCACGGCGGCCACCACTTCCCGCCGCATGACGTGGGCGGGGGGCTCGGTCTCGGACTGCAGCATCCGCCGCATCCAGGTCCCGCTGATCTCCGTCATCGCCGCCGTACCGCCGTGGCGGCAGGTCCGCTCCGTCACGATCCCGTCGCAGATCTCGCAGTGATACGGGCCGTGCAGCCGCATGATCCGGATGCCCAGCTCGCCCTCGAACCGCCTGGTCAGTTCGTGGGCGGCGTACTTGCCGTACCAGTCGCCCACGCCGGCGTGGTCGCGGCCGACGATGAAGTGCGTGCAGCCGTAGTTGCGCCGGATGAGGGCGTGGAAGACCGCCTCCCGCGGACCGGCGTACCACATGGAGACGGTGATGGGCGACAGCAGCACGCGGTCCTTCGGATAGACGTGGTCGAGCAGGGCCCGATAGCCCCGCAGCACCGCGTCGGGCGCGAAATCGCCGGGCTTCTTGCGTCCCACGAGCGGCTGGATGAGGAGCCCGTCCACGTGCTCCAGGGCGACGCGTTGCAGATATTCGTGCGCACGGTGGGGCGGGTTGCGGGTCTGGAACCCGGCGACCGTCTCCCATCCGTACTCGGCGAACACGCGCCGGCTCTCGGCGGGCGTCAGCTCCGCGAGGCCCTCCTCGGCCGGGGCGCGCTCGAAGCCGGCGACCCGGCCGCCGACGAAGAAGCCCGGCAGGTCGAGGAAGGCTTTCACCCCGGCGTGGTCTGGGCGGTCCGTTCCGAAGATCTTGCGGGCGTCGGCCCGCAGATCCCGCCGGAAGACGTCGGTCACGGCCACCTCGGCCACACGCGCGCCCCGGTACGTCAGGGTCACCCGCGCCGTCCGCTCCGCCTGCCGGGCCAGGGCGGAGTCCACGTCCAGAGCGATCGGCAGCGGAAACGGCTCGCCGTCCGGCAGCCGCATGGTCTCCACGACACTTTCCCACTCGCGCCGGTCCATGAATCCGGTCACCGGCGAAAAGGCGCCGAGCGCGAGTTTCTCCAAATCCAGATACTGACGTCGTCCGAGTGCGAGCGCGGTCATTCACATCCTCCCCGAGGGTGCCGTTTCCGGCATGCTGAAAAACGCGACCCGCTCCGGCGCGGGCACGAATACGTCAATTGGTCGCGATCAGCGCGGCCATGAGTGCGAAAGTGGCCCCGAACAGGCACCACAGCCCTATTCCCCGCTGCTTGGGCACGCGCAGTGAGGAGAGATTCAAGATGACGAGCACGACAATGGTGGCGTACACCGCGTATACGCCCAGCCATCGCGCCAGGAGCACGGCGCCGGCCACGGCGAGGGGGTTGTAATAGACGGGCAGTCCCCGGAAATGGTCGCCGCCCGCGCTGTGAACGTTGAAGTAGCTGAGCCTGAGCACGCCCGCGACGGCGATCAGGATCGCCCCGGGCAGGAACACCGCCTGACGGCCGCCCATGACCAGCAGCAGCGTCCCGGGGACGACGGCCGAGGTCACGATGTCGACCAGCGAGTCGAGTTGCACCCCGATCCGCCCGTGGTCGGGCGTGCGCCCCGGCGTCCTGCGGGCGATCTGTCCGTCGAGGAGGTCGCAGGCGACCGCGGCCAGCAGCGCCACCGTCGCCCAGTGAATCCGCTCGTGAAGCAGCAGGTACAGCGCGACGACGGCGAGGGACAGCCCGATGACGGTGCAGATGTTGGCCGGGTCGCGGATGTAGTACAGGATCGCCGGCGCCGCGTCCCTTTCCGGGAGCGAGGCCCTGTCCGCCGCCTGCCTCGGCGCGGTCACCGGAGGACCGGCGTTCCCGGGCGCGCGGCTCGTTCACGCCGCGTTCCGATGTCGTTCACCGCGCCCGTTCCCCATCGTGAACGGTTTTCCCGAATCGACGCGGCCCGCCGCGGCCGCACCGCCGCGTGCGGTTCCCGCGATGGGACTCGTATTCCGAGCACGAGTTGCCCCCTAGAATTCCCCGATCCCGCCGAAAGGAGATCCCATCTCTCCGGAGGCAATGTTTATCGCTGGTTCACCATGCGTCAAGAGGGGAGTGGGACGGTCTTGACGCAAGAAAATCCATGTTCTTGGCGGAGCGTGATGTTCCGGTTTCGGCGTGCGATCACTACGGCAATTCGTCTCAACAATCGAGATGCGCGGACAAGGGTCGTCCGTGATCACCGTTATTGAGCGTGCCCGAATCGGCGAGGGCATCGTGTCTTCCCTCGCGAGAATCTCCCGGCGGAAAGACGTACGCTCGATACGGCCGGGCGACCACGTTATTCGCGGGTCGTGAAAAACCGTTTGACGAATCGGATAGGGAAAGGCCACCGTATGATCAGCTTGAGCGCGGTCCTCGGGATCGCGGCCATCGCCCTCGGTCTCGTGCTCTCGCCGGGCCCCAACATGATCTATCTGGTCTCGCGGTCGATCCTCCAGGGCCGCCGGGCCGGGCTGTACTCTCTGGCGGGCATCGGGGCAGGCTTCCTGGTCTACCTCACCGCGGTCACCGCGGGACTCATCGCGGTCTTCACCGTCGTGCCGCCGCTCTACCTGGCGATCAAGCTGGCCGGCGCGGCCTATCTCCTCTGGCTCGCCTGGAACGCGCTGAAACCCGGGGGCGAGTCGGCCTTCACACCCCGTCCTCTGCCGCCCGATCCGCCGCGCAAGCTGTTCACGATGGGCCTGCTCACCTGCCTGCTCAATCCCAAGCTCGCGATCCTCTACGTGTCTTTGCTGCCCCAGTTCGTCGATCCCTCGCGCGGGCATGTCGCCGAGCAGAGCCTGCTGCTCGGGCTCACCCAGATCGTCATCGCCCTGACCGTCAACGGCGCCATCGTCATCACCGCCGGCTCCGTCGCGGCCTTCCTCAACAGGCGCCCGGCCTGGCTGAAGGTGCAGCGTTATCTGATGGGCACGGTGCTGGCCGGGCTCGCCGTCCACATCGTCACGCAACAGTCGGCCACCGCCTGACCGGTCCCGAGCAGCGCAGTTCCCGTGTGGCGCGGGAGAGGCGGGGTACGCGAGGGGGAACGGAACGAACACCGACGAAGGGAGGCATGTCATGGCGGACGCACCGAACCCGATCCAGCTGCAGAAGCATCTGAAGGGCGTCGACTATCCGGCCGGCAAGTCGGACCTGATCCAAACGGCCCGCGACCAGGGCGCGGACGACAACATCATCGACGCGCTCGAGCGCATCCCCGACCGGCAGTACGACGGCCCCAACGCGGTCAGCAAGGCGGTCACCGAGGCCCGGTGAGACACGGGCCGGGGCGGGGGGGGGGGGGGGGGGGGGCGCCCCGCCCCCCCCCGCCCGCGTGACGCCGCGCCCCGTTCCTGCGCGTACGGCGGAAGAACCCGGGGGTCAGGACCAGACGGCGGCGATCGGCTCGGCGAGGGCGGCGGCCTGGTCGATGCCCGCCGCGAAGGCCGGCCCCCACAGGGCCGGGTCGAGGACGTTCTCGCCGAACACCGCGACCGACGCCGTGTCGGGGTGGACGACGTACGACGCGGCCGCGCCGGCCTTCGCCATCTCGGCGTCGAGGACGGCCCGGGGGGTCAGGTTGCCGAGCGGTTCGAGCACCACGAGCGCACGGGCGCCCGCCGCGAGGTCGGCGTTGGTCGCGGAGCGGACACCGCCGTCCACGTACCTGCGGCCGTCGATCTCCACGGGCGGGAAGACCATCGGCACCGCGCAGCTCGACGCGACGGCGAGCACCAGCGGCGCGCCGGAGGACCGGTCCCACACCACGAACTCGCCGGTGGCCGCGTCCACGCTGGTGATCAGCAGCTCGCGGTCGGGCCACTCCTTGACCGGCAGCCGTTCGCCGACCGCCGCGAGCCGCTCGGCGTAGTGGTCGACCCTGGCCGCCAGGGCCATCTGGCCGATCCTGCGCCGGGCCTCCCGCCGGTCGAGGTTCGGATCGAACATGATGGCGAACGCCTCCATGACCTCGTTCATGTGGTCCAAGGCCGGGGGCGGGCCGGTGTCCACCTCGGCCTGGTGGGCGATCGCCTCCTCCAGGTCGGCGCCGGTGGCCACGAGCGTGCCGACGACCGAGCCGGCCGAGGTGCCGATGATCCGGTCCGCCGTCCCCAGGTCCACGCCGAGGCGGCGCAGGCCGGTGACGATCCCCGCCTCCCAGGCGATGCCGGCGACTCCTCCGCCGCCGAGCACGAGAGCAGTAGTCATAACCAGAATTATGTTCCACGGGAGTGCGTGCCCGGGCCTGGTGAAACCGGTTGCAATTTGTCTGGACGCCAAACTATTGACGGCGCTTCCGCCCGTGTGTGAATCTTCCCTTCAGATTTCCATGCACGTGGGAGAAGGACGGTCAGGGTCCCCGCCTGGTCGTGCATGGCCGGTTGTCCGTGCTCGGAGGGAAACCGTCCATGCGAAGATTCGCAACCATGCTCGTGGTCGCCGCCGTGGCGCTGGTCACGGCCGTGATCAGAATGAGCCCGGTGTCGGCCGTCGCCGCCGACTCATACACGTTCAAGAACGTGCAGATACTCGGCGGCGGCTTCGTCCCCGGGATCGTCTTCAGCCCCGCCCAGAAGGACCTGATCTACGCGCGCACCGACATCGGCGGCGCGTACCGCTGGAACCAGTCCTCCCAGACCTGGACGCCGCTGCTCGACTGGGTCGGGCAGTCCAACTGGGGCTACAACGGCGTCGTCAGCATCGCCCCCGACCCGGTGGACGCCAACAAGGTGTACGCGGCCGTCGGCATGTACACCAACAGCTGGGACCCCAACAACGGCGCGATCCTGCGCTCGTCGAACAAGGGCGACACCTGGCAGGTGAGCCCGCTGCCGTTCAAGCTGGGCGGCAACATGCCCGGCCGCGGCATGGGCGAGCGCCTCGCGGTGGACCCGAACAAGAACAGCGTCCTCTACTTCGGCGCCCCCAGCGGCAACGGCCTGTGGCGGAGCACCGACTCCGGCGCGACCTGGGCCAAGGTGGCCAACTTCCCCAACGCCGGCAACTACGTCGCCAGCCCGGGAGACGCGTACAACGGCGACAACCAGGGCGTCGTCTGGGTGACCTTCGACAAGCGGACCGGCACCTCGGGCAGCGCCACCCAGACCATCTACGTGGGCGTGGCCGACAAGGACAACACCGTCTACCGCACCACGAACGGCGGCACCTCCTGGGAGCGGGTCGCCGGCCAGCCCACCGGCTACATCGCCCACAAGGGCGTGCTCGACACGGTCAACGGCTACCTCTACATCGCCACCAGCGACACCGGCGGCCCGTACGACGGCGCCAAGGGCGACGTGTGGCGCTACGCCACCGCCACCGGCACCTGGACCCAGATCAGCCCGATCCCGTCCAGCAGCTCCGACGACTACTTCGGCTACAGCGGCCTGACCGTCGACCGCCAGCACCCCGGCACGATCATGGTCGCCACCCAGGTCTCCTGGTGGCCCGACGCGATCTTCTTCAGGAGCACCGACAGCGGCGCGACCTGGACCCGCATCTGGGACTGGACGTCCTACCCGAACCGTAGCTTCCGCTACAAGATGGACATCTCCGCCGCTCCGTGGCTGACCTTCGGCACGAACCCCCAGCCGCCCGAGGTCACGCCGAAGCTCGGCTGGATGAACGAGTCGGTGGAGATCGACCCGTTCAACTCCGACCGGATGATGTACGGCACCGGCGCGACGATCTACGGCACCACCGACCTCACGAAGTGGGACTCGGGCGGCCAGTTCACGATCAAGCCGATGGTGAAGGGCCTGGAGGAGACCGCCGTACTCGACCTGATCAGCCCGCCGAGCGGCGCCCCGCTGGTCAGCGCGCTGGGCGACATCGGCGGCTTCCGGCACACCAACCTCGACGCCGTGCCGTCCATGATGTTCACCCAGCCCGTCTTCACCTCCACGACCTCGCTCGACTACGCCGAGACCAACCCGAGCGTGATGGTGCGGGCCGGCAACTTCACCGACTCCGACCGCCCGAACGACAGCCACGTGGCGTTCTCCACCGACGGCGGGGCCAACTGGTTCCAGGGCACCGAGCCGGGCGGGATCAACAGCGGCGGCACCGTCGCGGCGGCGGCCGACGGCAGCCGCTTCGTCTGGGCGCCGGCCGACGCGGGCCAGCAGGTCGTCTACTCCGTCGGCTACGGCAACAGCTGGACCGCATCCAGCGGCGTCCCGGCGGGCGCGATCGTCGAGTCCGACCGGGTGAACGCGCAGAAGTTCTACGCATTCTCCGGCGGCACGTTCTACGTGAGCACCAACGGCGGCACGAGCTTCAGCGCCACCGCGGCGACCGGGCTGCCCACGACCGGCGTGCACTTCAAGGCGCTTGCGGGCAAGGAAGGCGACGTCTGGCTGGCCGGCGAGGGCGGCCTGTGGCACTCCACCAACTCGGGCGCCTCGTTCACCAAGCTGCCGAACGTCAGCAGCTCGATGAACATCGGCTTCGGCAAGGCGGCGCCCGGCAAGACGTACCAGGCCCTCTACCTGGTCGGCACCGTCGACGGCGTGCAGGGCCTGTTCCGGTCCGACGACACCGGCGCGAGCTGGGTGCGCATCAACGACGACCAGCACCAGTACGGCAACATGGGCGAGGCCCTGACCGGCGACCCGCGGATCTACGGCCGGGTCTACCTCGGCACCAACGGCCGGGGCATCGTCTACGGCGACCGCAACGGCGGGACCTCCCCGTCGCCGTCGCCGTCGCCGTCCGCCTCCCCGTCCGTGTCGCCGTCCGCCTCGCCGTCGGCGTCGCCGTCCGCAAGTCCGTCGGCCAGCCCGTCGCCCTCGCCCAGCCCGTCGCCGTCCGCCAGCCCGTCCCCGAGCCCGTCGCCCTCGGCGAGCCCGTCGGGCGGCAAGGGATGTTCGGCGACGTACAAGGTGGTCAACCAGTGGCCGGGCGGCTTCCAGGGCGAGGTGACGGTGAAGAACACCGGCAGCGCCTCGACCAGCGGCTGGAGCGTCAAGTGGGCGTTCGCGAACGGCCAGACCATCAGCCAGCTCTGGAACGGCACGGTGAGCCAGTCCGGGGCGAACGTCACGGTCACCAACGTGAGCTACAACGGCTCGCTCGGCTCCGGGGCGTCCACCACGTTCGGGTTCCAGGCGAGCTGGAACGGCACCAACGCCGTCCCGTCGCCGGTGACCTGCACCGCCTCGTGAGATAGCACGACGACGGCCGTACGGATGAGCCGCCCGGGTGGCGCATCCGTACGGCCGATCGTCCTCGGCGCCGGACTTCTGCCTGCCAAGCGGCCCGGAACGCCCCCCCAGCGGGCCGCGGGAAAAGAGGTGGGGCGCGACGGGGCAAGGGTGATCTATTGGAGTGGTGACGGGACTGACGGACGAGTGGGGCGGCACGGGGTGGGACAGCCAGGCGCGGCTGGTCCAGGGGCGGTGGGTGGAGCGCCGTCCCAGGCGGCCGGAGGTGGCCGTGCGGCTGCTCATGGAGACCCGCTTGATGCGGTGGCTCGCGCCGCGGCTGCCGTTGCCCGTCCCGATTCCACACGTCGTGCGGCGGGAACCGCTGGTCGTACGGCACGAGTTGGTCGCCGGTGAGCGACTCGAGACCTTCGACGCCGCGGGGGGCCGGATGCTGGGCGCGTTCCTGCGGGCCCTGCACGCGACCGATCCCGCGCAGGCCGTACGGCATGGTGCGCCGCCGGCGCGGGAAGCGCTGCGGGAGCGGGCGGCGACCGTGGAGGACTTCGGCACCCGCGTCGTACCGCTTCTACCGCACGACCGGCGAGGTGCCGCCTCGGCGTTGCTGGCCGCCGTGGTCGCCTCGCCTGCCGGTGCCCTGGTCCACGGGGACCTCGGGCCTGAGCATGTGCTGGCGCGGGACGGCACGGTGAGCGGCGTCATCGACTTCGGCGACGCGCACGTCGGTGACCCGGCGCTCGACCTGGCGTGGGCGCTCCACGGCGCCCCGCCGGCGTTCGCCCGGGCCGTGGCGGCGGAGTACGGCGCCGCGCCGGAGCTCGTCGAACGGGCACTGCTGTGGCACCGGCTCGGCCCGTGGCACGAGGTCACGTACGGCCTCGACACCGGCGACCCGGACAGGGTGCGCAGCGGCCTCGACGGCGTCCTCGCCCGCCTCCCCGCCTGAGCGGCCGGGGGCAGCGCACTGTGGACGGCGTGACATGTGAGAAAAGCCCCTACGGATGTGACCTTCGACTGGTATCTCCGAGGGACCCTTCGCATAGCCTTGCCTGGGCGGGCCGTCGGGCCGCGCCTGGACAGGGGTGACTGCGCGATGGCGATCGGGGTTTACGTCGCGGCCGGCGACGCGAGGAGCAACAAGGGCACGATCGCCCTCGGCATGATCGAACTGCTGACCCGCCAGGTGGGCACGGTCGGCGTGTTCCGGCCGGTCGTCCGGTCCGGCCGCGAGGACAGCCTCGTCAACACCGCGCGCAGCCGCTTCGGGATCGGCCTGCCGTACGCGATGTGCACCGGCGTCACCTATGAGGAGGTGCACGCCGACGAGGAACGCGCGGCCGGGGAGATCCTGGCCCGCTACCGGGCGCTCGCCGGGCGGTGCGACGCGGTCGTGGTGATCGGCACCGACTACACCGACGTGGGCGCGCCCACCGAGTTCGTGTTCAACGCCGAGCTCGCCGCCAACCTCGGCACACCGGTGATGAACGTGGTGACCGGGCTCGACCGCACTCCTGACGAGATCGCCGCGGCCGTCGAGATGTCGCGCAAGGAGCTGGCCGAGCGGCACGCCACCGAGCTGGCCACGGTCGTCACGCGGGTCGCCCCCGGCCTGGTGGACGAGATCGCCGCCCGCGTCCCCGCGTACGTCCTGCCGGAGGTGCGGCGGCTGTCCGCGCCGACGGTCAGCGACCTCATGGCCGCCTGCGACGGCGAGCTGTTCATGGGCGACGCCGACCAGCTCGGCCGGGAGACGGGCGGGCTGATGATCGGCGCGATGTCGCTGCCGAACATCCTGGAGCGCCTCACCGAGGGCCTGGCGGTCGTCGTCCCCGCCGACCGGGCCGCCGCGCTGGTGCCGGGGCTGCTGGCCGCGCACAAGGCCCCGACGTTCCCCGCCCTGTCGGCGATCATCCTCAACGGCGGCCTGGAGCTGCCCGACGCGGTCGTCCGCCTGCTGAAGGGCATGGACATCCGGCTGCCGATCATCACGACCGTCGGCGGCACGTTCGAGACCGCGACCACGCTGTCGAAGGCCGAGGGCCGGTTCAGCCCGGACGCCAAGGGCAAGATCGACACCGCGCTCGGGGTCTTCGCCGAGCACGTCGACGCCGGGGTACTGCTGCGTAGCCTGCGGGTCACCAAGGCCGCCGCGATCACCCCGCTCATGTTCGAGTACGACCTGCTGGAGCGCGCCCGGGCCGACCGCAGGCACATCGTGCTGCCGGAGGGCTCAGAACCGCGGATCCTGCGCGCCGCCGACAGCCTGCTGCGCCGGGGCGTCGCCGAGCTGACCCTGCTGGGCGACGAGCGGGAGATCCGGCTGGCGGCGGCCACGATGGGCCTGGCCGTCGACGGCGCCCGCGTGGTCAGCCCCTTCGACCCGGAGCTGCGCGAGCTGTTCGCCGAGGAGTACGCCCGGCTGCGCGCCCACAAGGGCGTGACCGCCGGGCAGGCCCGCGACATCGTCACCGACGTCTCCTACTTCGGCACGATGATGGTCCACCTCGGGCTGGCCGACGGCATGGTCTCCGGCGCCGCCCACACCACCGCCCACACGATCAGGCCCTCGTTCGAGGTCATCAAGACCTCGCCGGGCGTCGGCGTCGTGTCCAGCGTGTTCTTCATGTGCCTGGCCGACCGCGTCCTCGTGTACGGCGACTGCGCCGTCGTCCCCGACCCCACGGCCGCCCAGCTCGCCGACATCGCGATCTCGTCGGCCGCCACGGCCGCCAGGTTCGGGGTGGAGCCGCGGGTGGCGATGCTGTCGTACTCGACCGGCGAGTCCGGCGCCGGGCCGGAGGTGGACAAGGTGCGCGAGGCCACCGCGCGGGTCCGCGAGCTGCGGCCGGACCTGCCCGTCGAGGGCCCGATCCAGTACGACGCGGCGGCCGAGCCGAGCGTGGCGCGCACCAAGATGCCCGGCAGCCCCGTGGCGGGGCGGGCGACGGTGTTCGTGGTGCCCGACCTCAACACGGGCAACAACCTCTACAAGGCGGTGCAGCGCAGCGCGGGCGCGGTCGCGATCGGGCCGGTCCTGCAGGGCCTGCGCAAGCCGGTCAACGACCTGTCCCGCGGGGCGACCGTGGGCGACATCGTCAACACCGTCGCGATCACGGCCATCCAGGCGCAGGCGCGGAGGGAAGCACAGTGAGCGCGCAGGCGCGATGGGAAGCACAGTGAGCGCGCAGGCGCGATGGGAAGCACAGTGAGCGCGCGGGCGCGGGAGGAGACACAGTGAGCGGGCAGGTCCTCGTCCTGAACACGGGGTCGTCGTCGATCAAGTACCGCCTCATCGACATGGGGACGCGTCTGGCCGTGGCCGGAGGACTGATCGAGCGCATCGGCGAGGACGAGAGCGTGCTCACCCACGACGGCGTACGGGCCGAGCGACGGGTGGCCGACCACGAGGAGGGGCTGAAGGCGGTGCTCGCGGCCTTCGCCGAGCACGGGCCGCCGCTCGACGGCGTGACCGCCGTGGGCCACCGGGTCGTCCACGGCGGCAGCCGGTTCATCACGCCGGTGCTGATCGACGACGAGGTCGAGCGGGCCATCGAGGAGATCGCGCCGCTGGCGCCGCTGCACAACCCGGCCAACCTGGAGGGCATCCGGGTCGCCCGGCGGGCCTTCCCCGGCCTGCCGCACGTCGCCGTCTTCGACACCGCCTTCCACGGCACGATCCCGCCGCACGCGCACACCTACGCCGTCCCCCGCGAGTGGACCCGCAAGCTCGGCGTGCGCCGCTACGGCTTCCACGGCACCTCCACGGCGTACGTCTCCCGCAGGGCGGCGGCGCTGCTCGGCCGGCCGTACGACGAGGTGAACTCGATCGTGCTGCACCTCGGCAACGGCGCGAGCGCGACGGCGGTGCGGGGCGGGCGCAGCGTGGACACCTCGATGGGCATCACCCCGCTCGCCGGGCTGGTGATGGGCACCCGCTCCGGGGACGTCGACCCGGCTCTGGGCGCCTATCTCGGCCGGGTGGCCGGCATGGACCTCGCCGGCGTCGACGCGGCGCTCAACAAGGAGAGCGGCCTGCTCGGCATGTGCGGCGCCAACGACATGCGGGAGGTCTGGCGGCTGGCCGACTCCGGGGACGAGGACGCCCGGCTCGCGCTCGACGTGTACGGCTACCGCGTGCGGGCCTATATCGGCGCCTATTACGCGGCGCTCGGCCACGTGGACGCCCTCGTCTTCACCGGCGGCGTGGGGGAGAACAGCCCGCGTGTCCGTGCGCTCGCGGTGACCGGGCTCACCAGGCTCGGCATCGAGGTCGATCCCGATCGCAACGCCGCCGACTCGGCGGAGGCCAGGGTGGTCTCCCCGGAGGGCGCCGAGGTGGCGGTGCTGGTGGTGCCCACCAACGAGGAGCTGGAGATCGCCGAGCAGACCGCCGCCTGCCTCGGGGACGCGTGAACCGGCCGATCGCCGCCGCGGTCGTCCGCTGGCTATCGTGGGCAGCGAATGGGGGTGAGCCGTGTGGCGACGGCTGAGGACAGTCGTACGGGTGGGAAACAGGGCGCTGCCGATTCGGCGGGCTGGCTCGACCGGATCCGGGCGACTCCGGCGGGCCGGTTGACGCTGCGGATCGTCATCGGGGTGATCGGCACCGCGCTCGTGGTCACCGGCCTGATCATGGTGCCCTTCCCGGGGCCGGGCTGGCTGGTGGTCTTCGCCGGGCTCGCCGTGCTGGCGACGGAGTTCCCCTGGGCGTCCCGGCTGCTGGAGTTCGCCAAGGACAGGGTCAGGGCGGCGACCGACTGGCTGAAGCGGCAGAACTGGTTCGTCCGCATCGTCGCGACCGCGCTCACCCTGCTCTGCGCCGGGGCCATCGTCTGGGTGTCGGTCCGGCTGACCCTCGGCGTCGACCTGATTCAGAAGGCCCGCGAGCTCCTGGGCTGACCGTCAGGCGCGGGCCAGCCTGCGGACCGCCAGCTCGCCGAGCAGCGTCGCGCCGTCGGACAGGATGGCGTCGTCGAACTCCGCCTCGGCCGAGTGGTTGGCCGGGGCCGTGGCGAGGTCCCGGCCGGGCGGGCAGGCGCCGACCACGAGGAACGCCCCCGGCACCTGCTCCAGCACGTACGAGAAGTCCTCCGAGCCGGTCGCCGGGGTGGGCAGCGGGAAGTAGCGGTCCTCGCCGAGGGTCTCGCGCACCGTGTGGGCGGCGAACTCCGCCTCGGCGTCGTCGTTCACCGTCACGGGATAGCCGAGGCCGAACGCGCAGTCGACGGTGAGGCCGTGCGCCTCCCCGATGCCGCGGGCGAGCCGGACCAGGCCCTCCCTGATGCGGTCGCGCGAGCCGGCCGAGAACGTGCGCACGGTGGCCTCGAAGACGGCCTCGTCCGGGATCACGTTGTCGGTGGTGCCGGCGTGGAAGCTGCCGACGGTCACCACGACCGGGTCGAACACGTCGTAGCCGCGGGTGACGTGGGTCTGCAGGGCCGTCACGATCTCGCAGGCGGCGGGGATCGGGTCGAGGGCGCGGTGCGGGGCGGAGCCGTGGCCGCCCCTGCCGCGCACGGTCACGGTGAGCGTGTCGCACGCGGCCAGCACGGGCCCGCCTCTGGTCAGGAACAGCCCGCGCGGGATCGTCGTGGCGAAGACGTGCATGCCGTACGCCGCGACGGGCTTGGCCCCGGCCGCGTCGAGCACGCCCTCCTCGATCATCAGCCGGGCGCCCTCGTGGCCCTCCTCGCCGGGCTGGAACATCAGCACCACGTCACCGGCGAGGTCGGCGCGGCGCTCGCTGAGCAGGCGGGCGGCTCCCACCAGCATGGCCGTGTGCATGTCGTGGCCGCAGGCGTGCATGCGGCCGTCGAAGCGCGACCGGTAGGGCACGTCGGTCTTCTCGTGCACCGGCAGCGCGTCCATGTCGGCGCGCAGCAGCACGGCGGGGCCCGGCCGGCCGCCGCGCAGGACGGCGGTCACCGACGACAGGCGCTCGCCTGTGGTGATCTCCAGGGGCAGGCCGTCGAGCGCCGCGAGCACCTTCTCCTGCGTGCGGGGCAGGTCGAGGCCGAGCTCCGGCTCCCGGTGCAGCGCGCGGCGAAGCTCGACGAGGTCATCCTGGAGGGTCATGGTCCACCTTGGCGCGAGGTCGGGGGGTCAGAGGTAGAGGCCGGTGCCGTGGTCGGTCTGCTGCGTCGCCACAGCGTGCAGGTCGCGCTCGCGCAGCACCAGGTAGAGCTGGCCCTGCACCTCCACCTCGTACTGGTCCTCGGGGTTGAACAGGACCCTGTCGCCGGTCTTGACCGACCGGACGTTGGCGCCGGCGCCGCACACCTCGCCCCAGACGAGCCGGTTGGCCATCTTGACCGTGGCCGGGATGACGATGCCCGCGCTGCTGCGCCGCTCCTCAAGCTCCCGCTGAACCTTGACCATCACGCGGTCGTGGAGCATCTGGATCTCGAACTTCGGGTCAGCCACGCTCGCAGTGTACGCGGAGCGGCCCGGGGCACCGTCATCGGAGGTTCATCGGCGGCGCTGGCTCAGCGGTGGCCCATGGCCAGGTCGTAGCCCGTTCCCGAGCGGCGGTAGACGCCGCCCTTGCCCCACTTCAGCACTTGGAACCGTACGTGGACGGTGTTGGAGGCGACGCCCGTCAGGTCGGCCATCATCTTCTCGGACAGGTCGACGATGGCCGGGATGTCGTGCTGGGCCACGGCCCATTCGGCCGGGCCGAAGTCCTCGACGACGCCGATCGCGCTCTTCCCCTTGTACGTGATCCGCACCTTGGTGCCGAGGGGCCAGTAGGGGCTGGCGACGGTCCGGTAGCGCATCGGCCTGCCCGACGCGGTCTCGGCGTCCCAGAAGGACGTGGCGGTGGAGACGCCCGAGGGCAGGGAGGCGGCCTTCTTCGTCTCGGCGTACGCCGTGCGGAGGGCCGCGTTGAAGGCCGCGCCCAGGGTGACGAGGTCTGCGGGGATCGGGAAGGCGGTGTCCGGGGAGGCGGCGGGCGCCGTCCGGGAGAGCGGTGCGGAGGAGGGAGCCTGAGGGATCACCGAGGCGTCCGCGGCGGTGGCCGCGGCGGCGACGAGTGTGGTTCCGGCCATCGCCATGGTGATCGCCTGACGGGCTCGCTTGCGCATGAGGTTCCTTTCGTCTCGGTCGCGGGGCGGCCCTCGGGGGAGCAGGGCCTCACGTCGTCGAGGAGTCCCGGCCGGCAGGCGGGCTCCGCACGCGCGCCCGGGCATGACGGAGCGAACCCTCGGAGAGGAGGGACGGAAGGCTCCGGAAGCGGGCCGCGCGTTCCCTGGGGAAGGGGATACGACGGTGGTGCGATGTACGGGATTTATGGGGCAAAAGGTGATGTGAGGCACGAGTATAGGGAAAGAGGAAGTAAAGGGGACAAATCGATCTAAACAACAAGTAGATCGTCCTTGACGCACGCGCCCGGGAAGGGCTCTCATAGCACGATCAGTCAAAGCGACGGCAGGGGACCGGCATGGCGTTCGACGACTTCACGTGGATCAACGAGCCCGCCGAGTGGTCGCAGGCAGGGGAGGGCCTGCGGGCCGTCGCCGGCGCCCAGAGCGACCTGTGGCAGAAGACCCACTACGGCTACTCGTACGACACCGCCCACATGTTCGGCCGGCAGGTCGCCGGGGACGCGCGGCTCACCGTGACGTTCGACGCCGACTACGCCGAGCAGTACGACCAGGCCGGGGCCGTGCTGCGGATCGACGAGGAGAACTGGATCAAGGCGGGGGTCGAGTTCGTCGACGGCGGCCACCAGCTCAGCGTCGTCGTCACCCGCGGCTTCTCCGACTGGTCCGTCACCCCCGCGCCCGGCGGCCTCGTCTCCGCGACGTTCGACCTCGAACGGGCCGGGGACGCCGTGACGGTCCGATACGGCGTGAACGGCGCGGAGCCGGAGCACCTGCTGCGCCTGGCCTACTTCCCGCCGCAGGCGCCGGCCCTCGCCGGAGTCATGTGCGCCGCCCCGGTGGGCAAGGGCTTCGAGACCCGCTTCACCCGCCTGTCGCTGACGTAACCTCACGCTCCGGTGCTGCGCCGCTCCCGTTCCCGCGCCGTGTACCGGTCCTGGGCGTCCAGCACGGCGTCCCCGTGGCGCACGGCCCAGGTGCCCATCGCGCGCATGGGGGCGAGCAGAGCCGTGCCCGCCTCCGTCAGCGCGTAGTCGACGCGGGGCGGCGCCTCGGCGTACGCCCGGCGTTCGACCAGGCCGTTGTACTCCAGGCGGCGCAGCGCCTCGTTGAGGACCTTGGGAGAGATTCCGCCGATCCGGGCGCGCAGCTGCCGCGGCCGCAACGGACCGGCCTCGCCGAGCGTGTAGACCACGACGCTGTCCCAGCGGTTCGCGAGCACCTCGAACGCGAGGCGCGCCCGGCAGTCGGAGGTGAACGCGCGCTCGTCGGGGAACTCGTCCATGGCCCCATCCTGCCCGGTGCGAAAGACACCGTGTGGTGTGCGTCGGCCGCTCTAACGTCGTGGGCCTTGGTTCACCTCGGAACGGAGACGCACATGCGCATCGGCATCCTCGGCACGGGCGGGATGGCCACGGCACTGGGCGGCGCCTGGGTCCGCGCGGGCCACGACGTGCTCGTCGGCGGGCGCGACCGGGCCGCGGCGGCCCGGACGGCGGCCCGCATCGGCGCCGCGATGGACGGATCGCTCGCGGACGCGGCGGCACACGGCGAACTCGTCCTCGCGGCGGTTCCCGCCGGCGTGGCGCCGCGGCTGGTGAACGGGCTCGCGGCCGCCCTCGCCGGGCGGACCGTCGTCGACTGCTCGAACCCCGTCGAGCCGGGCGACGACGGGCTGACGCTGACGACCGGCGGCACGACCTCGGTCGCCCGGCTGATGGCGGACGCGGCGCCGCGCGCCCACGTGGTCAAGGCGTTCAACCTGTGCCACGACAGCGTCTGGACGCTGCCGCGGCCGGCGTTCGAAGGAGCTCCGCTGGCCGTGCCGTTCTGCGGCGACGATCCGGCGAGCCTCGACAGGACCGCCGCGCTGATCGCGTCGATGGGATGCACGCCGATGCCCTGCGGAGGGCTGTCGCGCGCGGTCTACATCGAGGCGACGGCGGCGTTCGCGATCGGGGCGTGGTGGTCCGGAGCGGAGCCGCGGTTCGCCTTCCCGGCGTCGGAACGGGCCCCGCAGGGCTAGGCGCCCGTCGCGGGCAGGACCAGCTCGGCGAAGATCGCCCGGTGGTCGGTCACCGGCAGCCGGTGGACCCCGAACGCCCGGACGGCGACGCGCGGGTCCACCAGGATGTGGTCGATCGTGACGGGCGGCACCGGCAGGCCGTTGAAGTCCGACGACCTCCGGTAGGGCCAGGTGCCGATCAGGCCGTTGCCGGTCGCGTCGGCGGCGTCCCGGTAGCCCGCGTCGAGCAGGCGCCTGACCCTGGCGTGGTCGAGCGTGGCGTTGAAGTCGCCGGACAGGATCCGTACGCGCCCGCCCGGAGCGGGCAGCGAGGCGAGCGTCTTCGACCAGCACCTGAACCGGAACGCGTAGCGCGGCGCGCACGGGTGCACGGACACGACGGTGACGGGTCCGGCGCCGGGGACCTCGACGACGCCCGCCGCCTGCCGGCGGCCGTTGACGGCCATGAGCTTCTCCGGTCGCAGGGGGAACCGCGTGAAGAGCCCGGAGCCGCCCGAACCCTCCTGTGCCCGGTCGTCCGCGTACGGCAGGAGCGCGGTCAGGCCCGCCGCGCGCAGGCCCGCCGACGCCTGCGGGGTCAGCTCCTGCAGCGTCAGGACGTCGGGACGCAGCCGCCGCACGAGGTCCACCAGCGCGTCGGGCGGGACGGAGCCGTAGAGCAGGTTGGCCGACAGGACCCGCAGGGCCGGGGTCTGCGTCCCCGATGTGCCCAGGGCGCCGGCCGCCCGCACGCCCGCGCCGGCCGCGTCGTGCGGGGACGGGTCCGAAAGCGCGCGGGGCAGCACGCAGGCCGCCAGCGTCGCGGTGACCGCCAGACCCGCGACCAGCGCCGCCGGGCGCCGCACGAGCAGCGCGACCAGCGGCGCGACGACCGAGGCGAGGGCGACGTACGGCGTGAACGCCACCAGTTGCACCCACCGGAAATCGACGTCGCCGGGCACCAGCCGCAGCAGGGCCCACAGCGCGAACGGCGCGACCGCCGGCCACGCGAGCAGGCCGCGCCACACCCCCGGGCGGCCCACCCAGCCGGCTGTCAGTCTCGCCATCCCCGGACTCCTTCCCGAAAGATCCACCGTACGACGGTCTGCACGTGCGTCCGGGGGCTCCACGCCGTTCGGGGCAGGCCGTACAGTCTCCGGCATGGATGTCGAAGCGAGAGTCCTGGACGCGGTCGACGAGGCGGAGACCGTGCGCCTGCTGGCCGACCTGGTCAGAGTGCCGAGCGTCACCGGAACCGACGCCGAGTCGGACCTGCAGGACAGGTGCGCCCGCATGCTCGCCGAATGGGGCCTCGACGTCGACATGTGGAAGCTCGACCTCGACGATCTCCGGTCCCGCGAGGGGTTCCCCGGCATGGAGGCGGAGCGCGCCGAGGGATACGGCGTCGTCGGCGTCACCGAGGGCGAGGGCGCGCCCGCGCTGATCCTGCAGGGGCACGCCGACGTCGTGCCGATCGGCGATCCGGGCAAGTGGGAGGGGCAGGACCCGTTCGGCGCCCGCCTCACCGCGACCACCCTGCACGGCCGGGGCGCCTGCGACATGAAGGCCGGTCTCGCCGCCAACCTCGCCGTGGCGCGCGCGCTGCGCGTGGCCGGCGTGCGGCTCGCGCGTCCCCTGGCCGTCCACTGCGTGGTCAGCGAGGAGGACGGCGGGCTCGGCGCGTTCGCCACCCTGGCCAGGGGCCACACCGGGGAGGCGGCCGTCATCACCGAGCCGACGAGCGGGAAGCTGATCACCGCCAACGCCGGCGCGCTGACCTTCCGCCTGGAGGTCGCGGGCCGGGCCGCGCACGGCGCCACCCGCTACGAGGGGGTCAACGCCGTCGAGGCGTTCGTGCCGGTGCTCCGGGCCGTCCGGCGGCTCGAACGCGAGCGCAACGCCGATCCCGATTCCCTCTTCGCGGGCAACCCGCTGCCGTACCCGATCGAGATCGGCACCGTGCGCGCGGGCGACTGGGCGAGCACCGTGCCGGACCTGCTCGTGGCAGAGGGACGGCTGGGCGTCCGGCTCGACGAGGACCCGGCCGACGCCCGCGCCGCCCTGGAGAGCGCGCTCGCCGATCTGGACGACCCCTGGCTGCGCGACAACCCCGTACGCGTCACCTGGCCGGGCGGACAGTTCGCCAGCGGCCGGCTGCCCGAGGGGCACCCGCTGGCGGAGGAGGCGGCCCGCGCGGTGGCCGACGCGACCGGGGCGCGGCCGGCCCGCACCGCCGCGCCGTACGGGAGCGACCTGCGCCTGTACGCGGGGGCGGGCGTGCCGACCCTGCACTACGGGCCGGGCGACGTGCGGTTCGCGCACGCCCCGCGCGAGCAGGTCGACCTGCGGGAGGTCCGCGACGTCACCCGTGCCCTGGCCCTGCTCGTGCTGCGCCGCTGCGGCGTGCGCTGAGCATGTGCCGCCCAACGGTGTGTCAGCAGTCGGCGGTGACCGAGGCGATCTCGTTGAGCGGGAACTCCAGGTAGTCGCCGGCCTCCTCGCACCACGCGTCGAGCACGCCGCTGCGCAGCTCGCCGTGGCTGACCGTGGCGGTGACCCCGTCGGCCAGCGTGATCATCGCGCGGACGTCGCGGTCCACGACGAAGCCGAGCAGCGACTGCTGCGCGGCCGGGAGCCTGGTCGCCATGCGCCCGATGACGGCCCACGTCTGGCGGGGCTGCGCCGCGGCCGCCACCGGGCCGCCGCTGACCAGCAGCCGCCTGGCGTGCTCGCGCGGGTCCGGCGGGGGCTCCAGCAGCGGCCCGGGAGGTTCGAGCTCGGCGACCCGCCCGCCGGGCAGGAGGATCAGCCGCCCGCCCTGCGGCTCACGCCGGATGGTGATCTCTCCGGTGTCGTCCACCGGCACGGGGGCGTAGCCCGCCTCCCTGAGAGCGGCCAGCGTGGCCGCGGCGGGCGCCGCGCCGGCGAGCACGGTCGGCGCCAGCAGCCGCAGGCCCAGCTTGGCCAGTTTCCGGTGCGCGGCGATCTCGGCGAGCAACGCGGGGTCGGAGCCCTGGACGATGCAGCCGACCGACGACACCGTGACCTCGCCGTGCCGCCGCGCCACGTCCCTGATCAGGTAGGTCAGCGGCTGGGGCAGCGATCCGGCCTCCGACAGGTCGGCGATGAGCGTGTCGGCCGTGTCGCCGCCGTCCAGGGCCCGCCGTACGCTCGCGGGGCTGAACCGCCACACCGACGCCGAGCCCTGCGACTCGCGGTCGGCGGCGCGGTCGAGCAGCGCGGCGAGCTCGACCGACGGAGGGCCGGTCACCACCGCGGTGAGGTCGGCGCCGAACAGGGCCGTGCGCCGCGCGCTCGCCATGGCGTGCGTGGCGGCCTTCGCCAGCGCCGGGTCGTGCTCCACCTCGGGCACGCACTCGCGGCTCTCGTCCCCGGCCACGCCCGCGAGCGGGGCGAGCGCCCGGCCGAGACCGGTGAGCGCGTCGCAGGCCACGAGACCCAGCAGGCGGGCCTCCCCGAGCACGGCCGCCGCGCAGCCGTCCAGCAGTTCCCGGTCGAGCAGCGGGGCGCGCCAGTGCACCCGCTGCACGAGCTCCGGCAGCGTCGCGAAGGCCCTGCCCTCGGGGATCTCGGCGAGCGCCGCGAACAGGGCCCACCGGATCCTGGCGATCGTCTCGCCGGCGGGGTCGTCGCCGAGCGCGGCGGGGTGGCGGCCGTCCACCCGGCGCAGCGACGAGCGCTCCATCCGCCACCAGCCGGCCAGCAGGACGCGCAGCCGCAGGGGCGCCTCCTCCAGCCGCCACGCGTCGTACCGGCCGGCCGGCGTCAGCCCGCCCGCCTCTTCGTCGATCGCGATCAGCCGGGCGACCGCGCAGACCTCCAGCAGCAGCCGGGTCTCGTCCTCGGCGCAGCCGGTCTCCCTGGCCAGGCGCTTGATCTCCCGCACGCCGACCCCGCCGTTCTTCAGCAGCGGCAGCGGCGTCTTGTCGACGTTCTCCAGCAGCGCCGTGGCCCGGTCGAGCACGTGCGGCGCGGCCAGGCACATCGCGTGCTCGACGGCGTCGGCGTCCGCCTCGGCCGTGGCCAGGTCGGGCGGGTAGGGCGTGAACGGCCCGCGGTAGTCGGGGCCGCGCAGCGCCAGCGCGACCTCGCGCGGCATCTCCGCCAGGTCCCACTGGGTGCGGAAGAGCAGCCCGCGGTCGAGGGCCCACTTCTCCGGCGTCCCCGGCGTGATGAACCGGTTGCCGTTCACGCTGCGGACCGGGCCGTCCCACGCGAAGTCGTCGAGCATGCCGAGCGTGCCGTCGGGGGCGTCGTCGAGAAGCGACCCCAGGCGTTCGCAGTCGCCCAGCAGCGCGGTGATCCGGGCGACCACCTGGCGCCTGCCGCCGTGCGGGGACAGATCGAGCACGCGGCACATGCGGCGCAGCGCGTCGGTGCTGAGCTTCCAGGAGTCGAGGTAGGCGCCGAGCGGCTCGCCCAGGCCGCACGGCGCGGTCCACCAGCGGGCGACGGCGCCGGCCACCGTGATCCTGCCGTCGCGGCCGGGCCAGGCGACGGCGTGGTCGTAGAGGTGGTCGAGCCAGGGGATCACCGCCGAGGTGCTCACCCCGAGGAAGCGGGCCAGTTCGTCCTCGGTCGGGCGGCCGCCGATGACCAGGCACGCCTGCAGGAGTTCGAGCGGGGGGAGGGGGAGGCCGCGCATGACTTCCATGACGGCGAAGGTGTCGGTCAGACGCTGCGCGAGGGCGTCCAGGCGCCGGGGCCACGGCGCGGCGATCGCGTCCGGCCGGTTGGCCAGCACGCGGGCGAGCCTGTCTTCGTCAAGACTGGTCAGCCAGCCGATTAGGTGATCGTCCATTGTTGATCTCTCGGGAGTCCCAGGAAGCCACCGTAGTGCAGATCACAGTCTCGGCGGGGTCCGTGGGCGGACAATGAGCGCAAAGTCACGGATCCCGAGATCACGATATTTCTCCGCCGATCGATGGGGAACGAGCACGCCGCCGGGCCGTCACGGCCCGCTCTCCGCCCATCATCGCGTGCCGCGCGCGGCCTCAGGGGCGGTTCCGGGGAATCCGGGCCGCCGGCCGGAGGGCGCTCCCATGCATTCCGGGCTGCACGGGAGCGCTCTTCGGCCGGCGGACCATGACCGGCGATAGGTAGATCTGGCGATCGGGTTAGGTTTTCCGCTGCCTCCGACCGGAGAGCGGTCGCTCCCCGCGCGGGGCGGCCGGATCCTCCGGCGAAGCGCGTGGCCCCGCCGTCCGTCCGCAGGCCGGTGTTCAGGCCGCCAGTACGGCCCACACCGCCTTGCCCTGCGGGACGAGCGGGCACCATCCCCAGCACACGCTCAGCGACTCCACGATGTGCAGCCCGAGGCCGCCCGGCTCGAAGGGCGCCGGATCCCGCAGCACCGGCGCGGACGACCCGGGGTCGGTGATCGCGCAGGTCACGTGCGCGCCCCGCCGGATCAGCGACAGCCGCATGGCCTCCCGCGCGCGGCCGTCCGCGAGCGTCATGCCGTGCCGCAGGGCGTTGGTGACCAGTTCCGAGACGACCAGTTCCATCCCGTCGAGCAGGTCCGCCAACTGCCAGCCCGAAAGGGTCCCGGCGGTGAAGCTGCGCGCCGAGTGGACCGATTCCGCGCGCGGCGGCAGGACGAAGGTGGCGCTGGCCGTGGCCGACCCGGGGTCGAGGAGATCGCGGGCGGGCTCCGGCCACCAGCCGATAGGCGGCCACCAGTCGAGCGCCGACCACTGGTTCTGGCCACGAGTCAGGTTCGTGGACTGCACGGGATCATGATGAGGGACACTCCCGTGCATGTGCAAGAGCGAATGCACGTGCAAGCGCGTTGTGCAAGCGCTACGGTTACCCCCGAACACCACTGGGACGAAGGGGGCGATCTTTGACAGACTGTGAACCAGTCCACAAAGCGGAGGAATAGCACGTGTCCATAGATCCGCCCGGATCCGGTTCCACCGTTCGACGCATCATGCTCGGCGCGAGCCTTCGCCGGCTGCGTGAGCAGCGGGGCCTGACCCGCGAGGTCGCCGGATTCCACATCCGTGCCTCGGAGTCGAAGATCAGCCGGATGGAGCTCGGCCGGGTCGGGTTCAAGACACGTGACGTCGAAGACCTCCTCACGCTGTACGGCGTCCACGACGACGCCGAGCGGCGTGGCCTGCTGGAGATGGTCCGCGAGGCGAACACGCCCGGATGGTGGCACAAGTTCGGCGAGGTGCTGCCGAACTGGTTCGTCACCTACATCGGCCTGGAGGAGGCCGCCAGCGTGATCCGCACCTACGAGGTGCAGTTCGTGCCCGGCCTGCTGCAGACGGCGGAGTACGCCCGCTCGGTGATCATGCTCGGTTATCCGGACGCCTCGGAGGACGAGCTCGAACAGCGCGTCCATCTGCGGATGCAGCGGCAGGAACGGCTCACGCGCAAGGACGGCCCCCGGTTGTGGGCCGTCATCGACGAGGCCGCGCTCAGGCGGCCCATCGGAGGGAGTGCGACGATGCGCGAACAGCTCCAGCACCTGCTGGAGGTGTCCACGCTGCCCAACATCACCCTTCAGGTGATGCCCCTTCGCTACGGGATGCACGCGGCCGAGGGAGGCGCGTTCACCATCCTCCGCTTCCCGGAGTCCGACCTTTCGGACGTGGTCTACGTCGAGCAGCTCTGGGGTGCGCTCTACCTGGACAAACGTGAGGACATCGATCCCTACCTCACGGCCATGGAGCAGCTGTGCGTGGAGAGCACCACGCCCGGCGGCACTGCCGAGATCCTCGGCGAACTTCTCAGAGAGACATGAATGCACACCTATAACGGGATGCCCGCAACCGACATCGCCGGGGTCACCTGGCGGAAAAGCGCCCACAGCAACTCGACCGGCAACTGCGTGGAGCTGGCCGAGCTTCCCGACGGCAGCGTGGCCGTCCGGAACTCCCGCTATCCCGACGGGCCGGCGCTCATCTACACCCGTGACGAGATACGGGCCCTGGTGCTCGGGGTCAAGGACGGCGAGTTCGACGGCCTCCTGGTCTGATCGGATGGTCTGACCGGTTCTGGGGATAACCCCGTGTTCACCCGCTTCTCACGGGCGTAACAGCGCGACGCGGGAGGCGTAACACGGATCCGGCACAGTTGGTCCCAGGAAAGCTCACAAGGGGGACCCCGTGCTGGACCAGATGACTGTTTACCCGGTGGCCGACGACGTGCTGTTCGCACCCGGAGGCCGCGTGGTGATCCGCACCTACGGAGTCGCCGCACCGGCCGACCCGGAGAACGGGCGGCCCAGGTCGGTGGCGTACCGGACATGGGTCACCGGGGTGCGGGAGCAACCCAGGTACTGGCGGTGGGGGCACTTCGAGGACGCCCGGCGCGGCCACCGCACGGTCCTGGAATGGCTGACCGGCCGAGGTCCGCAACCCCAGCCGGTCGTCCAGGCGTGACACGCGTTCCCAGGCGCGCGTGATCGGAAGGCCTGATTCAGGCCGGCACGTTCTCAGCCAGCACGTTTCAGGCCGGCGCATTCCAGCGGAGCAGGACGGGCTCGTCGTCGTGCTCGTAGCCGAGGACGGAGTACGTCCCGGTGTCGAGGCGCAGGTGTCTGCCGTGGTCGGCCGGCAGCGACAGCCAGCGGGCCGCCAGCACACGCAGGATGTGGGCGTGCGCGACGACCAGGACGTCGCCGTCCGCCGAGCGGATCCGGGCGAGGACCTTGTCCGCCCGCTCCCCGACGTGCTCGACGGTCTCACCCGGGTGCGCCTCGTCTCCCGGGACGACGCCGTCGCGCCAGACGTACCAGCCGGGGCGTGATTCGCGGATGTCGGCGGTGGAGATGCCCTCGTAGCCGCCGTAGTCCCACTCCCACAGGTTCGGGTCCACCTCGTACGGCCCGGCCCCGGCCAGTTCGGCCGTACGGCGGGCCCGCTGCGCGGGACTGACGAGGACCAACGCGAACGACCGGTCCGCCACCAGGCGGGACAGGGCGCGCGCCTCCTCCTCGCCGTGGGGTGCCAGCGGCAGGTCGGTGCGGCCCGTGTGCCGCCCGGCCCTGCTCCACTCGGTCTCGCCGTGCCTCAGCAGGATGACGTTCATAGAGCCTCCATCTTGCCCGTACGGCCGATTTCACGCGCGGCGGCCCCCTTGACCGTCCGCCCGTGGCCTGCAGTAGGGTCCCCGCGGAAAGGGGGCGCCATGGAGCCGGTGCGGGTAGGACTCGTCGGTGCGGGACCGTGGGCGGGGATGGTCCACGCGCCCGCCCTCGCGGCCGGGCCGCACACGACGCTGTCCGGGGTGTGGGCGCGCAGGCCCGAGGCGGCGCGAGCGCTGGCCGACGCCCACGGCGCGCCCGCCTTCGAGCGGCTGGAGGACCTGTTCGCGGCGTCGGAGGCGGTCGCCTTCTGCGTGCCGCCCGCCGTGCAGGCCGAGCTGGGCGTGCTCGCGGCCCGGGCGGGCAGGGCGCTGCTGCTGGAGAAGCCGCTCGCGGCCGACCTCGACGGCGCCCGGCGCCTGGCCGGGGCGATCGAGGAGGCGGGCGTCGCCTCCCAGATGCTCTTCACGTTCCGCTACTCGGCGGCGACGGCCGGCTTCCTCGACCGGGCCCGGCGGATCGAGCCCTTCGGCGGGCACGCCGCCAACATCTCCGGAAGCCTGCGCGGCGGCCCCTTCGCCACCCCCTGGCGGCTGGAGCGCGGCGCGGTGCTCGACGTGGGCCCGCACATGATCGACCTGCTCGACGCCGCGCTCGGCCGGGTGGTCGCGGTCAAGGCCCACGGCGACCCGCTCGGCTGGGTCGGCCTGCTGCTCGAGCACGAGAGCGGCGCGGTCAGCGAGGCGTCGCTGAGCATGGCCGCCGAGGGCGAGACCCCGCCCAGCCGCATCGACGTGTACGGACGGCTCGGCAGCGCCTCGCTGCTCGGCTCCGAGCTCGGCGACGTCTTCCCCGAGGCGGTCCGGCAGTTCGCCGGCACGGTACGCGACGGCGGCGGGCATCCGCTCGACGCCCGCCACGGCCTGCGCCTGCAGGAGATCATCGACGACGTCGAGCGGCAGCTGCGGGCCGGCTGACCAGGGTCAGCCCCGCGAGCAGGGCGACGGACGCGACCAGCGGCGCGGGGCCGGGCGCGAACCCGGTGATCGTGAGGGTGAGCAGCGCGCCGCCGACGAGCGGGACGGCGGTCAGCACGTGCCGGTGGGCTGCGGCGCCCACGGGCTCCTCGAAGCGGCCGAGCAGCGCGGTGAGCGCGACCAGGACCAGCGCCAGGGCGGCCAGCCACAGGGGGACGGCGCTCCACCAGGCCGCCGAGCCGGCGTGCGGGGTCGCCAGCCCGAAGCCGACGGTCGCCGCACCGGCGACGGCGACGAGCGCGGTCATGTGCCACAGGTAGACCGTCATCATGCGCGGCGCGAGCGCGGTGAGCACCGCCTCGGCCCTCGGCCGGGCCGCCAGCGCGGTGACGGCGGGGCGCAGCAGCATCGCCAGGCCGAGCTGACCGGCGAACAGCGCGAGCAGGCAGGCGCTCGGCGGGGCCATGTTGGAGATCATGCCGGGCATCCCGATCATGCTGGCGGGATAGGGCCCGGTCGCCACCAGGGCCGCCACCATCGCGAACCCGGCCACCGCGAGCCCGGCGGCCCGCCGCCCCGTCAGCCACTCGAGGCCGCCCTCGGCGTACCGGAACCCGACCTGGTGGACCGCCAGCCAGACGAACGCCACGTTGAGGTAGCCGGCGGCCTCCAGGCCGGAGAACCGGACCACGTCCATCAGCACCGCGCCGCCCGCCAGCACCGGCAGGGCCACCCCGGTCCGCATCCGCAGCAGGTGCGGCGTGGCCACCACCGCCAGCAGGTAGACCGCCAGGAACCACAGCAGCTGGCCGACCGTCCGCGCGGCCACCTCCACCGGCTGCGCGGGCACGCCGAGGGCCACCAGGAGGTGGGGGAGCGGCAGCCACACGACCGCCAGCGGCACCACCGGCCAGGCCAGGCGGCGCACCCGCCGCGCCGTCCATTCGCGGGCCGTGCCGCCCCGGCGGACGGCGGACCGGAAGCTGATCGCGTTGGCCGCGCCCCCGGCGAAGAAGACCAGCGGCATGACCTGCGAGATCCAGGTGACATACGGAACCGCCGCCAGGGCGTTGCCCGTGGTGAGCCGCCCCTGGGCGTACGACAGGACCGGCATCGTCCAGTGCTGGACGACCACGAGGACCATCCCGAAGACGCGCAGGACGTCGATGAAGCGGTCCCGTGGCGCGGGCGCGGCCGGGGTCCTTCCTGGTGCGGGAGGAAGCATGGTCAGGGACACGGGGGGCCGCCTTCGGTGGTCGGGCCGCCGGGGTGTTCGACCGCGGGCGGCGGGGTCGGGTGTCAAGCGTCCCGCCGCGGCCCCGCCCGGCACAGCGACGCGGTCCCTACTTCCGATCATGGGCGGCCCCCTACCCGCCGGGGTAGGGCCTGCCCTACCGCCCCCGCGTACGCCCAGGCAGGCGGCCCGTCCGAGTGGAGCGTCGTCCGCCCGGGGCGGCGGGCCCCGGGGCGGGGGTGGACGCCGCGTGAGGGATTGGTACCGTTGCGTCCGACGCGCGCCGCGCAGCGAAGTCCGGTGAGAACCCGGCGCTGTCCCGCAACTGTGGTTCCCCGCCCCCGGGGACGAGCCAGGTCGCCTGCGCTGCGCGCCGACGCCATCGACCCTCGTGGAAAAGGGTGATCCGTCGCTTCCAGCGGGTCCCTCGATTCCCGGCATTCCCCCTGTTGGAGGACCTCGTGAGGCCCGTACGCACGGCCGTCGCGGGTGTGGTGCTGGGCGTGCTCGCTCTGGCCGGCTGCGGCCAGACCGACGGCGCCGCCACGTCCGCGCCCCCCACCCCCGCCGCCTCGGACAGCGCCGCACAGGGCGCCTTCCCCGTCACGATCCAGGCGGGCAACGGGGCGGTGACCATCGCCAAGAGGCCCGAGCACATCGTGTCGCTGTCCCCGACGGCCACCGAGATCCTGTTCGCGATCGGCGCGGGCGCGCAGGTGACGGCGGCGGACGACCAGTCGAACTACCCGCCCGAGGCGCCCAAGACCTCGCTGTCGGGATTCAAGCCCAACGTTGAGGCGATCGTCGCCGCCAAGCCCGACCTCGTGGTGCTCGCCAACGACCTGGAGGGCGTGGTCGCCGGGCTCGGCAAGGTCGGCGTGCCGGTGCTGCTCGAACCCGCCGCGACGAAGCTGGACGACACCTACGACCAGATCAGGGACCTCGGCGCGGCCACCGGCAACGCGGCAAAGGCCGACGAGGTGGCGAGCGGCGTCAAGCAGAAGATCGACGCGCTCGTCGCCGCGGCGCCGAAGGGCAAGGACCTGACGTACTACCACGAGCTGGACACCACGCCCTACGCGGCGACGTCGAGCACGTTCATCGGGCAGATCTACAGCCTGTTCGGGCTGAAGAACATCGCCGACGAGGCCCCCGACGCGGCGGGCGGCTACCCCAAGCTGTCGGCGGAGTTCGTCGCCAAGGCCGACCCCGACCTGATCTTCCTCGGCGACACCAAGTGCTGCGGCCAGAACGCCGCCGCGCTGGCCAAGCGGCCGGGCTGGTCCGGTCTGTCGGCCGTCAAGCAGGACCGCGTGGTCGAGCTGGACGACGACGTCGCCTCCCGCTGGGGGCCGCGCGTCGCCGACCTCGCCCAGGCCGTCGGCGACGCCGTGAAGAAGGCGGCGAGCTGAGCCGGTGACGACGCGGACACCCCTGATGGTGCGGTGAGCTGTGGCTGCGGTGAGGCGGGTGATGGCGTGATGACGCCGGCCCGGCCCCGCGGCCGGGCGCTGCTCGTCGCGTCCGTCGTGCTGGCGGCCAGTCTCGCCCTCGGCCTGATGGCGGGCGCGGCGGGCATCTCGCCCCGCGCCATCGCGCTCGCGCTGCTCGACCGGCTGCCGCTGGTGTCCGTGCACTCGGGGCTCGCACCGGTCGAGGAGGGGCTGTTGTTCCAGCTCCGGGTGCCGCGGGTGCTGCTCGCCGCCGTCGTGGGCGGGCTGCTCGCCACGGCCGGGGCCGGCTACCAGGGCGTGTTCCGCAACCCGCTGGCCGATCCCTACCTGCTCGGGGCGGCCGCCGGGGCCGGCCTCACGGTGACGCTCGTCGTGGTCTTCCTGGGCGGCGACGCCGGGGTGACCGCGGTGCCGATCGCCGCCTTCGCCGGGGCCGTCGGCGGGGTGTTCCTCGCGTACGCGCTGGGCCACACCGCGGGCCGGGGCGGCGGCACCGCGACGCTCGTGCTCGCCGGGGTCGCGGTCACCTCGTTCCTCACCGCCATCCAGACCTTCGTCCAGCAGCTCAAGGTGGACGAGCTGCAGCGGATCTACTCCTGGATCCTCGGCGACGTCGGCGGCGGCTGGGACCAGCTCCGCATGATCGCGCCGTACGCCGTGGTGTCGACCGTCGTCATGCTGCTGCACGGGCGGCTGCTCGACGTGCTGTCGGTCGGCGACGAGGAGGCGGTCAGCCTCGGCCTGCGCGCGGCGCGCGTGCGGTTCGTCGTGCTGCTGGCCGCCTCGCTCGCCACCGCGTCGGCGGTGGCGGTCAGCGGGCTGATCGCGTTCGTCGGGATCGTGGTGCCACACGTGGTCCGGCGGCTGGCCGGGTGGTCCTACCGGATCGTGCTGCCGCTGTCGTTCCTCGGCGGCGCGGCGTTCCTCGTGCTGGCCGACACGATCGCGCGTACGGTGCTCGCGCCGGCCGAACTGCCGATCGGGGTCGTCACGGCGTTCGTCGGGGCGCCGTTCTTCGTCACCGTCCTGCGCGTGACCCGGCGGGTGGGGACGTGAGCGGGCGGGCCGTGCCGGCCGTCGAGGCGCGCGGCGTGGGTGTCACGCTGGGCGGGCGGCGGGTGCTCACGGACGTCACGCTGTCGGCCGAGCCCGGCCGGTGGCTGGCCGTCATCGGGCCGAACGGCGCGGGCAAGTCCACGCTGCTGCGGGCCGTCGCCGGGCTGGTGCCGAGGGAGGGCGAGGTCCTCGTCGAGGGGACGGCCGTGGACGACCTGCGCCCGCGACGGCGGGCCCGGCTGATCGCCTACGCCCCGCAGAACCCGGCGCTGCCGCCCGACATGACGGTCTACGACTACGCGCTGCTGGGCCGCACGCCGTACATCCCCTATCTCGGCAGCGAGAGCGCGCGGGACCGCGAGGTGACGCGGTCGGTGCTGGAACGGCTCGACCTGGACGGTTTCGCGTCCCGGCCGCTCGGGCACCTGTCCGGCGGCGAACGGCAGCGGGTCGTGCTCGCCAGGGCGCTGGTGCAGCAGGCGCCGGTGCTGCTGCTCGACGAGCCGACCACGGCGCTCGACCTGGGCCACCAGCAGCAGGTGCTCGAACTCGTCGACCGGCTGCGCCTGGCCGACGACCTCACCGTCGTGACGACGCTGCACGACCTCAGCCTCGCCGCGCAGTACGCCGACGCGCTCGTGCTGCTCGCCGCCGGGCGCGCGGTCGCGGTCGGGCCGCCCGCGCGGGTGCTGGCCGAGCCGCTGCTGACCGAGCACTTCGGCGCCCGCGTGCGGGTGGAGCCCGGTCCCGATGGGCGCCCGCTCGTCCACCTGGTCCGCCCGTCGATCTCCTCGCTGGTGGAGGAGGCGTGACGGGCCTCCCGCCGCCGTCCCTGACGTACCGGATGGAGGACGGGCTGCGGCTGGGCGTGCTGCTGTGGCGGTTCGGGCCCGGCTGGCGGATGATCTCATCGGCGATGCTGGGCGGCGGCATCGGCCACCGCGAGTGGGTGCTGAACGCGCAGGTGGCCGCGGGTTACTCGCGCATGGACCCGGTCGAGCACATGGACGCGCTCGGTCCGGGCGGTCCCGGGGTCGGCATGATGACGGCGGCGCTGGTGGAGCGGTACGCCGCGGCGGCCGACGGGGGAGCGGAGGCCGTCGCCACGGTCGGCCTGGGCGTGCCGACCTGGGCGGCCACGCCCGAGGGCGTGCCCGATCCCGGCCTGCCGGCCGAAGTCGGCGCGGCGCGCGCGCCGCGCCCGGGGACGGTCAACATCCTGGTGGCCGTGCCGGTGGCGTTCTCCGACGCGGCGCTGGTGAACGCCGTCATGACGGTCACCGAGGCGAAGACGCAGGCGCTGCTGGAAGCGGGCTTCCCCTGCACCGGAACCGCGTCGGACGCCGTCTGCGTCGCCGTACGGGAGGAGGGCCAGGCGGAGGCGTTCGGCGGCCCGCGCTCCGTCTGGGGCGCGCGGATCGCCCGCGCGGTCCACCAGGCCGTCCTCGATGGCGCGCGGGACTGGCGAACCTGGCGGGCTAGGACGTGAACGTGATGCTGTTCACCATGTGGTCGATCATCGATCGGTCGCACCGGCCGGCCGGGCAGAAGAACGCGACCAGGACGGTCGTGCCCGTGTCGCCCTGCCGGACCAGGTAGGCGATGAAGTCGAGCCGCGCGGCCTGCTGGGGGTCGCTGAGCACGCCCTCGATCCGGAACGCCGGCTTGGCCCCGACCGTCGTGGGCGTCGGCACGCCGTAGTATGTGGTCACGCCGGGAAGCGCCGGGCCCAGGCTCTCCTGGAGCTCCATGGGCGAGTCGGATGTGCTCAACGTGTTGCTGACCTGGGCGAACACGCCCGTGGCCCGGTCCGGCTGGCCCGTGATGATGGGGTTCACCTTCGACCAGTCGGTGTTGCCCGGCACCGCGAACAGCGCGTTGAACTCGTCCACCGCCGGGGAGGCGATCATCCACTGGTCGGCGTTCGTCCTGGCCTCGCCCCAGGCCGAGGGGTAGGACATGGTGAACGGCGCCGCGGTGCTGCCCGGGTAGGTGTTCCACGTCGCGGCGGCGTCCCCGCCCTTCGTGAGCAGCAGCGCGGCGGCGACGGCGATGGAGACCAGGACCGCCAGGCCGCCGATCAGCGGCCCGAGCGGCAGCCCTCGCCGGTGGCCCCGGGAGGCCGCCGAGGCGACCGTCGCCTGCGAGTGCGGTGATCCGGGAGGGTAGGACCCGTGCCCCTGCGCCGCCCCCTGCGCATGGCTCGCGGCCCCGGCGCCCGACGGGTGGCTCACGGGCGGGCGCGACGCCGCGGGCGCCGAGCCGGAGGGATGGGAGACGGGCGGCCTGGTGCCGGGAGGGAACGAGGAGGGCGTGACCGGCGGATAGGACCCCTGCGGACGGGACCCGGCGGATCCCGGGGAGACCGGGGGATGGGACGGGGAGACCGGAGGATACGAGGGGGAGACCGGTGGGACCGGGGGATAGGACGGGGAGACCGATGCCGGGTCGCCCGTGCCGCCGCTGATCGCGTCGCGCAGCGCGGACACGAACGCCTGGCACGTCTCGAACCGCTCGCCCGGCGACTTGGCCAGCGCCCGGGTGATCACGGCGTTCACGCCGTGCGGCAGGTCCGGCCGGTACGGCGTGAGCGGCGGCGGG
Organism: Microbispora sp. NPDC046973; assembly: GCF_040644495.1. Taxonomy (NCBI): domain Bacteria; kingdom Bacillati; phylum Actinomycetota; class Actinomycetes; order Streptosporangiales; family Streptosporangiaceae; genus Microbispora; species Microbispora sp. NPDC046973. The sequence goes on along the minus strand of NZ_JBEYWQ010000002.1, from coordinate 570,922 downwards.
TCGTGGGACACATGGGCGTAGAGCAGCGCGAGTTCGGTGTCCCGCTGGAACGGCGGCTGCCCGGCGAGCGCCTCGTACACGACGCAGGCGAACGCGTACAGGTCGCTCCGGCCGTCGACCGGAAGGCCCCGGATCTGCTCGGGGGCGACGTAGCGCGGGGTGCCCATGAAGTGACCGTGGCTGGTCAGCCCCGCCTCGGCCGCGGAGCTCTTGGTCAGCCCGAAGTCGGTCAGGTAGACGTGGTCGGACCGCGTGACCAGGATGTTGGCCGGTTTCACGTCGCGGTGCACCAGGCCGTGAGCGTGCGCGGCGTCCAGCGCGGAGGCGATCTGCGCGAACAGCGGGTTGGCCCGCCCGACCGGCAGCGCGCCCTCCGACTGCACGAGCTTGCGCAGGTCGCTGCCCTCGACGTAGCGCATGGCGATGAACAGCAGGTCGTCGCGCTCGCCGGCCTCGTACACCGGGATGATGTTGGGGTGGTCGATGCTCGCCACCATCCGGGACTCGCGCACGAACCGGTCGCGGAAGCGGTCGTCGTGCGCGAGTTGCGGTGCGAGCACCTTCAGCGCCACCGCCCGCCCGAGCCGCTGGTCGCGGGCCCGGTAGACCGTCGCCATGCCACCCCGCCCGACGACCTCCTCGACCGTGTAGTCGCCGAGCCGCCGCCCGACGAGCGGCGGCATCACGGGCCCCTCGGTCATGCGGTCTCCCCCTTGAACGCTCTGTTGATCACGAATCGACCGGGTTCCCGCAGAAGCCGCAGAAGCGGTGCCCCTGACCCAGCCGCATGCCGCACTGCGTGCAGAACTTGAGCTGTGCCTGTCCTCGCGGCGGCGAGGGGTTCGGCGGGTACGACTGCCCGCGCGGCGGCGAGGGGTCGGCCGGATGCGCGTGCCCGTGCGGCGGCGACAGGTCCGCGGGGTGCGCCCGCCCGCCGGGCGGAGACGGATCCGCGGGCACAGGAGTCCCCGGCGGCGGCCCCACGACCTCGGGAGAGCGGGCGGCCTCGGCCCCGAACACCCTCGTCACGGCGTACGGCGGCCAGGAGTTCTCCCCGGGCGGGTAGGACCCGGCCTCGCCCGCGAGGTCCCCCTGCGCGGCGACCCCGTGCCCGGCGATCCCGTGCCCATCGATTGCCGGGTCCGTCCGGCCGTCGCCCTCGGACCGTGCGGTGCTCCTGCGGCGCAGCAGCACGACCCCCACGGCCAGCAGGGCGAGGACCACGACACCGCCGGCCGCCCACACGTACGGCGGCACCGACGGCTTCGGCTGCTTCGCCGCGGCCGGGCGCGCCGCCGGTCTGGCGCCGGCGTCCTCCGCCGTGCCCGCCTTGGACTGGGCGACCCGCAGGTGGTCGGCCGCCACCGCGTGGTCGGGCCGCAGGTTGAGCACCTGCTGCAGCGCCGGTATCGCGCCGCTGTAGAGCTTGTTGTGGTAGGAGGCGAGCGCGTTCTCGTACACGACGTCGACCGGGCCGCGGCGGGGGGTGACCCCGGCGGCGACCAGCGCGCTGCGGATGTCGTCGGCGGGGGTGATGGTCACCGGCTCGTCACCGCCCCCGGAGACGAACCCGACCACCTCGCTCCTGCCGTCGTCGATGAGGCCCGCGCCGGGCGCGCCGTCGTCCAGCAGCTTGGCGACCTTGTCGCGCTCCTTGACGGTCCGGCTGCCCGGCGGGTCGAGGTGCGCGGTGTCGAGCTTGGGCGGCAGCTTCGCCGACGGTCTTCCGGTGAGCGACATCACGTCGAGCGACTCGACCGCGCCGCCGATCGTCGTGCCCAGCGGGACCGTGGGCAGCGACTGCTTCTCGCCGCCCTTGGTGACCTTGAGCACCGCCGGGGACGCGGGGGACGTCCCTGCGGTCAGGATCTGCGCGGGCAGGCCCCCGGGCGGCGGCGGGTCGAGATAGGGGTAGACGGTGACGTTCGTCGTGACGTCGGCGATGCAGGTGGAGTCGGTCTGCTGCGGCGGGTAGCACGACTGGAGCCGCCGGTCGAGGTCGGAGTCGCCCAGCGAGTGGCGCTTGAAGTCGGCCGGGATCTTCACCTTGAAGTATTCGGCGAACACCCGGTTGGCCGCGTACACCCGGGGGTCCTCGGCGGCCTGCACGACCTGGGTCGCGGTCACGACCACGCCGTCGGGCGTGACCGTGAAGCCGCTGCCCTTCGCCAGGCCGACGTCGTAGTCCCGGGCCAGCTGCTTGATCACGCCGCGATCGTCCAGGAGCGTGATGCGGACGTGCGAGGAGGACTCCACGCGTACGGCGCCGGGGGTGACCCGGTCGGTGGAACCGCTGGGGTGCGGGTGGAGCATGGGCGCCGCGAGCGCCGAGAGCGCACCCAGCCCCGCGATAAGGGAGTGCAGGCGGGGCATCTGCGTCTCCTATGCCTGTTCGGAACGCTTCAAGCGTCCCAGCGCGGACAGTGCTCGACAAGGTGAGGATCGTGACCGACACCCACTTGATACAGCGCGATGATCGTGCTGTGGCTTGACGATTACTTGCAGGCCGATTGCGGGCGTCTGTTGCCTGATGCGCACTGTGCCGGGCAGGGATTACTCTGCGCGCATGCGCTTGTCCCCCTTCCGCTCGGTCCCCCGCGTCGACCTCCTGATCGGCCTCGCGATCATCGCGCTGGGCACTCTCGAGGCGTTCACGGACGCCAAGGACTACGGGGCGGCCGCGAATCCCGAGCTGTGGTGGGTCGGGCAGGCGCTGGTCACCGGCGTCCTGGTCTGGTATCGCCGCAGGGCCCCGGTGGCGGTCTTCATCCTGATGATCCTCGCGCAGTACGCCTGGCACCGGCAGGGCAACGAGTCGTGCCCGGTCTGGCAGCTCGCCGCGCTGCTCATCGTCTTCCACACGATCGGCGCGCACCTGCCGTTCAGACCGGGTGGGGCCTGGGCCCTGGCAGGCATCCTCGTCTTCGACTCGGGGGCCGTCGACCACAGGTTCCTGCCGTTCCAGGAGGTCGTCTACCTCACCGTCATGTTCGGCTCGGCGTACGCCACGGGACTGGCCCTGCGCGGCTACCTCCTGCGGGCGCACCGGATGAGCGAGCGGGCGGCGCGGCTGGAGCAGGAGCGGGAACGCCGGGCCGCCGAGGCCGTCGCCGCCGAGCGCAACCGGATCGCCAGGGAACTGCACGACGTGGTGGCCCACAGCGTCAGCATGATGGTCATGCAGGCCGGGGTGCTGCGCCGCCGGATGAGCGCGGCGCGGGACGACGGCCCCTCCCCGGAGGCCGAGATGCTCAGCGGCATCGAGCAGGCGGGCCGGGAGGCGGTCGAGGAGCTGCGAATCATGCTCGGCGCGCTGCGGATGCCGCAGGACGAGGCGCTGCCCCAGCCGGGGCTCGACATGGTGCCCAACCTCATCTCGACGGTGGGATCCTCCGGACTGCGCGTCACGCTGCAGGTCGAGGGCGACGCCGTACGGCTCGCGCCCGGTCTCGACCTGTCGGCCTACCGGATCGTGCAGGAGGCCCTCACCAACGCGGTCAAGTACGCCGGGGACGCCGACGCGCGCATCAGGATCGCCTACCTCCCCGACCGGCTGGAGCTCGAGATCACCGATAATGGCGGGGGCGCCGGACCGGCGCTGTCCACCGGCAACGGGCTCATCGGCATGCGAGAGCGGGCCGAGCTGTACGGCGGCTCCCTCGACGCCGGGCCGCTGCCGCAGGGCGGCTACCGCGTCCGCGCGACGCTGCCGATCTCCCAGGGAGTGCCGATGAGCGAGGCCACGAATTGACCATCCGCATCGTCCTCGCCGACGACCAGGCGATGATCCGGGCAGGTCTGCGCATGGTGGTCGAGAGCGAGCCCGGGATGGAGATCGTGGGCGAGGCCGCCGACGGCGCGGAGGCGGTCGCCCTGGCCCGCCGGGTGCAGCCCGACGTCGTGCTCATGGACATCTCGATGCCGCGGATGGACGGTCTTACCGCGGCGAGACAGTTGCTGGACGCGCCCCGGCCGCCCAAGGTCATCATGCTGACGACGTTCGACACCGACGAGAACCTGTACGCCGCGCTGCGCGCGGGGACCAGCGGCTTCCTGTTGAAGGTGTCGCCGCCCGAGCAGCTCGTGGAGGCCATCAGGGTCGTCGCGGCGGGTGACGGCCTGCTCGACCCCGCCGTCACCACGCGGGTGATCGCCTCCTTCGCGGGCCGGCACGAGCCGGTCCGGCCGCCGCAGCTCGCCGAGCTCACCCCGCGCGAGCTGGAGGTGCTGCGGATGCTCGCCCGGGGCCTCACCAACGCCGAGATCGCCAAGGAGCTCTTCGTCGGCGAGGCCACGGTCAAGACCCACGTCGCCCGCGTGCTCATGAAGCTGAACCTGCGCGACCGCGCTCAGGCGGTCGTGTTCGCGTACGAGTCGGGCGTGGTGACGCCGGGGTCGGCGCTCGGGTAGTACGACGCCCATTCGGCGTTCGTCATGCGCAGCACCTTGAGCCCGAGGTAGCCCATGGCGATGACGGGGGCGCCCCAGAACGGGATCGTCAGCGGGCTGTACGGCACCGGGATCGAGGCCACGTAGCCCACGGCGACGACGGCCGGCACCCACCAGTGGACGAAGCCGGTGCGCGAGACGGCCAGCAGGAGCAGCGGCAGGCCGAGCATGCCGAGGTAGATCCACGGCAGGGTGAAGCCGAAGATGACGCCGGGCAGGTTGAACACCTCGTCGAACATCTTCTGGCCCTGCCCGACGGGGTAGTGCTGCCCGAACCACCACTCCACGGGGTCCATGAGGAGCAGCGCCGAGACGCTGATGTAGCCGACGATCGTCATGCCCCCGGCGATGTGGCCGAAGACGACGGACTTCTTGCGCACCAGGTGCAGCAGGCCGAAGGCCGCGATCGGGACGAGCAACCAGCTCCAGTGGTAGAGCGCCGACTCGAGCTGGGCCAGGGCCGGGTTGTCGCCGTAGCTGACCATCTCGCGGTCGTCGCCCCAGGTGCCGGGGTCGACGAGCAGCGCGACGAACTGCAGCAGCGGCGCGACGAACAGTAGGACTCCGGTGACGCTTCGCCGGAAGGCCACCGAGTCGGACAGTTTGAACATCGATCTTCCCCTTCGGGTCTGTCTCCCTACGGCCGGTGACGGTAGGTGAGCGACCCCCGGGGACTCGTCCGCCGCTCGGGTGATGCGTCCTCATCCGCTAGAGCGACTTATCGCCACAAGGCTAGGTATGTGTATATTTTCCGGAAGACGGCTCACACTACGGGAGATTTTTCATGCAGGCTTTCCCGGCGGTCCTGTTCGACGAGGCGCACAGCGAGGCGTGGACGATCCGGCGAGAGGTCGCCGAGGCCATGAATCCCGCCCACCCCGACGACAACAGCTACGCGGAGGCCGCCGGGGCGCTGCGGCGGCTCGGCCACACGGTGCGCGCGCACACCGAGGGCCCGATCACCGCCGCGGTGCTGGACGGGTGTGACGTCTTCGTGGTCGCGCATCCCTCGGCCGGGCGCTGGGAGCGCACCACCGGGGTCGGCAGCCCCGTCTTCTCCGGCGAGGAGATCGACGCGCTCGAGGCGTACGTCGCGGGCGGCGGCGGCCTCATCGTGCTGGCCGAGCACGAGCAGGAGAAGTACGGCAGCAACCTGGGCGAGCTGCTCGCCCGGTTCGGGGTGACGGTCGAGCACGCCACCGTGCAGGACCCCGGCAACTGCCACAACAGCGTGGCCACCTGGATCCTCGGCGTCCCCGCCGCGCAGGCCGTGACCGAGCGGGGCGGCGTGGCCCAGGACCTGCTGGCGCAGGTGCGCCGGGCCTGCTTCTACCGCGCGGGGACGCTCGGCGTGCCCGCGGGCCAGAGCGTCCTGTTCACGACCTCCGGGTCCGCCGACCCCGCGAACGCCCCGCTCGTGGCCGCCGTCCGGCACGGCCGCGGCCGGGTGGTCGTGCTGGCCGACTCCGACCTGTTCGGCGACGACTCGATCCGCGACTACGACCACGAGAAGCTGTGGGGCAACCTCGTGACCTGGGCCGCCCGCGTGCCCGAGGCGTCCGGCGCCGCCCGCGTGTCCCGCCCCGAGGTCGCCGAGGAGTTCGCCCGGCTGAAGGCCGCCGTGGAGCGGCTGCGCCCGCTGCAGGCCAAGGACGGCTCGGTCACCGGCGACCACGACGAGGCCGTGGCGTGCATCAGCGAGATCGTCGACGGCATCGGACGGCTCGCGCCGCACTTCCCGCACGACGCCGAGTATCTCGACGCGGTGATGAAGGACTTCCGCGCGTGGGTGGCGGCCGGCCTCGGCAAGCCCGACTTCCTCGACTCGCTGAACCTCTTCCACCCGGACGCCCAGCGGATCGACGGCCTGGAGCACCTGGTCGTCTTCCCGATGTACACCCAGAACGGCAACCCCGACCGCAACGTCGAGGCGGTCTGGATCCGGGTCGTGTGGCCCGAGTGGCTCGCCGAGCTGGAGGCGGGCGGCTACGACAACCCGATGTTCGTGCCGATCACGTTCGTCGACTTCACCTCCGGCTACGACACCAACTCGGCCGTGCTGTTCCCCGAGACCGTGGCCGTGCGCCAGACCCCGCCGCGCTTCACCTGGGGCGGTATCTTCTGCGACCGCGAGGCGGCCCGGTTCCGCCGGGTCAGCGAGGCCGCCGCGGCCACGCTGAAGCTCGAGCTGCCGCCGGACGCCGCCCGGCTGCTGGCCTCCCAGGACCTCGCCCAGGACACGTTCGTGCTGTGGGACCTCGTCCACGACCGCACGCACAGCCATGGTGACCTGCCGTTCGACCCGTTCATGATCAAGCAGCGCATGCCGTACTGGCTCTACAGCCTGGAGGAGCTGCGCTGCGACCTCACGGCGTACGGCGAGGCCGTGAAGCTGGAGGCCGCGGGCGTGCCGCACGCGCGCTACGTGCAGTACGCCATCCTGTTCGACCGGCTGTTCCGCTTCCCGATCACCGGCGAGCGGGTGCGCAACTACGACGGGCTCGGCGGCCAGCTGCTGTTCGCCTACCTGCACCGGCAGGGCATCGTGCGGTGGACCGACAACCGGCTCACGATCGACTGGTCGCGGGTCGCCGACGGCGTCGCCGACCTGCGCGGCGAGGTGGAGAAGCTCTACCGCGACGGCATCGACCGGTCCAAGCGCGCGCACTGGCTCGCCGCGCACGAGCTGGTCGCGACCTACGTCGAGCCCGACCCGGCCTCCGTGTGGAAGCAGGGCGTCCAGGCGCTGCCCACCGAGCAGAAGGCCATGGTCGACGCCGTGCTGCCCGACGAGTTCCCCCTGAGCATGTTCTACGAGGCCCTGCGCCGTAAGCTCACCGACGTGGTGGAGTCGACCCGGGGCATCCGGGCGTGAGCGGGGACGGAGAGGAACGCGCGATGAGCAGGGTGATCGTGGTCACGGGGGCGGGCGGCCCGGCCGGCCGCGCGGTCGCGGGGAAGTTCGCCGAGCTCGGGGACACGGTCATCGGCGTGGACAAGTCCGGCGCCGAGGGGTGCCTGGCCGTCGACCTGCTCGACCGGGACGCCGTGCGCGGCCTGGCCGGGCGGGTGCGGGCCGAGCACGGCCGGGTGGACGGCGTCGTCCACCTGGTGGGCGGCTGGCGCGGGTCGAAGACCTTCGCCGACACCTCCCTCGACGACTGGGACCTGCTGCACGACCTGCTGATCAGGACCCTGCAGAACGTGTCGCTGGAGTTCGAGCCGCTGCTGCGGGCGAGCGGGAACGGCCGTTTCGCGATCGTGTCGGCCCGGGCCGCCCAGAAGCCGACGCAGGGCGGCGCGGCGTACGCGGCCGCGAAGGCCGCCGCCGAGGCGTGGACGCTGTCGCTGGCCGACGCGCTGAAGGACACCTCCAGCGCCGCGGTGGTCCTGGTGGTCAACGCGTTGGTGCACGATGAGATGAAGGCCGCGAACCCGGACAAACCGTATCGGTCCTTCACCGATGTGAAGGACCTGGCGGCGGCGGTCGCGGGCCTGTGGGACGAGGAGCCGGCGGCCGTCAACGGCCGCAGGATCGACCTCACGCCCTGATCTACGCTGCTGATCCGGGCCCGGGGCCGGCCTGAGCGGGCCGGCCACGGGCCCGAAACCGTGATGGGGAGACATCTCGTGACAACCGATGCCGAGCGCCGGCACGACCCGGCGAGCCGGACGTTCGCCAGCGACAACTACGCGGGGGTGCACCCCGAGGTCCTGGAGGCGATCGCCCTCGCCAACGGGGGACACCAGGTCTCCTACGGCGACGACGTCTACACCGAGGCGGTCCGGGGCGTCTTCCGCAGGCACTTCGGCGAGCAGGCCGAGGTGTTCCCCGTGTTCAACGGCACGGCGGCCAACGTCGTGTCGCTGCGCTCGATGTGCGCCAACTGGGAGGCCGTGGTCTGCCCCGAGACCGCGCACATCAACACCGACGAGGGCGGCGCGCCCGAGGTCACCGGCGGGCTGAAGCTGCTGACCGTGCCGACCCCGGACGGCAAGCTCACGCCCGGCCTGATCGACCGGCAGGCGTGGGGGTTCGGCGACGTGCACCGGGCGCAGCCCCGAGTCGTGTCGATCTCCAACGCGACCGAGCTGGGCACGCTCTACACCCCCGCCGAGATCAAGGCGATCTGCGACCACGCCCACGAGCTGGGGATGTTCGTCCACCTCGACGGGTCGCGGATCACCAACGCCGCAGCCGCCCTGGACGTGCCGCTGCGCGCCCTGACCACGGACGCCGGGGTCGACGTGCTGTCCTTCGGCGGCACCAAGATCGGGCTGCTGCTGGGCGAGGCCGTCGTCGTGCTGAACCCGGAGGCGTCGCGGGGCCTGCCGTACCTGCGCAAGACGAGCATGCAGCTCGCCTCGAAGATGCGCTTCGTGTCGGTGCAGTTCGAGGCCCTCCTCGGGGGCGACCTGTGGTTGCGCAACGCCCGCCAGGCCAACGCGATGGCCCGGCGGCTCGCCGGCGCCGTACGTGACCTGCCCGGGGTGAGCGTGCCGCGCCCGGTCGAGGCCAACGCGGTCTTCGCGACCCTGCCGGCCGACGTGGCCGACCGGCTGCGCAAGCGGTTCCGGTTCTACAACTGGAACGAGCAGATCGGCGGGGGCATGGTCGAGGTGCGGTGGATGTGCGCCTTCGACACCACCGAGGCCGACGTGGACGCGTTCGCCGCGGCTCTGGCCGAGGAGCTGCACGCCTAGCCGCGAGCGGCCGTCGTCGGCCCAGGCACGACCTCCTCAGGTCGTCAGACGAGGCGGGCACCGAGGGGAACATTCGTCCAAGACGCCGGCGCGCACCGGCGGCGACAGTGGGCGCATGACTGATTCCGACGGCAGGCAGCCTGTGGAAGGCGAGACCGCCGAGAGTTCGACGCTGTCCCTGGACGACGGCGACATCCATGTGTGCCAGGACGGCCCCCGCGACGCCCCGGCACTCCTGCTGATCCACGGGTCCGCCTCCTCGGCCCGCTCGTGGGACCGCCTGGTTCCGCTGCTGACCGGATCGCATCGCGTCATCCGGATCGACCTGCTCGGGCACGGCCGGTCGGCCAAACCGGCCGGCCCGAGCTACGCGATCCCGGACCAGGGACGCCGGGTCGGCGCGGCACTGGACCGGCTCGGCGTCGAGCGCGCGATCGTGGCCGGTCATTCCAGCGGCGGCGCGGTCGCCACCGCTCTCGCCGAGCAACGGCCCGACCTGGTGACCGCGCTCGTGCTCATCAACACCGGACCCGGCATGGACGCCTTCATCGCCTCGGAGTCCGCCGCGATCGCACCGTCGCAATGGCCGCCGACCGACGAGCAGATCCGCCGGTTCGCGAGCACCGGTGTCAGCCGCGCGGGCTACCGGATCCCGCGCGAGCTCCTGGACGAGGTGCGCGTCATGACCCACCACACGCTCACCGCGACGATGCAGGGCACCCGCGACTACCTGGAGCGGCGGACGCTCCCGGACCGGCTGGCGGCCCTCGGCACGCCGCTACTGGTGATCTTCGGCGAGGACGACCGCAGGTGGCGATCCTCGTCCGCCGCCGACTACCGAGCGGTTCCGGGCGCGAAGGTCGAGCTGCTGCCCGGTCTCGGGCACTCGCCCATCCTGGAGGACCCGCCGCGGACCGCCCGCTCCCTGCTGGCCTTCACCGCGATCCACGGCGCGCGGGCGGACTGAACGAGGCCGCCGGACCGCCCGGAGAGGATCACGGCGCGGGGAGCGGCTGGGCTCCCCGCCTGGCCAGCAGGTCCTTCATCGTGCGGATCTCGGCGTTCTGGCCGTCCACGATGTGCTGGGCCAGAGCGCGCACCTCGTCGCGGTCCGACAGGTTGAGCAGGCCCTCGGCCATCTCCACGCCGCCCTGGTGGTGACGGATCATGAGCTGGAGGAAGAGGATCTCGGCGTCCCTGCCGGTGGCCTGGCGGAGCCGGTTCATCTCCTCTTCGGTGGCCATGCCGGGCATCGTGCCGGGCATCGTGCCGGGCATCGTGCCGGGCGCCGGTGCGGTCATGGCCGCCCCGCCGTGCCCGTGCCCCGACATCCAGGCCATCGCCGGGCGGCTGGAGCTCTGGTCGAGCCCCCACTGCTGCAGCCAGCCCATGAAAATTCCACGCTGGGTGCTCTGCGTCGTGATGATGTCGTACGCCAGGCTGCGCAGCGGTTGGTCGGAGGTCTTGTCCCTGAGGATGAAGGACATCTCCACCGCCTGCGCGTGGTGGACCCCCATGTCCCGGGCGAATCCGGCCTCGGGGGAGGTGTCCCCGGGCGTCGCCTGCCTGGTGAAGAACAGCACCAACGCCGCCGCCGCGAGGAGGACGACGACCAGCCCGAGGACGGGGAGGCGGCGCCGGACCGGGGGAGCGGTCTCCACCGCGGTCTCCACTGGGGTTTCCACCGGGGTCTCCACTGGGGTCTCCACGGGGGCGTCGCTGTCGGTGCTCATCGCCCACAGGCTACTCGCCACGACCGTCGCTCTGCCCGAAGCAATACCTTTAGCCACTATTCTCCATACGCAGCGGGGGTGTCAGTGATCAGCGGATGGAGGAGCGATGACCAAGGAGAAGGCGCAGGCGAGGCGTGAGCACCTCGCCCGCATGCGCGCCGAGCAGAAGCGCAAGGAGCGGCGCGCCGCGCTTCTCATGTGGGGGATAGGCGGCCTCGTGATCGTCGTCCTGGTCGCCCTCGTCGCCGTCTATGTGGTCAACGACCGCTCGGCCAAGTCGCTGAGCGCCGTCAAGACCTTCAACTACAAGGGCTCCGACCACTCCTGGAACAAGGTGTCCTACAAGGAGACCCCGCCCGTCGGCGGCCAGCACAACTTCTACTGGCAGAACTGCGGCATCTACGACAAGCCCATCCACAACGAGCACGGCGTCCACTCGCTGGAGCACGGCGCGGTGTGGATCACCTACCGGCCCGACCTGCCCAAGGCCGAGGTGGACAAGCTCAAGAGCATCGCCTCCGCCGACTACATGCTGCTGAGCCCCTACCCGAACCTGCCGTCCAAGATCGTCGCCAGCTCCTGGAACCACCAGCTCGCGGTGGACTCCGCGGACGACCCCCGCCTGCCGGAGTTCGTCAAGAAGTACAAGCAGAACCCGACCACCACCCCCGAGTACGGCGCCTCCTGCTCGGGCGGCATCGGGACCACCGACGAGAAGCCGCTCCCGCCGGCCCAGCAGGAGACCACGCAGGAGCCGATGCCGAGCACGGCCCCGTCTTCCTGATCCGGACGTCCCTGACCCGGCTCAGGGAACCAGCACGCGGTCCACGGGCACGGCGTCCAGCCCGTGGGCCTCGGCCACCGGGCGGCTCGTGAGGTGGCCCTCGTGGGTGCTCAGACCGAGGGCGAGCGCGGGGTCGGCGGTCAGCGCCTCGCGCCAGCCCAGGTCGGCGATCGCCAGCGCGTACGGCAGCGTGACGTTGGTGAGCGCGTACGTCGAGGTGTGCGGCACCGCCCCCGGCATGTTGGCCACGCAGTAGAACACCGAGCCGTGCACCCGGTAGACCGGGTCGGCGTGGGTGGTCGGCCGCGAGTCCTCGAAACAGCCGCCCTGGTCGATGGAGATGTCCACCAGCACCGACCCCGGTTTCATCCGCGAGACGAGGTCGTTGCTCACCAGGGTCGGCGCCTTCGCGCCGGGCACGAGCACCGCGCCGATCACCAGGTCGGCGTCCACCACCGCCCGCTCGACCTCGTACGCGTTGGACGCCACGGTCTGGCAGCCGCCCCGGAAGACGAGGTCGGCGTGGCGCAAGCGGTCGACGTCGCGGTCGAGCAGCAGCACCTGGGCCCGCAGGCCCACGGCGACCGCGGCGGCGTTCATGCCCGACACCCCCGCGCCGATCACCACCACCTTGGCCGGATAGGTGCCGGGGACGCCGCTCATCAGCACTCCGCGCCCGCCGCCCTGGCGCATGAGGTGGTAGGCGCCCACTTGTGGCGCCAGCCGTCCGGCGACCTCGGACATGGGCGCGAGCAGCGGCAGCGTGCGGTCGGGTTTCTGCACGGTCTCGTACGCGATGCCGGTCACGCCCGACTCCAGCATGGCCCGGGTGCAGGACTCGGAGGCGGCGAGGTGGAGATAGGTGAACAACACCTGGCCCTTGCGCATCCGGTGGTACTCGTCCGGCACCGGTTCCTTGACCTTCAGGATCAGGTCGCCCTCGGCCCACACCTCGTCGGCCGTGCCGATGATGACGGCCCCCGCCGCGGCGAAGTCCTCGTCCGGGATCGCGGATCCCAGCCCCGCGCCCTTCTCGACGAGGACCCGATGACCTTTGCGTACGAACTCGTTGACCCCCGCGGGTGTGAGCGCGACCCGGTACTCGTGTGTCTTGATCTCTCGGGGAACTCCCACCTTCATGTCTTCACTGTCGGCTTTCGACGTCTGCCTGGACATCGGGCATCGGGCAACCATTTGGCGGAGATTCATGACAAATTGTCAATTTGAGAGCGTGTTGAGCGTTCCATGGTCGGCCGGTTACCCGCAGTTGGCAGACCTCGGTAGGCTCTGCGAGCGGTGTAAGGGATCGAGGTGGGAATGCACAACGCGCCCGTGCCGGGAGACGAGGAATCCGGCCCGCGGCCCGGCGGCCTGACATCGGGAGCCGAGACGGCGCCCCTGTCGAAGCCGGTCGGCCCCCAGGACCGCGGCGGCGTGCCCGCCGAGACGTCCGGCGGGTGGGGCGGCTGGTTCGGCGACACGTCGGGCGGAGCCGGTGCCGCGGCGGAGACGACCGTCCTGCCGGCCGCCGGCGGTGGACCGGGTGACACGTACGGCGGGCCCGGCGACCCCGGCGGAGGCCCTCTGGTGCCCGGTGTGCCCGGCGTGCCTGGTGAACGAGACGAGCGCGGTGGGCTTGCCGGCCCGCTCGCTGATCCACTCGGTGGCCCGGGTGGTGCGCGGGGTGAGGGCGGCGGGCTCGGCGGGTTCGACGACCCGCTCGGAGTGCGCGGTGAGCCGCCGGGCAGGCTTGACGATCCGCTCAGTGATCCGCTCAGCGATCCACTCGGTGACACGCTCGCCGGCCCGGTCGGAGTGCCGGTCGGCGTGCCGGGTGAGCCTGGTGGGCCCGCCGGACTCGGCGACCCCCTCGGCGCGCCGGGCGGACCCGGTGGACCGGGTGATCCCCTCGCCGCGCCCGGCGGACCAGGCGACCCGCTCGGCAGGCCAGGTGACCCGCTCGGCGGGGCCGGCGAACTCGGCGGTGTGCCCGCTGTCGCCGATGCCCCCGTCCTGCCCGGTGAGCCGCTGGAACCCCCCGCGCCCGGAATGCCGGGCGCACCCGAGGGCCCGCCCTCGGACGGGGCCGCAGGGCCGGGTGACGGGCCGTCCGCCCCCGCAGGTCCCACGGAGCCACGAGCGGCCAGGGGGACGACGATCGCCCTCGTGGTGGCCCTCGTGCTGGTGGTCGTCATGTCTGGCGTCCTCGGCGCCGTCGCCGTGGTGATGACCCGCAACCCGGACGCCCCGCCGCTCAAGCAGACGCCCGTACGCACCCTGCTGACGCCCGTGCACTTCGCCCCGGTCACCGGGGTGGGGCCGGCGCCCTGCAGCGGAACGGACGCGATCCCGGACGACAAGGGCGCCTCCTGTTACCAGCTCGACCCCGGGGTCACGGTCACGACGGTGCAGAAGATCGAGGAGGTGCCGGACAACGACGGCACCTACTCGATCAGGCTTGTGCTGTCCCCCTCCAGTCAGGAGCAGATCGCCGCGCTCACCCGCGAGACGGTCAAGCAGCAGCTCGCGATCGTGGTGGGTGAGAAGGTGGTGGCCGCCCCACGGGTGGCCCAGGAGATCACCCAGGACAGCCTCGGCATCGCGGGCTTCGACAAGGCCCAGGCCGACGCGATCATGGCGCTGCTGACCGGGTCCGCCCCCGCCGGCCAGACGAACCCGGCCGCCTCGCCCGCCGCCACCGACGGCACGCAGCCCGGTGGCACGCAGACCGGTGGTACGCAGACCGGTGGTACGCAGACCGGTGGTACGCAGACCGGTGGTACGCAGACCGGTGGTACGCAGACCGGTGGTACGGGCGGAACGGTGTACGAGGGCGGCCAGCCGGGCGGGTCGCAGACGGGCGGCACTCAGCAGGGCGGCGGCACCCAGCCAGGTGGGACCCAGCAGGGTGGGACCCAGCAGGGGGGAACGCAACCGGGCGGCGGGACACAACCAGCCGGCGCGGGACAGCAGGGGGGCACGCGGCCCACCCTCGAGGGGTTCCAGTGAACGGGCATCGCGGCCAGGACCGGCGCTCCCGGACCTGAGCCGACCGGCCGGCGGCCGGGGCGCGCTCGCCCCGGCCGCCCGGTCTCGCCGTCCCGCCCTGGTTGTCCGATCCGGCCGCGCAGCCGCCGCCGTCCGGCGTTGCGTGAGCCGGCCGGTGGGAGCTCCTCGCGGTGATCCCAGGCCCCGGAGCACCAAGGGCGAGGCGACGGCGTCCAATCAGCTGATGATCGCGATACCGGTAAGGTCGCCGTCATGCAGCGTATGACCGGTTTGTTGATCGGCGGGGTTTTCGGGGCCGTCTTCGTGTTCGTGAACTCGCATCCGCCCCTCGGTCACGCTCTCGCGCTCGTCCTCAGGATCGCCGCGGCCGTCGCCCTGGCCGGCGTCGTCGCCATGTGGGTCCTCGCCGTCGGGCGCGCCAGGTCCACCGGTGCCGAGCCCGGCATCGGGGGAGGCGGTGCGGCCGGGAAGATGTTCGGCCTCGGCTTCGCGGTGGTCGTCGTGATCGAAGCGGCCGCACTGTTCGGCGGCATCGCGGTGCTGCGCGCCCTGGACCGCCCCGAGGAGAGCAACGTCGCCTGGATCGCTCTCGTCGTCGGCGTCCACTTCGTCGCCCTCGGACCGATCTGGAGGGACCGGACGATCATGGTGCCCGGTGCGGTCCTCGCCGCGCTCGGGGTCGCCGGGCTCGTCATGGCCGCCACCTCGGCCGTGGCGTGGGTGCCCGTGGTCAGCGGGGTGCTGTCCGGTGTGACGCTCCTGGCCGGCTGCCTGGCCGCCGCAGGGCGCGGCCTGGCCGCCCAGAGGTCCCCGGCCTCGAGCGGACGTCGGTGACCCTCCCTGCCGGGCCTCGGCGGACGCCGGTGACGGGCCCGGCGGGCCGTCGCGAGGGCGGCAGCGGCCGGTGCAAGCCGGGGTCAATCCGGGTGCAAGCAGATCCCGGTAGCGTTCGGCGCGTGTCAGCACGATGGTTGCGAGGCGCGGCCGCCACGGCCGCGACCGCCGCGCTCCTGGTCCCCGCCTCTCCGCTCACCGCCGCCCCGGCCTTGGCGCACACAGCGCAGGCCCCCGCCCGGGCGGCCGCTCACGGCGCGGCCGCACCGGCGGCCGTCGCCAAGAAGCTGTTCGACGCCTGGCTGCGCAGGGACCGCCACGCGGCCTCCCGGGTCGCCACGGCGGGCGCGGTCTCCACGCTCTTCTCCTACCCCTTCCGGGCCCCGGACGAGTTCGCGGGCTGCTCGGGCAACGCCTGCCGGTTCGTCCACACCAGCGTGCGCGTGCCGGGCGGGCTCGACGGCATCCTGATGGTCGTGTCGGGCGCCAAGGTCACGAAGGTCTACGAGTCCCGCCACCTCGTCAAGCCGTCCGCCGCGGCCGCGTACCTGTTCGGCGCCTGGCGCAAGGGCGACCGCAACCGGGGCCTGGAGGTCGCCACGACCACGGCGGTCAAGACGCTGTTCCGGGTGAAGTACGACCCGAAGGGCGTGAAGTACTTCTTCCAGGGCTGCAGCTCCGAGCCCAAGGGCTACAGCTGCGCCTACTCCTACGAGGGCGGCGGCATGTTCATGCACGTGCGGGGCTCGAAGAGCCGCGGCTACGAGGTGACCTCCATCGGCTACATCGCCGACTGACCCACCCCGGCCGACGCACGCCGGCTGACCCCGGCCGCGCCGAGCACGGCGGCAGGGCTCAGCCGGCCACGGGCGAGAGCGCGACGTCCTCGGGCCGGATCGGGACGCGGGGGAGATCCAGCCCGGTCGCGGCCCTGACCGCCGCGGCCACCGCCGGGGTCGACGACAGCGTGGGCGGCTCGCCCGCGCCCCGCAGGCCGTACGGCGCATGGGGGTCGGGGTTCTCCAGGACCGACAGCCGCATCGGCGGCATGTCGAGGATGGTGGGGATCAGGTAGTCGGTGAACGAAGGGTTGAGCACCCGGCCGTCCCTGACCTGGATCTCCTCCATCAGCGCCAGGCCCAGGCCCTGCGCGGAGCCGCCGTGGATCTGCCCCTCCAGGGCCGTCGGATTGAGGATCTTCCCGACGTCCTGCACGGCGGCCAGCTCGACGACCTTGACCAGGCCGAGTTCCACGTCCACGTCGACCACGGCCCGGTGCACGCACAACGCGAGCTGCGTGTGGGAGTCGCCCTGGCCGGTGACGGGATCCATGGGGAACGTGGGCCGGTGGCGGTACTCCCGCGTCTCCTCGACCGGCCCGAACCGCTCGAGCACCTCCTCCAGCGACAGCTCCGGATGCGCCGCCCGCAGCGCGTCGAGGCGCGCCCGCACCGCCTCGCAGGCCGTCTTGACCGCCCCTCCGGTGACGTACGACTGGCGAGAGGCCGAGGAGGATCCGGCCGAGCCGACCGCGGTGTCCGCCGGGGCGACCGTGACCCTGGCGATGCCGAGCTCCGTACGCGCGATCTGGGCCTGGACGGTGACGAGCCCCTGGCCCACCTCGGCGGCGGCGGTGTGCACGAGCACGTGCGGCTCGTCGCCGGCCAGCTCGACCCGCACCCGTGCGGTCGAGTAGTCGTCGAAGCCCTCGGAGAAGCAGATGTTCTTGATGCCGACGCCGTAGCCCACCCCGCGCCGCACGCCCTCGCCGTGCGTCGTCTGCGCCACGCCGCCCGGCAGGAGGCGCAGGTCGGGCTCGTCCGCCGGTTCCGGCGGCAGCGGCATCGCGGCCAGCTCCTTGAGCATGTCCGCGAGCGGTGCCGGGCTGTCGATCACCTGCCCGGTGGCCAGGCGCGACCCCTGCGACACCGCGTTGCGGACGCGGATCTCGACCGGAGACAGCCCGCAGGCCGCCGCGAGCCGGTCCATCTGCGACTCGTACGCGTAGCACGCCTGGACCGCCCCGAACCCGCGCATCGCGCCGCAGGGCGGGTTGTTCGTGTAGACGCCGTACGCGTCGATCCAGACGTTGCCCACCTCGTAAGGACCGACGCCGAGCGAGGCGGCGTTGCCGACCACGGCGGGGGTGGACGAGCAGTAGGCCCCGCCGTCGAGCAGGATCTCCGCCTTGACGTAGACGAGCCGCCCGTCGGCCGTCGCGCCGTGCTCGTAGCGCATCCGCGCCGGATGCCGGTGGACGTGGCCGAAGAACGACTCCTCCCTGCCGTAGACCATCTTCACCGGGCGGCCCGTCCGCAGCGCCAGCATCGAGGCGTGCACCTGCATCGACAGGTCCTCCCTGGCGCCGAACGCGCCCCCGACCCCGGCGAGCGTGAGCCGCACCTTCTCCTTCGGCAGGCCCAGGCACGGCGCGACCTGGTCCTGGTCGACGTGCAGCCACTGGGTGGCGACGAACAGGTCCACCCCGCCGTCCTCGGCGGGCACGGCCAGGCCCGACTCCGGCCCGAGGAACGCCTGGTCCTGCATGCCGACCTCGTACTCGCCGGTGACGACCACCTCGGCCTCGAACGTCCGGCCCACCCTCACCGGCTGGTGCCGTACGAGGTTGCCCGCCGGATGGACGGCGGGACAGGACGGGTCGAAGGCGGCCCGGCGGGGGTCGGTCACCGCCTCGCGCTCCTCGTAGTGCACGACGATCGCGGCGGCGGCGCGGCGCGCGGTCTCCGGGTGGTCTGCGGCCACGATCGCCACGGGCTCGCCCTGGTAGCGGACCTGGTCGACGGCGAGCACCGGCTGGTCGCGGAGATCCAGCCCGTAGAACTTCTCTCCGGGCACGTCCTCGTGGGTCAGCACGGCGAACACGCCGGGCATCGCGAGCGCGGGGCCGGCGTCGATCGAGCGGATCCACGCGGACGGGTGCGGGCTGCGCAGCGTGGCGCCCCAGAGCATGCCCTCGAGCCACAGGTCGGAGGAGTACGCGAACTCCCCGGTCACCTTCAGCGTGCCGTCGGGGCGCGGCACGCTTTCGCCGAGGCCCGAACGCCGCCCCGTTCCGGTCGCGCTCCCCGTCGCCGTCTCAGTCGCCATCCGCCGCTCCATCGTCGTAGTACAGCAAGCGGGCGGGGGCGGGGCCTATCGGCGCGGCGATGAAACCCGGAGGCGGGCGTAGTCGAAGCTTGTAGATACCTCCAAATACGCTGTCTGTCGTGCTATTGCATGATCTGCTCGCCGCCCCGGAACTGCGGCTCACCCTGCTCGCGGGCGACGAGCGGCTGGACCGCGAGATCAAGGGCGTGCTCATCACCGACCTGCCCGATCCCCGGCGCTACCTGTCGGGCGGCGAGCTGGTGCTGACCGGCCTGATGTGGCGCCAGTCGCCCGACGACTCCGCCCGGTTCGTGGACGCCCTGGCCGAGGCGGGCGTGGCCGCGCTCGGCGCGGGCGACGCGCGGCTCGGCACGGTCCCCGGCGACCTGGTGGAGGCGTGCCGGGCGCGTGGGCTGCCGCTGCTCGAAGTGCCCGTCGAGGTGTCGTTCGGAGCCGTCACGGAACTCGTCGGCAGGCGCGTCGCCGCCGCCCAGGCCGGCGACCTGCGCGGCGCGCTCGGGCGGCACCGCCGGATCGTCGCGGCGGTGGCCGAGGGGGCAGGGCTCGGCGAGCTGTTCGCCCTGGTCGAGGCCGAGCTCGGCGTCACGGCCGCGGTGGTGTCGGCCTGCGGCGCGGTCGTCGCGGGCGCGCTGCCCGAGGAGCAGGCCGTACGGCTGGCCCGCGACTACCTCGCCGCCGTCCGCCTGCCGGTCGTGGTGGAGCGCGGCGGGCCGTTCACGCTGTTCGCCGTGGACCGCTCGCACCGGGCCGCCGGCTGGGCCCTGGTCTGCCGGGGCGAGGTCGACGTGGAGATCGGCTACGAGCTGGCGGCGTGCGTCGCGATGGAGCGGACGCGCGCGGAGGAGGGCCGCCGGGTGGAGCGCCGGCTGGCCGAGCAGCTCATCGCCCTGGCCTGCGCGGGCGGCGACTTCGCGGAGCTGTCGGCCCGGCTGCGGACCTGCGGCATCGACCCGGCCGAGCCGTACGCGGTGGTCACCGCCACGGCGAGCAGGCGCGGGGCGACGGAGGGCCCCGATCCCGCCCTGCTGGGCGGCCAGGTGGTGGAGGAACTGCTCGATCGCGGGGTGGTGGCCGCCGCGGGCGCCGACGCGTCGGTGGCGCTGGTCCCCCTGCGCGACGACGCGCCCTGGGGCGACCGCGACGCACTCGCGGCGCGGCTGCGCGCCCGTACGGCGGTGCTCGCCGGCGGGCTGCCCTCGATCACGGTGTCGGCCGGGCTGAGCGGCGCGCTGACCGGGCCGCAGGCCATCCGCGGAGGGGTGGAGGAGGCGGGCCACGCCCGGCGGATGGCCGAGGCGCGCGGTGGGGGAGTGGTCACCAGCGACGAGATCTACACGCACGCGCTGCTGCTGGCGACCGTGCCCGGCGACGTCCGCTCCTCGTTCGCCGAGCGGCTGCTCGGACCGCTGTTCGACTACGACCGGCGGCACGGGGCCGAGCTGGTGCGCACGCTCGGCGCGTTCCTCGACTGCACGGGATCGTGGAACGCCTGCGCCGAACGGCTGCACGTGCACGTCAACACGGTCCGCTACCGCATCAGGCGGGTCGAGGAGCTGACCGGCAAGGACCTGTCGTCGATGCCCGACCGCGTGGACCTCTTCCTCGCCCTCCGCGCCGGGTAACGCTGGACCAGACGACGGCCTCCGCGAGGCGCTCCTCGACGTCGGTCCGGTACGCACCCCGCACGGAGGCTGTATCCCTGCCCGCCCGGGTCGGTGGCGTGTATGGCACGGGCGGCGGGGGCCGGTCGAGGTCGTGCGGCGGGCGGACCTGGCCTGAACGGACCCTCCGCTCCCCACATCAGGTGGCCAGGGGCCCGGCGTACGCGCCCGGCAGGGGAAGGACTCGGAGCATTTCCCACTGCCGGACGTTATCCATTGCATCTTCGCGCTTCAGGCGGTAACCGCATAGATGCGAGGTGTGTGGATCGCGCGGACTGATTGGAGGTGCTGCCTGTTCGGAAAGGCATGACCGGCCTCCATCGCGTTCCTCGGCCGTTGCCCCACACCCGGCGCATTGCCTAGTCGTCCCGGGTTCGCCGTCACGGCAGCGTCGTCGGGCCTGTTGGGAGAAGCGCAAATATGCCAGCACATATCTGGATCTCGTCCGGATATGCGGAGAAGCGGGCGAAGCCCTGATGCGTGGAGAGGCGGAGTGGGACGGCCCCTCTCTCCGGTCCGGGACTGCCGCGGAGCGGGACCCGCTGCCATCGTCAGCCTCGGCGGTACGACCGCTTCATCGCGGAGGGGGCGAGGGGCGGGTCGCTCGCATGCCGCTCAGGGGGCGGTTGCGCGCGGAGCGGCGCCCGTCGCCGACAGGCACGGAGCCGGGAACGAGGTCAGGCAGGCCTTTCCGCGAAGGGCCGCCGGAAATCGCCGGGCCGGAGGAATGGCGCTCGGATGATCAATCGGAACCCCTTCTCGGGAGGGGGCGGGGCCCGATTTCTATTCTTCGGCGAGAGCCGAGATTTGCGTGCCGATAATCAATAGCGGGCAGGACCGATTGCAATTCGAATAAGCCGATAGGGTCGTTTTCCGGGAGCGGTTCCCGATGGCGTCTCGGATATGTTCGGCGGGCGCCCGCCGGGACGCCGGAGAGGGAAGCGTTGACGCCGGGCAGTACCTGGCCGCCATCTCCGGCGCCCCAGCGTCGGCCACAGATGCTCTGATCAGCAGCAGGCGACGGAGGTAACAATAGTCGCCTCCACAGCAGACGCGGTGGCACTGGCTGGCGTACCATTGCCGCCAACGGCCATCATGGCCGAAATGACGACGGTTAGAACCGGCAGGGTGAGGCGGCGCACGGTGGATCTCCCATCAGCTCAGACAGCCGGGCCTACAATAGTGCAGGAGTTGCCAATGGCCGCGCAAGATCTGGTCGGACAGCGCATCAAGGCGATTCGCCGTCAGCGTGGGCTCTCTCAAGCGCAGTTGGCACACCCCGAACTTTCAGATAGTTATGTATCACTGATCGAGAGCGGTAAGCGCACGCCCACCCCCGCCGTCCTGGAACTGCTCGCGCAGAAGCTCGACTGCTCGCTCACCTACCTCGTCAACGGCGTGACGGCCGAGCAGATGGAGGATCTCGAGGTCGGCCTCAGCTTCGCCCGGATGGCGCTGGAGAACGGCGAGGTCGCCGAGGCGCGCCGCCGCTACGCCGAACTGCTCGCCGACGGCAACCTCCTGGGACTCGCCTCGCTGCGGGTGGAGGCACGATACGGCTTCGCGCTGGCCTCCGAGGCGTGTGGCGAACTCGTCGAGGCGATCTCCGCGCTGGAGGAGCTCGGCGAGTCGGAAGCGGAAGCGATGACGCAGGAGCGCAAGGTCGCCGTGGCCCTGGCACTGTGCCGGTGCCATCGTGAGCGGGGCGACTACTCCGCCGCGGTCCAGGTCGGCGAGCGCGCGCTCGAGAAGATGGCCCGTTCCGGATGGACCGACCCACTGGTCGAACTCGGCTCCACCCTGCTGAGCGTCTATCTGGCGCGGGGCGACCTGCTGCGGGCCGGGCATTTCGCCGCGGAACTGCTGGCGGCCGCCGACGCGCTGGGAACCCCTCGCGCCGCCGTCGCATCGTGCTGGAACGCCGCACTCGCGGCGGAGCAGGCGGGACGCGGCGACGAGGCCATCGCCCTGATCGAACGCGCGCTGGCGATCCAGTCCGAGACCGGCGAGCCGCGCAACCTCGCGCGCGTCCGTCAGGCGCACGCGAACATGCTCCTCAGGCTGCGCCCCGAGGAAGCGGAGAAGGCGCGCGACCTCTTGCTGAGAGCGCAGCGGGAGATGGAGGCCGCGGCCACCAGCACCTTCGACAGGGCGCAAGGGGCTCTCGCTCTCGCCTTGGCGGAGATCACGCTCCAGTATCCGGAGCAGGCCGTGGAATACGCGCGTGCCGCCGCCGACCATGTCCGCGGCACCTGGGGGTGGCTGGAGACGCAGGCCAACCTTCTGCTCAGCCAGGCGCATTTCCTGCTGCACCAGGATGGCGAGGCGGCGGCCGAGTTGAACATGGTGACGGAGTGGCTGGAGACCGTCCCGCCGACGCGGAAGACCGCCGAGGACTGGATGACGATCGCCGAGCTGCGCCGCCGTATCGGCGACGACGAGCAGAGTGTCGCCGCCTACCAGCGCGCCCTCGCCTGCGCCGGGCTCTGACGAGGCTGCCGCCTCCGGCCGGTCCGGCGCCCGCGTGCGGGGCTTCGCGAGTCCATCACGTCGCCGGGTCCGGAGGGCGTCGGCCGGCCGTGGCCGCACCCGACCGGCCGGAGCGGACAAGGGGCACGGGGGGCGTACCCGGTCTGCTGACGAGGGCTCATCGAGGTTGTCCCCAGTCTGCCGATGCGAGGTATGGACCGGACCCCCGCGTCGGTAGCCTGGGAGGTGCCATGAAGACACCCTTCCTCGCCGCCTTCGCCGCGCTCGTGGCGGCTCTCCTGCTGTGTGCCGCGCCGGTGCTGCCGGCTCAGGCGCACACCTCGCTCAAGAGTAGCGACCCGCAGAAGAACGCCCAGGTCAAGACCTTGCAAAAGGTGACGCTCGAGTTCGCGGACTCCGTTCAGTTCCCGGTCGTGGTCGTCCGCGGCGAGGACGGCAAGCGCTATGAGAAAGGCGACCCGGTCGTCGACGGGCCCAAGGTCACCGAGGCGGTGACCGAGCCGGTTCCCCCGGGCCGCTACACGATCGCCTGGCGGGTGGTCTCTCCCGACGGGCACCCGCTCGAAGGAGAGATCCCGTTCACCGTGGTCGGCGACCAGTCCGTGGGGGCGGCGACCTCGGCGGCGGTTCCCGGCGACACGTCCTCCGCGTCCGCTCCGGCGGCCGCCGCGCCCGCGACGGCATCTGCGGCGCGGGCCGATGACGGCGGGCAGAAGGGCGTGCCCGGGTGGATCTGGGCGGTGATCTTCGGAATCGCCGGCGTCGGCATCGGGATGTTCCTGAGCCTGCGGAAGAAGCCGTGAACAGGACGGTGCGCCTGACCGCCGCGGCGCTCTGCGCGGCCGTCGGCGCACTCGTCGTCGCGATGGTGCTCGGCGGCGCCGCGACGCCGCGGATCATCCCCGGTCTGCCCGACGAGGGCACCCTGACCCGCTGGATGCTGCCGCTGTCGAAGCTCGCGATGGACGTCTCCGGCGTCCTGACCGTCGGCCTGCTGGCGGTGGCCGCGGCGTTCCTGCCCAACGACAAGGGCCTGCTCGGCAAGCAGGCGCAAAGTTACGTGAAGGGCGCGTCGTGGTCCGCGCTGGCCTGGGCGGTCGCCGCGGCGGTGGCGCTGGTCTTCAGCCTGTCGGAGACCCTCGGCGCGCCGGTGGGGCAGGTCCTCGCCGGCAACGAGCTCACCAGCTACGCCAGCCAGGTGCCGCAGGGCATCGCGCTGACCCTGGTCGTGCTGTTCGCCGTCGCCATCGCGCTGTTCGCCCGGGGCGCGATCACGGCGGGCGCCGCCGGGGGGCTGCTGGTCTTCGCGCTCGTGACGCTGCTGCCGCCCGCGCTCACCGGGCACTCCTCCTCCTCGCCCAACCACGGGCTGGCCACCACCTCGGTGGCCATGCACCTGCTCTTCCTGGCCCTGTGGGTGGGCGGTCTCGGGGTGGTCTGCATGCACGCGCTGCGCGGGCAGCCGCTCCTGGACGTCGCCGCCGCCCGCTTCTCCCGGATGGCGCTGTGGTGCTTCGCCGGGGTCGGCGTCTCCGGGCTCGCCGCCGCCGCCTCACGCCTCACCTCGGTCGGGGAGCTTTTCACCTCGAACTACGGCCTGCTCCTGCTGGCCAAGATCGTCGCGTTCGCCGTGCTCGGCTTCTTCGGCTGGCGCCACCGCGGCCGCACGCTGCCGAGGCTGTCGAAGGGGGAGCCGCACGCCTTCCTCCGCCTCGCCCTCGGTGAGGTCCTGCTGATGGGGGCGACGATCGGCCTGGCCGTGGCGCTGTCGCGGACCGCCCCGCCGCCCGTCGACACGCCGGTCGACCGGGCCTTTGAGCTGCTCGGCTACCTGGTCCCGCCGCCGATGACGCTCGCGAACCTGCTGACGCTGTGGTGGTTCGACCTGTTCTTCGCCGTGCTCGCCGTCGTCATGGCCGGTCTGTACGGCGCGGGCGTCGTGCGGCTGGCCCGCCGGGGCGACCGGTGGCCCCTAGGCCGCACGATCAGCTGGTACGTCGGCGTCGTCGTCCTCGTCCTCACCACGCAGAGCGGCGTGGCGCGCTACGGCCCCGTGCTGTTCAGCGTGCACATGACCCAGCACATGATCCTGTCGATGCTGGTGCCGATCTTCCTGGTGCTCGGCGCGCCGGTCACGCTGGCGCTGCGCGCGCTCAAACCCGCCGCCCGGCGGGGCGACCGGGGACCACGCGAGTGGATCATGGTGATCCTGCACAGCAGGGTCATGAAGTTCGTCAGCCACCCCGCGATCGCGACGGCGATCTTCGTGGTGTCAACGTTCGCCCTCTACTTCACCCCGCTGTTCGCCGCGGCCATGGAAGAGCACCTCGGCCACATCCTGATGATGGTGCACTTCCTGCTGAGCGGATCCCTGTTCTTCTGGGTGATCATCGGTGTGGACCCGGCACCGCACAAGCTGCCCTACTACGGACGGCTGCTGCTGCTCATGGTGACCATGCCGTTCCACGCGTTCTTCGGAATCGCCCTGATGAGCATGGGCACCGTGCTCGCGTCCTCCTACTACGACCAGCTCGGCCGCACCTGGGGGGTCTCCTCTCTGGTGGACCAGCAGACCGGCGGGGGCATCACCTGGGGCTTCGGCGAGATCCCCACGCTGATCGTGCTGCTCGCGCTCGGCTTCCAGTGGTGGCGCGACGACGAGCGCGTCGCGCGCCGGGCCGACCGCCGCGCCGACGCCGCGGCCGCCAAGTCGGGCGGCACCGGAGACACGGAGCTGGACGCCTACAACGACTACCTGGCGACGTTGAACAAGCGGGACAGGGCCCGGGGCGGGGCCGCCGAGTAGACCGCCGCGCCGGCGGACCGGGCCGCCGATGATCGTCTTTCGCAGAGGCCCGCGGTGTTCTCGTGGAAACCACGCGGCGCCTCGCCGGAACACCGGCGAAGCGCCGCGACGCCGCTTCCAGAGCTCCTACGGCAGCGTGAGGATCTCGTGACCCGAATCGGTCACCACGATCGTGTGCTCGAACTGCGCGGTCCGCTTGCGGTCCTTGGTCACCGCGGTCCACTTGTCGGGCCAGATCTCGTAGTCGATCGTGCCGAGCGTGAGCATGGGCTCGATCGTGAACGTCATCCCCGGCACCAGGGTCACCGACAGCGAGGGGTCGTCGTAGTGGGGGACGATGAGCCCGGAGTGGAACGAGGCCCCGATGCCGTGCCCGGTGAAGTCGCGGACGACGCCGTAGCCGAAGCGCTTGGCGTACGCCTCGATGACCCGGCCGACGATGTTGAGCTGGCGGCCCGGCGCGACCGCCTTGATGGCCCGCATCATCGCCTCGCGGGTCCGCTCGACCAGCAGGCGGGACTCCTCGTCGACCTCCCCGACCAGGAAGGTGGCGTCGGTGTCGCCGTGCACGCCGCCGATGTAGGCGGTGATGTCCACGTTGATGATGTCGCCGTCGCGCAGCACGGTGTCGTCCGGGATGCCGTGGCAGATCACCTCGTTGATCGAGGTGCACAGCGACTTCGGGTAGCCGCGGTAGCCGAGCGTCGAGGGGTAGGCGTCGTGGTCGCAGAGGAACTCGTGCCCGATGCGGTCGAGCTCGTCGGTCGTGACGCCGGGAGCGACGTGCTTGCCGACCTCCTCGAGCGCCTGCGCGGCGATCCGGCCCGCGATCCGCATCTTCTCGATGGTCTCGGGGGTCTGGATGTCGCTGTCGCCCTTCTTAGGCCCGGCCTTCCCCACGTACTCGGGCCGGGGGATGTGGGCGGGAACCTTACGGGTGGGCGAGATTCGCCCGGGGCGAAGCAGCGTGGTCATGCGGCCAAGTCTAGTTGCGCGTCAAGGGGGCACGATTATGGCGTGAGCGATCAATGGTGGTTCTGCCTGAAGCACATGAGCGTGGAGCCCGAGAAGGGCTGCCCGAACAAGGACCGGCTCGGTCCCTACGACTCCCGCGACGCCGCCGCCCACGCCCTGCAGACGGCGGCCGAGCGCAACAAGCGCTGGACCGAGCAGGACAAGGAATGGGACGAGTGATCTCCTGACCCCCGACCCGGGCCCGGCGCCTCCGGCATCTCTCCCCGGGCCCGGTTCTCCCCGCCGCACCGTCCCGGGCCTCATCGTGCCGTGTGTCACCGTGCCGTGTGTCACCGTGCCGTGTGTCACCGTGCCTGTGTCACTGTCCGGGGGCCGGGGCGGGCTCGGCCGCGTGCCGGCGGGCCGTCGCGCGCCGGGCGACGAGCCGGCTGAGCGTCCACACGCCGATGCCGCTCCACACCAGGTTGAGGATCGCCGAGGGCCAGGCCGAGTGGTACGCACTGTTGATCATCAAGGTGGTCGCCCCGCCGAAGTTGAGCAGCTGGTAGGGCAGCCCGTCCGCGGACATCCTGCCGGACGACACCAATGCGTACGCGAGCAGGAGGACGACGGCCCCCGCGGCGCCGATGATCGTGATGAAGGCGGACATCAGGACGGTTCGCCGTCCACGCGCATGGTCATGGTCCGATGATCTGCCCCCGGAGAGTGAAGGGCAAGTGAAGCCTTCTTAATCCGAACGTAAGATCTGCTGCATGGATATCGACCCGCGGCGGCTGCGGATCCTGCACGAGGTGTCCCGCAGAGGCGGCGTCATGAAGGCCGCGCAGGCGCTGCACCTCACGCCCTCGGCCGTCTCCCAGCAGCTCGCCCAGCTCGAGCGGGAGGTCGGCCTCGCGCTGTTCGACCGGTCGCAGCGCAGGGTCACGCTGACCCCGGCCGGCCGGGTGCTGGCCGCGTACGCCGAGCGCATCGAGGAGCAGCTCGCCGAGGCGAGGCACGAGCTCAACCGCTTCGCCGAGCGGCTGTCCGGGCCGGTCACGATCGCGGCGTTCCCCACCGTGATCCGGCATCTGCTCGTCCCCGCCCTGCGCGAGCTGGCCGTACGGCACCCGCGGATCACGCCCGTGATCCACGAGCTGTTCGGGCCGGGTGCGGTGCAGGAGCTGCGCCTCGGCGGCGTGGACCTGGTCGTGACGGAACGGGACATGAGCCAGCCGGCCGCGTCGCTGCCGTCGATGTCCCGGCACCGCCTCTTCGACGACGAGTACCGCATCGTCGCCCCGCCGTCGTGGGACGAGGTGCCCGCCACCGTCGCCGACCTCGTGGACCTGCCGTGGGTGGCCGGAGTGCCGGACCAGGCGTGCGGGCAGGCGCTCGAACGGCTCGCCCAGCTCCACGGGTTCGTCCCGCGCCGTGTGCACCTGATCGCGGAGTTCCCGCCCGTGCTCGGGCTGGTGTCGGCGGGGCACGGGGTGGCGATCGTGCCGTCGCTGGCGCTGCTCGACGTGCCGCCGGGCGAGGTGGTCGTCACCGGCATCCGCGGCGTGGGCAGCCGCAGGATCGAGGCGCTGACCAGGGTGAGCCGCACGGCGTCGGGAGAGCCCGACCCGATGCAGGCCGTGGTGATCGAGGTGCTGCGCGAGGCGACCGAGGTGGTGGACCGGCGGGTGCGCGAGCTCAGCCGCGCCCCGCTCGGCTGACGCGCCACCGGCCCGCACGGCCCGCACGGCCCGCACGGCCCGCACGGCACCCGGTCACTCCGGCGGCGTCGCGGGGCGCCCGTGCAGGAGGGCGGCCAGTTCGGACCGCCCGCGGACGCCGGTCTTGGCGAAGACGGCCTTGAGATGGTCCTGCACGGTGAACGTCGACAGGAAGAGGGCCGAGCCGATCTCCTTGTTGGTGAGCCCCCGCCCGGCCAGCGCGGCGATCTGCCGTTCCCTGACGGTGAGCCGGTAGGCGTCGGCGAGCAGCTCCATGATCTCGTGCGGGCGCGTGGCCTCCAGGATGACGGAGACGCGATCCTCCCCGAGACGCTCGGCGTGCGCGGTCAGCCACCGCCCGGTCCGCACGCGGATCCGGACGCGGTGCGGCGTGGTGGACGCGGCGCGCCGGTGCGCCGCGTGCACGAGCGACGCCAACGTGTACGGGAGATCGCCGAGGCGGCCGTCGTCGATCTCGTCGAGCAGCCGCCGGGCGGACGCCGACGTGTGCTCGACCACGACGGCGCCGGCCACCGTGCACAGCAGCAGACCGGGCCCGTCGTCGCCGGCCGGCGGCCGTTCGGAGAGCACCGTGGCCCGGCGCAGGCCGTCCGCGACGACCTGGCTGATCCCGCGCAGGACGCCGAGCTCCCGCGCGGTGAAGTCGGGGACGTCGCCGCCCCGCATCAGGACCATCGCACCCCACACCCGGCCGTCCTGCGCGCGGAAAGCGACGCGGACCTCGTGCCTGACGCCGGACGGGCTCAGCACGTCGCGGAAGCGGTGGCTGCGCTCGAGGTCGCCGCCCGTCGCCTGCGTCAGGGTGCGCGCGACCACACCGCTTCGGACCAGCTCGCGCATGGTCAGGACGTCCGGGTCGGTCTCCTGCTGCTCGATCTCGGTCAACCGCCCGAGCAGCTGGAACGGCAGTCCTTCGTCGTGGAAGCCGCCGCTGATGTTCCCGGTGTCCGGGTCGATGGTCAGCGCACACCACAGATCGGCCGGAACCACCCGGGCCACCTGGGCGGCGACCGCTCGCTCGAGCGCCAGCGGGGAGTCGGCCCGGCGAGACAGGTCGGCCACCGCCTCCCGTACGTCCCGCACTGTCGCACTTCTCACGGCGCCAGTATGGGCGCGCATTCCGCGTCCGAACCATCCCTCACTTGAGGGATGCCGCCCGCGCGCCGCCCTGCTCCAGTCTTGGCGCGGTCACAGCGACAGACAGGAGAATCGACATGATCACCGGCGGCCCCGCCCTCGACGGCTTCGAGGGCGAACTGCTCACCCCGCGCCACGCGGACTACGACACGGTGCGGCGGATCTGGAATGGCTCGATCGACCGTCGGCCCGCCTTCATCGCACGGTGCCGCTCGACGGCGGACGTGGCCACCGCGGTGGTCTTCGCCCGCCGCCACGACCTCCCGATCGCGGTGCGCGGCGGCGGCCACAGCATCCCGGGCTACTCGGTGGTCGAAGGCGGGCTGATGATCGATTGCAGTCCGATGAAGGGCATCGCCGTACGCGCGGCGGCTCGCCTCGCGGACGTGGACCCCGGGGTCCTGTGGCGGGAGTTCGACGCGGCGGCGCAGGCGGAGGGACTCGCGACACCCGGCGGTGAGATCTCCGACACCGGAGTGGCGGGCCTCACGCTGGGCGGCGGCATCGGCTGGCTGTCCCGGCTGCACGGCCTCGCCGCGGACAACCTCCTCGGCGTCGAGCTGGTCACCGCGGACGGGGACGTCGTGACGGCCGACGACCACACCGACCCCGAGCTGATGTGGGGGCTGCGCGGCGGCGGCGGCAACTTCGGCATCGTCACGCGGTTCACCTTCCGCCTTCACCCGGTCGCTACCGTGTGGGCCGGCATGGTGATGTATCCGGGCGAACTCGCCCGCGACGCCCTTCATGCCTTCCACCAGGCCGGCGAGCGGGCGCCGCGCGAGCTGTCCCTGGTCGCGGCGCTGGTGTCCGCCCCTCCGGCGCCCTTCGTGCCCGCCGAGGCCGTCGGCAGGCCCGTCGTCGGCATCGCGGCCGCCTACTTCGGCCCGCACGGCACGGGCGAGGAGCTGACCGCGCCGCTGCGCGGCCTCGGGCGGCCGCTCGTCGACACCTTCGGGGTGACCGGGTACGCCGGCCTGCAGCGGATGCTCGACGACGCGAACGTCCCCGGGCGGCAGCAGTACGTGCGGTCCGACTTCCTGCGGGGCCTGCCGGACGAGGCCGTCGCCGCGCTCGCCCACCACGGCACCCGGCCGACGTCGCCCCTGAACCAGGTGCTGCTCCGCCGTCTCGGGGGCGCCATCGCCGACAGGGACCCCGGGGCGACGGCCTTCGGGCACCGGTCGGCGGACTACATGACGATGATCGCGGCCACGTGGGAGGACCCGGCCGAGGACCCCGGGCGACACCGCCACTGGGTGGGCGAGACGTGGGACGCCACCCGGCCGTGGGCCCACGGCACCTACGTCAACCACCTGGGCGACGAGGGCGGCGGGCGCATCCGGGAGGCGTACCTGCCCGGCAGCTGGAGCCGTCTGACCCGGCTGAAGGCGCGGATGGATCCGGACAACGTCTTCGCGTCGAACCAGAACATCCCGCCGGCGGGCGCCTGAGACGCCCTGCCCGGAAGACGGCCCGCCTCAGTCGCTCACGTGGGGGCCGGTGATCCGTTCGGCCAGGCGGGCGAGGCGTTCCCGCAGGCCGAGCCGCCGCACCTCCCCGGCCGCGCTGCTCACCAGGTGCTGCGCCGCGTCGAAGCTCAGGACGGCCCCCTCGGCCGGCACGGCGATCGCGTCGTGCGCCAGGGACTCCAGCTCGGGGTCGCCGCCGTCGATGGCGAGGATGGTGGCGCCGGTGCGGCGGGCGTCGTCCACGCGCTCGAGCAGGGGCACGGGCGCCCGTTGCTCGGCGACCACGAAGAGCGTCTCGCCCCTGCCGGCGCTCTCCAGACGCTCCATCCCGACCCGCAGGTGGGCGGGCGCGCCGGGCGGCGGCGCCCAGCGGACCAGCGTGGGGGACAGCTGGGCGAGCCCCGACAGCCGGGCCTCGTCGGCGAGGTGGGCGGTGACGTGCCACGGCTCGTCCTCGGGGGTGCCGACGACGAGGAGCCCCCCGGGCGACCGGGTGGCCCGCAGGGCCAGGCCGAGCTCCCGGGTGCGTTCGAGCCATCCGGTGGAGGCGAGCACCTCGCGCAGCAGGTTCACCGATGCGGCGTCCATGAGGGTCATGGTGCCTGACACGGACGCGTGAAGTCCCGCCAATTGGGTCCTTGACACACCGTTACCGCCGGGTAACGATCAGCCCACGGCGCCGATTGTGGAACGTGATCCGACAGCCGGAAGGCGGCTTCATGAACCTTCGCGTTCGTGCCACCCTGTCCATGATCGGGGCTCTCCTCCTGCTGCCCGCACTGGGCGGCACCGCACGCGCGACCTCCGCCGGGGACGTCGTCGAAGCGAGCCCCACGACGGTCTACCTCGTGCCGGGCAAGCTGCTGGAGGTGCCGGTGAAGGCCTGGCACCTCCGCTACCGGTCCACCTCCGCCACCGGAGAGCCGAACGTCGTCTCGGGCACCCTGCTCGTCCCCGACTCCCCGTATCCCCTCGGCAGGCGGCCCATCGCCGGGTACGCCGTGGGCACGCACGGCATGGGCGACCAGTGCGCCCCGTCGGCCGCCATGGCGGGCGGCACCGAGGCCGAGCTGGCCATCATGAGCCTGATGCTGCTCAAGGGCTGGGCCGTCGCGGTGACCGACTACGAGGGTCTCGGCACGCCGGGAGACCACACGTACATGGCGGGCCTGTCGCAGGGGCACGCCGTGCTCGACGCGATCAGGGCGGCGACGCGGGTGCCGGGCGCGAACCTGTCCGGCAGCGCTCCCGTCGTGGTCATGGGCTACTCGCAGGGCGGGTCGTCGGCGGCCTGGGCCGCCCAGCTCCAGCCGGCGTACGCGCCCGAGCTGCGGCTCAAGGGCGTCGCGGCCGGAGGGGTGCCGGCCGACCTGCGGGCCGTGGCCGACCACCTGGACGGCACCGGCGACTTCGGGCTCGCCGCGGCCGCCGGCATCGGGCTGGACGCCGCCTATCCCGAGCTGCACCTGGACAGCTACCTGACCCCCGAGGGCGCGGCGCTGTTCGGCGACGCCCGCGACGACTGCGTGAGCGACCTGCGGGCCAAGCTCGGCGGGCGGCGGCTGGCGGAGCTCACCACCACCGACGTGCTGAACCTGCCCGACTGGCGGGCCCGCCTCGCCGAGAACCGCCTCGGCGCGTCCGCGCCGCGGGTGCCGCTGTTCCTCTACCACGCCAAGGGCGACGAGATCATCCCGTACGAGGTGGGCAAGACCCTGCGCGAGGAGTACTGCGCTCGGGGCGTGAACGTCCTGTGGACCGGCGTGCCGGCCGGCAGCCACGTGCTCGGCGCGGTCGAGGGCGCCCCGCTGGCGGTGGCCTGGCTCGCCACTCGCGTCGCCGGTCTCCCCGCGATCCCCAACTGCTGAGCGTCCCGGAAAGCCACCGCCGGCGGTCTGCGCGGACGCGGAACCGCCGGGCGGCGGCCGGGCCATGAAGCCGATCGCCCGCGCGCCTCAACGAGTGGAACGGATGAGGTCGCCCTCGTAGGCCGCGATGACGAGGTGCGCGCGGTCTCGTGCCTGGAGTTTGCTCAGCAGGCTGCCGATATGGGTCTTGACGGTCTTGATCGAGATCGTGAGTGCCGCGGCGATCTCGTCGTTGGACAGCCCGCGACCGACCAGGGTGAGAACCTCGGTCTCCCGCTCGGTCAGAGCGTCCAGGCTCGCCGGCTTCGCCCGCGGTGCCTGGGCGATGTAGGCCTCGATCATGCGCGTGAGGACCTTCGGGGCGAACAGCGACTCGCCCCGATGCGTCCGGCGGATCGCGTCGAGGAGCGTGTCGGGATGGGAGTCCTTGAGGAGGAAGCCGGCGGCGCCGGCGTGGAGGGCGGCGCGGACGTACTCGTCGAGCTCGAACATCGTGAGCACGATGACCTTCACGGATCGGCTGCCCGCGTCGGCCGTGACGCGGCGGGTGGCTGCGATTCCATCGGTGCCGGGCATTCGAATGTCCATGAGCACGACGTCAGGACGCAGCTCGGCGCCGAGCCTGACGACCTCGTCACCGGTGCCCGCCTCGCCGATCACCGCCATGTCGTGATTGGCGTTGATGACGGCGGCGAGGCTGTGGCGCAGCAAGGGCTGGTCGTCGGCGATGACGACGCGGATCGGGGTTCCGCGGTCGTTCATGACATCCGAGCCTCAGGAATACGGGCGGTGACGCGAAACCCGTTCTCGACGTGCCCGGCTTCGAAGCTCCCGCCGATCGCGGTGACGCGTTCCCTCAGCCCCTCGATGCCGTGCCCGGCTCCCGGATGCGGGGTCCATCCGTCCACCGGGCCTTCGTCCCTGACGCTCGTGACGATCCAGTCGCCGTCGCGACGGACGTACACGTTCGCGTTGGTCGGTCCGGCGTGCCGAGCGGTGTTCGTGAGCGCTTCGCGCACGACGGAGCAGACCGCGAGTTGCGCCCCGGGGCTGATGTCGTCGATCTCGCCGAGCTCGACGGTGACGGCCGGGCCTGCCCTTCCGGCGGCCTCGATGATCGCCGGCAGGTCGCGGAGTGAGTCGGCGGGCCGCAGGGGTGCGGCCACACCGGCCGAGCCGTGCAGCACGCTCAGCATGCGGCGCAGTTCCCTCGTGGTCTGCCGCCCGATGCGCTCGATGTCCGACAGCGCCGCGGAGCCGTCGTCCCCCGCGCCGGGATAGCGCGCCGCGCTCGCCCTGACGGTGATGAGGCCGAGGCCGTGCGAGACGATGTCGTGCAGCTCGCGTGCGATCCGCAGGCGTTCGGCCTGTGCCGCGCGTTCGCCGGCCCACGCCGCGAGCCGCGCCTCGTACGCGGTCCGCTGCCTGTGGGTGCTGAATGCCGCCCACAGGGTGACCGACGCCGCCAGCGCGGCGATGACGACGGGGACGACGACCGCGGCGAGACCTCCGCCGGCGACCGCGAGAAGGGCGAGCAACAGCACGACGTGAACGGCGATGGCCAGTGGCCAGACCCGCCGCCCGCGTCTCGGAAGTGCTTGGTCGACTCCCATGGTCCCAATCTAGGGACGCACCCCGGCACGGCGCATCGGACCAGAGTCGGAGAGATCCGGGTCCGAGCGGCGAGACCGGGTCCGGTCGCCGGTCCGATGACCGGAGGCGATGCTCCGCGGTCACATGGGGGACATGATTACGATCGACAACCTGGTCAAGCGGCGCGGGTCCAGAACGATCCTGCGCGGCGTCGGCTTCCAGGCCCGCCCCGGAAGGGTGACCGGGTTCCTCGGCCCGAACGGCGCGGGCAAGAGCTCCGCACTGCGCATTCTGCTGGGCCTGGATCGGGCGACCTCCGGCACGGCGCTCATCGGTTCCGTCCCGTTCGCGAAGCTTCGTGACCCTCTTGCCATGGTCGGGGCCGTGCTGGACGGCTCCGGCGCGCATCGGGCGCGGACGGGCCGGGCGCACCTGCGGTGGGTGGCTCGCTCCGCGGGATTGCCGCGTGCGCGCGTCGACGAGGTGCTCGAGGTCGTGGGCCTGACGAACGCCGCGGCCAGGCGGGTCGGCGGTTACTCCCTGGGCATGGGGCGTCGCCTCGGGCTGGCGACGGCGCTGCTCGGCGACCCGGAGATCCTGATCCTGGACGAGCCGGTGAACGGGTTGGACCCGGACGGCATCCGGTGGATCAGGACCTTCCTGCGTGAACGCGCCGCGTCCGGCCGGACCGTGCTGCTGTCCAGCCACCTGATGGGGGAGCTCGCGGAGACAGTGGACGACGTCGTCGTCATCAACGAGGGCGAGGTCGTGGCGGACGGCACCCTCGCCGAGGTCACCGGCCCCTACGGCACCCTTGAGGACGCGTTCTTCGCCCTCACCACCGGGGGCGCGCCGTGAGGACGTTCGCGGCGGAGGCCTCGAAGCTCGCCTCGCTGCCGGGGGCGTGGATCGCGATGGCGGCCGGGGTGCTCGTACCGGGCGTGGTCGCCTCGATCACCGCCTCCTCGGCCCTCGGCGCGATCACCCGAGGCGCCGCGGCGACCGCCGCGATCGACATCGGCTATCAGGAGCTGGCCTTCGGCGTGGTCGGCGCGATCGTTCTCGGCGTCGTCGGTGTCAGCAGCGAGTACGTCACCGAGAGCGCGGAATCGGGAGGTGGGCGTCAGATCACCACCAGCCTGACCGTCGTTCCCTCCCGCCTCCGGTTCCTGCTGGGGAAGATGTCCGCGATCGCGGCCGGCGGCGCGATGCTCGCGATCGCCGCGACGGTGACCACCATGGGCGTCGTCCGGGTGGTGCTCGGCGAGCACGCCCCGGCATGGGGGAGCGACGACGTTCCGCGGCTGGCCGGTGTGGTCTGCTACTGGGTGGACACCGCGCTCCTCGCCTCCGGGATCACCGTGCTCACCCGCCACGGGGTCGTTCCGCTCGCGGTGCTCATCGCGAACACCTCGGTCGTCTCCGTCACCTACCTGCTGACCAAGATCACGCCCCTGGCGAACTACCTGCCCGACATGGCCGGGGTCCGCATGTTCATCCGGAAGCTCGCCGGCAGCACCGCCGAGATCAGCCCGCTCACCGGAGGCCTGGTGATGACCGCCTGGGTGACGGTGCTGCTCGTGATCGCCGCGATCTCGTTCACGCGGAGGGACGCATGACCGTCCCCACGCCGGCGGCTCGCACCCGTGGCCGCGAAGCCGCCCAGGCGCTCGCCGCGGAGCTGTCGAAGCTCGTGTCCCTTCCGGCGACCTGGCTCACGCTCGGAGGAACCCTCGTGCTGAACGCGCTCCTCGCGATCGCGTTCACGATCGCCGGTCTGCGGGGTGCGACCGGCACCAGGAGCGCTGCCGACATCGGACTGGCGTCGATCGGCTACGCGCACGCCGGCTTCGTCATCCTCGGCGTCCTGGCCGCCTGCTCCGAGTACGCCGGCGGGCAGATTCGCACCACCCTGACCGCGATGCCCCGCCGCGCCCTGCAGTTCACCGCCAAGCACGTCGCGCTGGCGATCGTCGTGCTTCCCGCAGCCGCGGTCACGGCCGCGTCCGGGGTGGCGCTCGCGGCCGGTGCGCTCGGCGGCACGGCCGCGCCCGTGACCTCGGCTCGGGTCGCGGAGCCACTGAGCGGCGCGACCGCGTACCTTGCGCTGACGACGCTGATCGGCGCGGCCGTCGGCGCCCTCGCGCGTCGGACGCTCGCGGCGGTCGTCGTCCAGCTGGGGTATCTCTTCATCGCCGGGCCGCTCCTGCGCGACCACGTCTCCGCGGCGAAATACCTCCCGGACAGTGCCGGACTCGCCATGTGGTTCCCGCCGGCCGACGACGCGGGCGCGGTGACACCGGTGCACGGCGCGCTGCTCCTCATGGCCTGGACCGCCGTCCTGATCGCCGTCGCCGTGCTCGGATACCGACGCCGGGATGTGTGAAACGCGATCACCGGACGTCGTGGCGGGACGCCCCGGAGGGGTCGGGGCGATGGCCTGCTGGCATGATCTGACCCATGGTTGAGCACACCACCGCAGATCTGCCCGACGTCTCCGCGCTGACCATCGGCATCCTGGGCGGGACCGGAGACCAGGGCAAGGGACTGGCCCGCCGGTTCTCGCTGGCCGGGCACACCGTGCTGATCGGCTCGCGCAGCGCCGAGCGCGCCCAGGAGGCGGCGCGCGAGATCGGCGTACGCGGGGCCGCGAACGCCGAGGTGGCGGCCGAGGCGGACGTCGTGATCGTCGCGGTGCCCTGGGAGGGGCACAAGGCGCTGCTGGAGTCCCTGCGCGAACCGCTAGACGGAAAGATCGTGGTGGACTGCGTCAACCCGCTCGGCTTCGACAAGCAGGGGGCGTACGCGCTGCCCGTGGAGGAGGGCAGCGCGGCGCAGCAGGCGGCCGCGGTGCTGACCGGCAGCCGGGTGGTCGCGGCCTTCCACCACGTCTCGGCGGTGCTGCTGCTCGACCCCTCGGTGGCGGAGATCGACCTCGACGTGCTCGTGCTGGGCGACGACCGCGAGGCCACCGACGTCGTACGCGCGCTCGCGGGTCGCATTCCCGGCGCGCGCGGCGTCTACGCGGGCCGGCTGCGCAACGCCCACCAGGTCGAGGCGCTCACGGCGAACCTGATCTCGATCAACCGCCGATACAAGGCCCACGCCGGCATCCGGGTGACCGACGTGTAGCCATCCGCGCTTCACCTGATCGTCACGTCGGAGACGTGGGCGTTCACTACCTTCGGGCGCTGTCGTCGCTGTCTGAAAGGCCTCCAGTGCTCCGTCACGTCTCCGCCGGTCTGGCGATCGCCGCCGCGCTCACCCTCACCGCCGCCGGCACGGCCGCCGCCGACCCGGCCAAGGGCCCCGTCGTCGTCGCCGACGTCACGCTCCCCGCCCCCGCGCTGAAGCAGGCGCAGCCGTCCATCGCCGACGACCGCGGCGTGCGGCTCGGCGGCGTCGGCAGCGGCCTGTTCCCGGCCGGCCGGCCCGGGGAGTTCTGGCTCGTCACCGACCGTGGCCCGAACGGCCAGCCGACCGTGGACGGGGACAAGCGCCGGACCTTCCCGGTGCCCGACTTCGCTCCGGCGATCGTACGGGTCGCCCTCGCGGGCGGCACGGCGAAGATCAAGCAGTACATCCCGATCGCCGGCGCCTCCGGCAGGCCCGTGACCGGCCTGTCGAACCAGGCGGGGCACGACGAGACGCCCTACACCTGGGACGGCCGCACGGCTCTGCCGTACAACCCGAGCGGGCTGGACGTCGAGGACCTCGTGCGCACCCGCGACGGCGACTTCTGGCTGGTCGACGAGTACGGCCCGTCGCTGGTGCGGGTGTCGCCGGACGGGCGGGTGCTGGAACGGCACGTTCCCGTGGGGCTCGGCCTGACCGGCGCCGACTACCCGGTGAAGGAGACGCTGCCCGCGATCCTGGCGAGCCGCCAGCAGAACCGCGGCTTCGAGGGCCTCGCGATCTCGTCCGACCAGCGCACGCTGTATCTGGCCGTGCAGAGCCCGCTGGCCATCCCCGACAAGAAGGCCGCGAAGAAGTCGCGGTTCGGGCGCATCCTCACCTTCGACCTGCGCGGCCGGAAGGTGACCGGGGAGTACCCGTACCGGTTCGAGGACGTCACGACCTTCGACCCGAAGGTGAACGGCGACCAGAGCGAGATGAAGATCTCCGGCCTGGCGTACGCCGGCCCGGGCCGCCTGCTCGTGGACGAGCGCACCGACAACGTCGCGCGGGTGTACTCCATCGACCTGACGAAGGCGGCGAACCTGCTCGGCGGGCCGTACGACGACCCGAAGACCAGCCCGTCCCTGGAGGAGCTGGCCGCGGCGTCCGGCCTCGGGCTGCCCGCCAAGTCGCTCGTGCTGGAGCCGAACGCGCTGGTGCCGTCGCTGCCCGGCAAGATCGAGGGGCTGGCGGTGCTCGGCCCGCGCACGATCGCGCTGGCCAACGACAACGACTTCGGCCTCGGCGACTTCGGCCCCGACGGCAGGCTGATCGACAGCGGCGTGCCGAGCCGCCTCGTCGTCGTCCGGCTCGCTCGCGCGCTCGGCGCCCACTGAGCGCACCCGTTCGACGTGTCCGCTGAGCGCGCCCGCTCAGCTCGGCGGGCGCGGCTACGTGGCGGTGGCGAGCAGCCAGTCGGCCACCGCCTCCGGCGCGACGAGCTGGTGCAGGTGCTCGCCGGGGATGCGGGTGACCGGCCAGCCGCGTTCCCCGGCCTCGTGGGCGAGGCCGGCGTACGCGTCCGCGAACCACAGGTAGCCGCCCCTGAGGTGGTCCCAGCGGGCCGGCACCGGGATCTCCTCCTGGTAGTACGTGAGGGGCAGCCGCGACTGCTCGGCCACGACCACCTGGCGGACCACCGGGTCGGGGAGGAGGGCGGCGACGTCGTCCTCGGGCCACCAGTCGGTCCAGCGGGGCAGGACGCCCGCGTCGTCGGCGAGGGAGCTCAGGAAGTCGAGGTGCTCCGGCTCCGCCGCCTGGCACGCGCCCCTGCGCGGCGGCAGGGCGGCGTCGACGAACAGGCACGCGGCGACCTGCCCGGCGAGGGCCTGCGCGATCAGCGGCACGAAGAGCCCGGCGTTGCTGTGCGCCACGACGGCCAGCGGCCCGCGTGGCGCGCTCGCCGCCACCTCGCTCACCACCCTCGGCCAGTAGGGCGGCGGACCGGCCGTCACGTCGGTCAGCCGCGGAACCACGGCGGTGTGCCCGCGCGCCCGCAGGATCTCGGCGACGGGGGTCCAGGTCGAGGGGCCCACGGAGGGGCTGTGCACGAGGAGGAAGCTGACATCCACCCCCTCATCCTCACCGCGGGCGGCGGCGCCGGACGGCTTCTCCGCTCGCCGCGTAACCGGTCGTCGAGGGGAAAATCTGACAAGAATTGCTTTTCTAGGTAATTGTGGACGGCATGAGCTCCCTGCATCCGGAAACGCGCGTCGTCCACCTGCCCCGGCCCACGCCGGAGGCCAGCGTGCCGATCTCCATGCCGATCTACCAGACCTCGGGATTCGTCTTCGACGACCCGGCCGTCTTCGCCGACGGCATGGGGCGGCCCGACGGGGCGTACGTCTACGGCCGGCTCTCCAACCCCACCGTGCGCGCGCTGGAGGAGGCGGTCGCCGGCCTGGAGGGCGGCGTGGCCGCCGTGGCCACCGGCTCGGGCATGGGCGCGATCAACGCCGTGCTGCTCGGCCTGCTGAAGTCGGGCGACCACGTGATCGCCCAGTCGGCGCTGTACGGCGCCACCGCGCAGACGCTGGCCGACCTCGCGGACCGCTTCGGCGTCGAGGTCACCCGCGTGCCGGAGGACGACCCCGCGGCCGTACGCGCCGCCGTGCGGCCCACGACGAAGCTGCTGTATCTGGAGACGATCGCCAACCCGATGACGCAGGTGGCCGACATCCCGGGGATGTGCGCGGCCGCGCGTGAGGCCGGGATCCTCACCGTGGTCGACAACACCTTCGCCTCACCGATCCTGTGCCGCCCCATCGAGCACGGCGCGGACATCGTGGTGCACTCCGTCACCAAATACCTGTCCGGGCACACCGACGTCGTCGGCGGGATCGCCGTGTTCGCCTCCGAGGACGTGTATCGCAGGGTGTGGTCGTACGCGGTGGAGCTCGGCGCGACGGCCGACCCGTTCGCCGCGTGGCTGACCCTCCGGGGGATGCAGACCCTGCCGCTGCGGATGGAGCGCCACTGCGCCAACGCCCGCGTGCTCGCGACGCGGCTCGCCGGGCATCCGGCCGTGGCCGCGGTGCACTGGCCGGGCCTGTCCTCCCACCCGTCGCACGAGCTCGCCACGAAGCTCCTGCCCGACTTCGGCGGCGTGTTCTCCTTCGACCTCGCCGGAGGGCGTCCCGCCGGCGAGGCGTTCATGCGCAACGTGCGGCTCGCGCTGCTCGCGCCCTCGCTCGGCGGCGTGGAGACCCTGATCCTCCACCCTGCCACGACGTCGCACCGTACGGTGAGCGCCGAGGGCCTGGCCGCGGCGGGCATCGGCGAGGGGACGGTGCGGGTGGCCGTGGGCATCGAGCACGCCGAGGACCTGTGGGCCGACTTCGCCCAGGCGCTCGACGCGATCTGAGACGGCCCGGGGGGACGACCCCGCCGGGAGGACCCCGGTCGAGGGCGGCCGCCGCACGCTGCCGCGGCCGCCCGCCGGGCGTCAGCGGTAGCTGTGCTCGGGCCTGGGGAAGACGCCGGAGACCACCTCGTCGGCGTACGCGCGGATCGCGCGGTCCATCTCCCCGGCCAGGTCGAAGTACTTCTTCACGAACTTCGCGGGCTGCGGGGTCAGGCCCATCAGGTCCTGCCAGACGAGGACCTGCGCGTCGGTGTGGGGACCCGCTCCGATGCCGATCGTGGGGATGCTCAGCGACGTGGTGACCCGCTGGGCGAGGTCGGCGGGGACGCATTCGAGCACGACGGCGAAGGCGCCCGCGTGCTCCAGCGCCTTGGCGTCGGCCATGATCTCGTCTCCCGCCTGGCCGCGGCCCTGCACCCGGTAGCCGCCGAAGGCGTTGACCGACTGAGGGGTCAGGCCGAGGTGCGCCATGACCGGAATCCCGGCCGACACGAGCATCTCCACCTGCGGGAGGACCCGGTGGCCGCCCTCCAGCTTGACGGCGTGCGCGCCGGCCTCCTTCACGAAGCGGGCCGCGGTCTCCAGGGCCTGCTGGGGTGAGGCCTGGTAGGAGCCGAACGGCAGGTCGGCCACGACCATCGCCCGCGACGAGCCGCGTACGACCGCGGCGGTGAGCGGGATGAGGTCGTCGACCGTGACGGGCAGCGTCGACTCGTAGCCGTAGACGACCATGGCGGCCGAGTCGCCCACCAGCATCACCGGGATGCCCGCCTCGTCGAACACCCTCGCGGTCATGGCGTCGTACGCCGTCACCATCGGCCACTTCTCGTGGCGTTCCTTGGCTGCCGCGACGTCGCGGACGGTGACCCTGCGTCCCGCGGCCCCGCC
Source organism: Microbispora sp. NPDC046973 (assembly GCF_040644495.1). NCBI lineage: Bacteria > Bacillati > Actinomycetota > Actinomycetes > Streptosporangiales > Streptosporangiaceae > Microbispora > Microbispora sp. NPDC046973. Next base: position 529,128 of record NZ_JBEYWQ010000002.1, on the reverse strand, counting down.
GTAGAGGGCGGGCTTGGACACAACGGAAGAAACAGAGGACATGGCTACCTCCAGGCCTCGTGGCGCCCCTGTGGCGTCCCCGGACAGTCAGATCATCGCATGCCGCCATGGGCTGGAACACCCCGGACAGGCGGCGTAATCCGGGCCTGGGACAACTGGGATCAAAGGGACGAATGAGGCGACCCGCTCGCGAGAATGTCGGAGGCGCCCGGCACAATGCCATGCGGAGGTAAGGAACCACAATGGCTTTTGATCGTTACCGGCGGGTGCTCGCCCTGCCGGGCGTGCGGGCGTTGCTGCTGGTCGGCATGATCGCGAGAATTCCCCTCACCGGCACCGGCATGACGTTGACCCTGCACGTGGTGAATGACCAGAAGCTGGGTTTCCTCCAGGCGGGTCTGGTCGGCACCGCCTCCATGGCGGGCGCCGCGATCGGCTCGCCGCTCGTCGGCCGGTTCGTCGACCGGCGCGGGCTGCGGCCGGTGATGGCCGTGACCACCATCGTGCAACTGTGCCTGTGGTGCGCCGCGCCCGCGATGCCGTACGCCGTGCTGCTGCCGGGCGCGCTGATCGGCGGGCTGTTCAGCCAGCCGGTGTTCGGGACCATCCGGCAGTGCGTGGCCGCGATGGTGCCGGCGGAGAACCACCAGACCGGCTTCGCCCTCGACTCGATGGGCGTGGAGTTGTCGTACATGGTCGGCCCCGCCCTCGCCGTCGCGAGCGTGACGGCGTTCGGCAGCACCGCGACGATGTACGGCGTGGTGGCCGGTCTGGCGGGCTCGGGAGTGGCGCTGTACCTGCTCAACCCGCCCACGCGGTCGGCCGAGGAGGACGCGGGGCACGAGAGGGCCGTCCCCCGGCGGCAGTGGCTGCGGCCCGGCCTGCTCGCCCTGCTCTGCCTGGTGTCCGGGCTCACCTTCGTGCTCACCACGACCGAGTTGAGCGTCGTGGCGATGCTCAAGGCGGACGGCGCGACCGCGTGGACGGGACTGGTCCTCGCGCTGTGGTGCGCGTTCTCGCTCGTCGGCGGGTTCGTGTACGGCGGGCTCTCCCGGGGGCTGTCGCCCGTGGTGCTCGCGGGCGGCCTGGCGGTGCTGACCGCGCCCGTGGGCCTGGTGGGCGGAGGCTGGGGCTGGCTGTGCCTGGCGCTGGTGCCGGCCGGGCTGCTGTGCGCCCCGGCGCTGTCGTCCACCGTGGACGCCGTCAACCGGCGCGTCCCGGCGGCGGCGCGGGGTGAGGCGATGGGCCTGCACGGCACGTCGCTGACGATCGGAGGAGCCCTGGCCGGGCCTCTCGCCGGCGGTCTCCTGGACGCCCACGGCCCCGCCTGGGCCTTCGCCGTGTCCGGCGCGGTCGGCGTCGCGCTGGCCCTGCTCGCCGCTCTGGTCAGGGGTGCCGATCCGGCCGCCGTCCTCGCTCCGGCCGGAACGAGCATGGCGGCCGTATCGGACATTTCGAAGGCCGCGAGCGGTCTCGGCGCGGCAGCCGGAGCGGACATCGCGGCAGGGCCGGACGCCGCGACGCCCCTGCCCGCATCCGCCGGGGAATAGGACCGGGCCGGACGGGGGAATGAAGTCCGCCCCATACCGGGAATAGAACCGGCCCCCGCGCTGATGTACAGGGGGCGCGCGCGGTCGTCCTTCGGGCCCCACCCGTGAGGGGCGTCCGCGCGTGGACGCCTCTCGCCCGGGTGGCGGTGTGAGACGCCGTGGCGCTCCGGCACGCCTGGGAGGCGCGGGTATCGGGGACGAGCGGTGCGCGGGCCGGCACCTCGGCCGGACGCCTTCTGGCCACCCCACCAGCGGATACGACGGTGCCACCGGAGATTATGAAACGGTCCCGTTGCGTATCGGAATGACCAGCGCTACGCTTGCGTTGCGAAACTCAGCCGTATCGAAATCATGGGGGAATCCGTGGGAGCTCACTCAGAAGCTCATACAGGCCACCCACGCCGGTGGCAGGTCCTCGGCGTGATGGTGTTCAGCCTGCTGGCCGTCGTCCTCGACAACACCATCCTCAACGTGGCGATCAAGACGATCGCCGATCCCGTCCACGGCCTGGGCGCGACCCAGAGCGAGCTCGAGTGGGCGATGAACTCCTACACGCTGGTGTTCGCCGGTCTGCTGTTCACCTTCGGGGTGCTGGGCGACCGCTACGGGCGTAAGCGGATGCTCATGGTCGGCATGGTCCTGTTCGGCCTGGCCTCGCTGGCCAGCGCGTACGCGCAGGACCCGATGCAGCTCATCGCGGCCAGGGCCCTGATGGGCCTCGGCGGCGCCGCCATCATGCCGGCCACGCTGGCGATCATCTCGAACGTCTTCCCGATCCACGAGCGGGGCAAGGCGATCGGCATCTGGGCCGGCGGCGTCGGCATCGCCGTGGCGATCGGCCCGATCACGGGGGGCCTGCTGCTGGAGCACTTCTGGTGGGGTTCGGTCTTCCTCGTCAACGTGCCCATCGTGATCATCGGCCTCGCGCTGATCGCCGGGATCGTGCCGGACTCCAAGGACCCGAACAAGAGCGGTCTCGACCCGGTCGGCGTGCTGCTGTCGATCCTCGGCCTGATCAGCCTCGTCTACGGCATCGTCCGGATCAGCGACCTCGGCACCGTCGCCGACGTCTCGGTCGTCGTGCCGTCGCTGCTGGGCCTCGCGATCCTCGCCGCCTTCGTGTGGTACGAGAGCCGGATCGACCACCCCGCGTTCGACGTGCGCAACTTCCGCAACGCCGGCTTCTCCACCGCGATCGCCACCGTCGGCCTCGTGTTCTTCGCGGCCATGGGCGTGATGTTCTTCCTGGCCTTCTACTGGCAGATCGTCAGGAACTACTCGCCGCTGCAGTCGGGGGCGCTCGTGCTGCCGTTCGCGGCCGCTCAGCTGATCTTCGCGCCGCAGAGCGCGCGCATGGTGCAGAAGTACGGCGCCCGGGCCGTCGGCACGGTGGCCATGCTCGTCATCACGCTGGCCCTGACGGCCTACGCCTTCGTGCAGGTGGACACCCCGATCTGGATGCTGCTCGTCCTCGGCTTCGTCCAGGGCGCCGCGATGGCCAACATCATGCCCCCGGCGACCACGGCCATCATGAACGCGCTGCCGCGGGAGAAGGCCGGCGTGGGCTCCTCGATGAGCAACGTCGTCCGGCAGGTCGGCGGCACGCTGGGCATCGCCATCCTGGGCGCGGTCCTTTCCGCGAGCTACCGCAACGACATGGAGGACAAGGTCAGCGCCCTGCCGGAGCAGCTCCGCCACGTCGTGACCGAGTCCATCTCCGGTGCGGCCGGCGTCGCCGGTCACCTGGGCCCGCAGGGTGCGAGGCTGCTCGACGCCGCGAACGCCGCGTTCGTCACCGGCATCCACTGGGCGGCTCTCGGATCGGCCTTCGTCGCCCTCGTCGGCACTCTCGTGGTGGCCCGCTGGATGCCGGGCAAGGCTTCGGTCAACGCCGCGGTCACCAAGGCTGAGACCGAAAAGGAAGCGGCGGTAGTGTGAACTCGTCATGAAGACGCAGCAGACGGCTGAGGGGGTGGCCCGCCCGGCGGGCCGCCCGCGCAGCGAGAAGGCGGAACGGTCGATCATCGAGGCCACTCTCGAGCTGCTCGGTGAGGGCATCGGGGTGTCGGAGCTGTCCATCGAGTCGATCGCCAGCCGCGCCGGTGTCGGGAAGACCACGATCTACCGCAGGTGGTCCAACAAGGAGGACCTGGTGGTGGACGCTCTGGCGACGCTCAAGCCGCCGATCCCGCTGCCGCAGGGCGGAACCGTGCGAGATGACCTGGTGACCTACCTCCGGGTGATCCAGGAGGAGGCCAGCCACCACCGCACCCGCTGCATCATGAACATCGCCATGAGCGACTCCGAGCGGCACCCCCGGCTGGCGGAGCGGTTCCGCGAGCTGACCGTGGAGCCGCGCAGGGCGGTGGTGACGGCGGTTCTGCGGCGTGGCATGGAAACCGGGGAACTGCGCGCCGACCTCGACGTCGACATGGCCCTGGCCCTCCTCAGCGGGGCGATGATCTGGCTCACGAAGTGGTCCCACACCGGCGACTCCCCTGCCGACCTTCCCGAGCGGATCGTCGACGAGGCGCTCAAGGGCTTCCGTCCCCGTCCCTCCACTCCCGAGCTGTGACCCGTCCCTCCACCCCCGAGCTGTGACCCGGCTCCCCACTCTCGAGTCGTGATGCGGTCCTTCACCTTCGAGCCGTGACCCGGTCCGTACGGCCGACGGCCGTACGGACCGCGCTCGCCACCGTCATGCGCCGCGCGCGGAGCGGCGCGACACGCGCTGAGCACTCTCGTGGGAGCCGGGTACCACTGGCGGGCATGGACGCGAGGGCGGGCGGCCGTCTGCCGGTGACGCGTCTCCTTGACCCCTCTCCGATGACGCCGTCTCCGCTGACCCGTCTCCGATAACTCCGTGACCGGTGCCGGACGCCTGCCCGGCACCGGTCACGGCGCTCTCATTTCAGGCCCGCGTCGAGCGCGCCCATCAGGGTGCCGGTGTCGCCGGACATCTCCCAGATCATCGCCCCGAGCAGGCCCTTGCTCCGCAGCCAGGCGGCCTTGCGCCCGATCGACCAGGCGTCGTCGAAGCTCCACCACTGGCCGCCGTTGCCGGTGTAGCAGGAGGTCGCCACCGCCTGCTCGTCATGGCCGACCGTGCAGCCCGGGACGCTCGCCACCAGGTTGGAGTAGCCCCGGGTGCCGGCCTCCTCCTGGAACTGGCCGGGCGCCGCGCCGGTGGCCTGCTGCCACTCGCCGGCCTTCCCGCCGTCGGTCACGCCCTGCCAGCCGCGTCCGTAGAACGCCAGGCCGATCGTGAGCTTGCGCGGGTTCACCCCCGCCTGGAGGTAGGCGTTCACCGCGTTCTCCACGCTGAAGTGGAACGAGTAGGGATCGTCGGCGTCGGTGTAGAGGTTGCCCTGGTGCCCGGTCCGGTTGGGCTCCCAGGAGTTGTCGCTGCCCGCGCCGTGGAAGTCGTAGCCCTGGATGTTGAACACGTCGAGGTATTTCGCCACCTGCGGCAGGTCCCAGCCGGCCGCGATCTTCGCCGGGTCGGCCGGGGTGAACGCGCTGAGCAGGTAGTACCTTCCCGTCGTGGCTCCCAGCGCGTCGAGCTGCCGGCGGAACTCGGCGATCAGCGCGGTGTTGTTCGCCTTGTCGTTCGGGCTGACATGGTTGCCCGCGTGGCCGTCCGAGCCCGGCCACTCCCAGTCGAGGTCGATGCCGTCGAAGATCCCGGCCGCGCTGCCCGGTCCGCCCGCGCTGTTGTAGACGGGCAGGTTGCCCTTGATGTACATGTCGATGCAGGAGCTGACGAACTTCTTGCGGGACGCGTCGGTGGCCGCGACGTCGGAGAAGTACTTCGAGTACGTCCAGCCGCCGATCGAGATGAGCACCTTGAGGTCCGGGTGCTTCGCCTTGAGCTTGCGCAGCTGGTTGTAGTTGCCGCGCAGGTTCTCCCAGCCGGTGTCGCCGACGCCGTCGACCGACTGGGCGGCGCTCATCGGCCGTCCGTAGTCGGCGTCCGCGTCGCCCGCGCCGTCGCCCTGGCTCGGGTCCTGCGGGTTGGACGTGGTCCCCTTGGTCACGCCGTTGAGGCAGGTCAGGTTGACCGGGTCGATGTTGGCGAAGGCGTAGTTGAGGTGGGTCAGCCGCGCCGCCGCGCCGGTCGTCTCCAGGTTGCGCACGAAATACTGCCGGCCGTAGATGCCCCACTGGACGAAGTAGCCCACCCTGGCGTAGCCGTTCCCGACGATGTCGGCCGTGCTCACCTTCACCGGATCGCTCGCGGCCGACACGTTGTCGTACAGGTCGCGCGCCCGCACGGTGAAGGTGTACTCGGTGGACGGCGACAGTCCCGTGACCTTGGCCGAGGTGCCGGTCACCGTGGCCGCCAAATCGCCTCCCGCGTACACGTCGTACGCCGCCACGCCCTTGTCGTCGGTGGCAGCGGTCCAGGTGAGCGTGACGCTGGTGGCGTCCTTGGCGGTGCTGTGCAGACCGGCCGGGACCGTGGGCGGCCGGGTGTCGTCGGCCGGGTCGTTGGTCGTGACCGTGAGGGCGCTGCTCGCCGGGGACGGATTGCCCTTGCGGTCCTTCGCCCTGACCGTGAACGTGTAGGCGGTCTTCGGCGTCAGCCCGGTGACGGTCGTGCTCGTCCCGGTCACCGTGGCCGCGAGCGCCGAGCCGTTGTACACCTCGTAAGCGCTGACGGGCAGGCTGCCGGGGGTCGCGGCGTCCCAGGCCAGCGTCACCGTCTTGGTGGTCTTCACGGTGGCCCGGAGGTTCGCCGGCGCGCCCGGCGGCGTGTCGGCCGCGCCGTCGCATCTGACGTCGTTGATCCGGCAGTTCGCCGGCTCGGCGGCCGCGCTGAGCGTGAAGGTGGGGCTGTACGGCTCGGTCGACCCGTGGGCCGCGACGGCGGAGTTGTAGAAGGCCGGGGTCAGCGTGACCTGCCGCCCGCTCTGGCTGAGCGTGCCGTTCTGGGCGCCGCTCGCGGTCACCCCGGCCGGGAGCTCGAACACGATCGACCAGCCGTTCAACGCCGTGTCGGAGTTGTTGTTCACCACGAACCTGCCCTGCGTCCCGCCGGCGGAGAACGTCGCCGTCAGCGGTGCGGGCGGGGGAGGCGGGTCTCCGGTGCCGTCGCAGTCGGCGCCGTTGATCGTGCAGTTGGCCGGCTGGGCCGCCGCGCTGAGCGTGAAGGCGGGGCTGTACGGCTCGGTGGTGCCGCCCGCCCGGATCGTGTTGATGTAGTAGGCGGGAGTGAGCCTGACCTTCGTCCCGCTCTGGCTGATGGTCGCGTTCTGCGGATTGCCCGCCGTGACACCGGCCGGCAGGTCGAACTGGATCGACCAGCCGGTGACGGCGGCGGAGCCGGAGTTGGTGACGACGAACTTGCCCTGGGTGCCGTTGAGCGTGAAGACGGCGGTGAGGCCGGTGGCGGCCCGCGCAGGCGCGGCGAGAGCGGACATCAGCAGGAGTGTCACGAGGAAAACGGCTGTTCGGCGCATCCGGCCTCCAGTAATCGTTAGGAAAGTTTCCTAAGAATTAGCCGGAGCGTAGTTCCGCGGCACGACACGGGCAAGGCCCAATTTCCGCCGGCGCCGCCGCGAACGGCCGCCGGGCTGCCGGACCGCCGGGGGCCGGGCCGCCGGGGCGCGGCGGGAACGCCGCCGCGCCGCTCGGCGGCCGGCGGCCGGTCCGCGCCCGCGATGTGCGGGTCTAGAGGCGCTCGCGCCAGCGGGTGGTGATGGGCAGGCGACGGTCGCGGCCGAAGTTCTTGGGCGTGATCTTCGGGCCCGGTGGGTACTGACGGCGCTTGTACTCTGCCAGGTCCACCAGGCGGATGATCTGGGTGACCAGCTCAGGGTCGTGACCGGCGGCGACCAGCTCGTCGCGGCCCATGTCCCGCTCGACGTAGTCGCGCAGCAGCCGGTCGAGCACCTCGTAGGGCGGGAGCGAGTCGGTGTCGCGCTGGTCGGGCCGCAGCTCCGCGCTCGGCTCCTTGGTGATCGAGTTCTCCGGGATCGGGGGCTGCCCGGGCTGGGTGTTGCGCCACTCCGCGAGCTTCCAGACCACGCTCTTGAGCACGTCCTTGATCGGGGCGAACCCGCCCGCCGAGTCGCCGTACAGCGTGGAGTAGCCGGTGGCCAGCTCGCTCTTGTTGCCGGTGGTCAGCACCAGGTGACCGTGCTCGTTCGACAGGCTCATCAGCAGCATGCCGCGCACGCGGGCCTGCAGGTTCTCGGCCGCGAGGCCGTGCAGCTCGATCTCCTTCTCGAACGCCGAGACGATGTCGGCGATCGGGACGACCTGGGAGGCGACCCCCTGGCGGCGCACCAGCTCCTCGGCGTCGGTGATCGAGTGGTCCGAGGAGTAGCGCGAGGGCATGAGCACCACGTGCACCCGCTCGGGCCCGACGGCGTCGGAGGCGATCGTGGCGACGAGGGCGGAGTCGATGCCGCCGGACAGGCCGAGGATGACCGAGCGGAAGCCGTTCTTGCGCACGTAGTCGCGCACGCCGAGCACGAGCGCGTTGTAGATCTCCGCCAGGTCGTCCAGCCGCTCGGCGACGACCGGGGCCTCCGGCTCGTACGGCTCGACCGGCGCGGCCGACAGCAGCACCCGCTCGACCGTGATGACGGTGCCGTCGTGCGCGTCGTGGCGCGACTCGCCGAGCTCGCCCGTGCCTTCCGGGAGCTCCAGGTCGGTGACGAACAGGTCCTCCTCGAACTGCGGCGCGCGGGCGACCAGTTCCCCGGAGGCGTCCACGATGAGCGAGTCGCCGTCGAAGACCAGCTCGTCCTGGCCGCCGACCATGTTCACGTACGCGAGCGCGCAGCCCGCCTCGCGGGCCCGCCGCGCGCACAGCTCCAGCCGCACGTCGTCCTTGTTCGTCTCGTACGGCGAGCCGTTCGGGACGACGAGCAGGCCGGCGCCGGCCTGCGCGACCACCGAGACGGGACCGCCGTCCTGCCACAGGTCCTCGCACACGGCCACGGCGACGTCCACGCCGTGCAGGCGGAAGATCGGCAGGCGGTCGCCGCGCACGAAGTAGCGGTATTCGTCGAACACCCCGTAGTTCGGCAGGTGGTGCTTGGCCGACTTCGTCACCACCCGGCCCTCGTGGAGCAGGGCGACCGCGTCGAGCGGGGCGCCCTTGGGCTGTCCCACGCGCGGGGCGAGGTCGGCCCGATCGAGGTAGCCCACCACGACGGGGAGACCGCCGAGCCCCTCGTCCGCGAGCCGCGTGGCCGCCTTCGACAGCGCCGTGATCGACGCCTCCACGAACGACGACCGGAGCACCAGGTCCTCGGCGGGGTAGCCGGTCAGGAACATCTCGGGGAACACCACGAGGTGCGCGCCGCGCTCGGCGGCCCTGCGGGTCCACTCGACGAGCATGTCGGCGTTGCCGGCGATGTCACCGACGACCGGATTGGTCTGGGCGAGAGCGATACGCAGTTGAGCCACGGTCCCACCCTAAGGTGTCCGATTAGTTGTCGTCAAAGCGACGATAAGGGTCAGGCGCCGGGCGACCCGGGGCTGACCAGCCCTCTTTCGTACGCCAGGACCACGAGCTGGGCGCGGTCGACCAGGCCGAGGCCGCGCAGCAGCGCCGTGACCTCGTCGGCGACCTCCTGTTCCGGCACGGCCAGCGTCATCGCGATCTGCCGGTTGGTGAAGCCCCGGGCGACCAGCTTGATCAGGTCGATGTCGGAGTCGGACAGGCCCTCCGGCGCCGCCGGGTCGCGCCGCCCGGCGAAGGCCGCGATGAGGTGCGTGGTGACCGCCGGGTCGAGCAGCGCGTCGCCCGCGACGGCCGCCCGGATCGCCGCGATGAGCTGCTCGGGTGCGGAGGTCTTCAGCACGAAGCCGCTCACGCCGGCCCGCAGCGCGGCGTAGAGGTTCTCGTCGGTGCCGAAGGTGGTCATCATGATCACCTTCGGTGGCTCCTCCGCCGCGAGGACCCGCCGGGCCGCCGCCAGGCCGTCCAGGCGCGGCATCTGGATGTCCATGAGCACCACGTCGGGCCGCGCCGACTGGACGAGCGCGATCGCCTGCTCGCCGTTCTCCGCCTCCCCGACGAGGTCGAGCCCCGGCTCGCTGTCGAGGATCACCTTGAGGCCGGTGCGCACCAGCGCCTGGTCGTCGGCGATCAGCACGCGCAGGGGCGCCGCGCCGGCGGACGCTCCGCCGGCTCCGTCCCCTCCGTCCGATGCGGACGGCGCCGACGGCTCCACACCGTGCCCACTCACGGGCCCACTCACGGGCCCGCTCGAAGGCCCGCCGGCGGCCGGAGCGGGAGCGTCCAGATGCTCGGCCTGGACGAGGATGTCCTGCTCGAGCCGCTGCAAGGTGGGGCCGAGGTCGAGCCCGAGTTCGTCGCGCAGCGCCTCCCTGGCCCGGCGCAGCGCGCCGAGCGCGTCACCCTGCCGCCCGGCGCGGTACAGCGCGAGCGCCAGCAGCCGCCAGGCCTCCTCCCGCAGCGGGTGCGCCGACGCGTGCGCCTCCAGGTCGGGGATCATCGGGCCGGTACGGCCCAGCCGCAGCGCGGCGTCGGCGCGGCGCTCCACGGCGAGCAGGCGAAGCTCGTCCAGCCGCGTGGCCTCGGTCTGCGCCCAGGCCAGCTCCTGGAACCCGGCGAGCGCGGGCCCGCGCCACAGGGCGAGGGCCGTCTCCATCCGCTCCAGCGTCGCGGCCGGGCCCTCGTGGTCGCTCTTGACCAGGTGCTCGAAGTGCCAGGAGTCCACGTCCTCGACGCCCGCCCGCAGCGCGTAGCCGGGCGGGGCCGACACCAGGACGCCGGCCTCCTCGCGCGGCGCGCGGTTCGGTTCGAGCGCCCGCCGCAGCCGGGACACATACCCCTGGATCGTGGACAACGCCTGGGCGGGCGGCTCGCCGGGCCACAGCTCGTCGATCAGCACGCTCACCGGTACGGCGCGCCCTCCGGCCACGAGCAACCGGGCGAGCACGGCCTGTTGCCGCTGGCCGCCCAGGTCGAGCGTCTCGCCATCGGAAATCGCTTCGAACGGCCCAAGAGCACGAAAAGTCACCATCGCACGGTAAGCGTAGAGGCAGCGGCCCTCCCGGTCGTGCCGAGCGCCTTTCGGTTGGGTCACGAGGCGGGCGGGGCGGGCGCTCAGGCGGTGAGCGTCCGCCCCGCCTGAGCGCTCAGGCGGTGAGCGGGAACCGGGCCTCGACGACCGTGCCGCCGGTCTCGGGGGCGGTGACCACGCAGCTTCCGCCCAGCTCGGCCGCGCGCTCGCGCATGGAGGACATGCCGACCCCCGCACGCAGCCGGGCCGGCGGGCCGATGCCGTCGTCGGCGACCGTCACCCGCAGCTCGCCGCCGCCCTCCCCGGCCGGGGAGCGCGTGACGCGCACCTCGACGCGGGTGGCCCGCGCGTGGCGGCGCACGTTGTTCAGCGCCTCCTGCACGATGCGGTACACCGCGACCTCCACGGCGGCGGGCAGCCCGGCGAGTTCGCCGTCCACCCGCACCGAGACCTCCTCCAGGCCGTCCGTCCCCGCCGGCAGCGTCTCCTCCGCCAGCGCCCGTACGGCCCCCTCCAGCCCTAGGTCGTCGAGGGCAGGAGGGCGCAGGCCGTACACGAGCTCGCGGATGTCGCCGGCGACCGCGTCCATGCCGACCCGCAGGTCCCGCAGCAGGTTGTCGGCCGTGTCCGGCGACTTGGCCAGGCTGATCCTGGCCATGTTGATCGTCATCGCCATCGCGCCGAGCGTCTGGCCGAGCCCGTCGTGCAGGTCGCGGCGCAACCGCCGCCGCTCCTCCTCGCGGGCGGCGAGGATGCGCTCGCGCGAGCGCTGGAGGTCGGCGGCCATCCGTACGGCGTGGGCCACGTCGGCCACGTAGGGGAGCAGCGTGGACAGCACCCGATCGTCGTGGGCGGCGGCGAACCGCCGTGCCCCGGGTGGGCCGACGAGCAGCCGGCCCACCGGCTCGCCGTGCCAGACCAGCGGCACCTCGCGCGGCGACGGCCCGACCTGGCCGCTCTCGACGTACCGCGGCCTGCCGTCGGCGATCTCGACGGCGACCCCGGCCACGGCCAGGCCCTCGCGCACGACCGTCACCACCGACGCCAGCGCCTCGGCGGGGTCGGCGCGCCGCACCTCCTGCGTCAGCCGCTCGGCGAGCAGCGCCGGATCGCCCACCCTGCCGTACAGCGCGCGGTCGACCACGCGCTGCAGCGCGTGGCGGAGCGGCTGGAAGAACGCGCCGGCGAACAGCGCCGCCGCGAGGCCGGCCACCTGGTGGTACCCGGACACGACCAGGCTGGAGATCGCCCCGGCCCCGAAGTAGACGCCGCTGATCGTGCTCAGGAGCCCGGCGGTGACGAACGTCCGGCTGAGCACCGTGTCGATGCCGTACAGCCGGTAGCGCAGCACCGCGAAGAGGATCGCGAACGGGATGAGCGCCGTCCACAGCGTCGCGGGCAGCCACATCGACGGGCCGAGCAGGTACAGCGCCACGTACACCGCGAAGACGGACAGCGGCCAGGCGATCTGCCGCCGCGTCACCGGGTCGGCGCGCCGCAGCCGGAGCGCGAGCGAGGCCAGCGCCGCCACCACGCAGACCTGGATCGTGTACTGCAGGACGTCCCACACCGTGACGTAATAGGGGACGAGGGCCCTGACCTGCAGCGGGTTGTGGATCACCGCCGGCCAGGGGTAGTGCGCCGGATCGGGGTCGGGCCGCATCAGGCCCAGGACGACCTCGGCGAGGGTGGCGACGACGCCGGCGGCGACGACCACGCGCCAGCCGCGGGAGGGGAGCGTCCCGGTGGGCGAGAAGAGCGGAACCATGACCGCCAGCAGCAGGCCCGACACCGCCCAGCAGGTCAGCTGGACCGCCCGGGCCGTGATGGCCGCCCCCATGTCGCCCTGCGAAGCCCAGTGGAACATCAGCGCCGTGAAGGCCACGTTGCCCGAGCCCAGCAGGCCGCCCACGCAGATCAGCCAGGCGATGGTGAGCCGGGGGCGCTGGGACACCAGGAACGCTCCCGTGAGCGGGAACGTGAGCGCGACGCCGAAGTCCGGCGTCAACGGGGGGTGCGGCTGCCACTCCGCGGGGATCCGGACCTGGACCAGCACCCCCACGAGGGTCAGGACCAGTGCCACGGCCGCCATCGCCCAGGCCACCGCCCGCACGGGAAAGGCAGGGGGGTTCTCGTCCATCCTGCGATGGATTATGTCGTGTCCCGTTCCACTCTGACCAGGAAACGGCCAGCCGACGGGTCCGGCCGCCTACGTCGTCTGGGCGGGGCGGCGGCGGAGGGTGCGGCCGATGAGGAGCTGGCCCGCCGCCGCGAGCAGGCCGAGGGCGCCGAACAGGGGCCACACCAGCCCGGGGGCGGAGGCCAGCAGCCGGGTGCCCAGCAGCGGCGCGAGCAGGGCGGCGGCCGACCAGGCCAGGCCGTACAGGCCCGAGTAGCGCCCGCGCAGGTGGGGCGGCGCGAGCGCCGCGACGATCGCCCCCGGGATCCCGGCCGTGAGCACCTCGCCGAGCGTCCAGACGGCCACGGCCGCCGCGTGCCCGGCCGCGGACGACATCAGCGTGGTCAGCGCGAACCCGAGCCCGACGAGCGCGAACCCGGCCGCGAGCACCTTCGACGGGTCGAACCTGGCGAGCCAGGAGGTCGTGAGCGGCTGGACGACCACGATCAGCAGGCCGTTGACCGCCATCGCCATGCCGTACGCGCTCGTGGGCAGCCCCTGCCCGGTCATCGCGAGCGGCAGTGTGCTGTACGCCTGCAGGTAGACCAGCGCGTAGGCCAGGTTGCTCAGCACGAAGGCCAGCATGAGCCGGTCGCGCAGCACGTCGGCGAACCGGCCGGGCTCGGCGTGCTCGCGGGCCGGGCGGGTCTCCGGGATCGCCCGCCACACGAGGAGGCCGAAGACCAGGCAGGTGACGGCGTCCACCCAGAACAGCACCGTGAAGCCCGAACGGGCGAGCCAGCCGCCGGCCACCATGGCGACGGAGAAGCCGAGGTTGATGGCCCAGAACAGCAGCCCGAACGCCCGCGGCCGGTCCTCCGGCGGCACCAGGTCGGCGACGATCGCCTGCGACGCCGGGCGGTAGGCGTCCACCACGACGCCCAGCACGAGCATGCCCACGACGAGCCCCGGCACGCTGGTGGTGTAGCCGAGCGCGAGCATGGTGACGGCCGTGGCGACCATGCCGCCCGTGAGCGTGACCCGGCGTCCGAGGCGGTCGGCCAGCCATCCGGCGACCGGCTGCGACAGCAGCGACCCCACGCCGAACATCGTCATGACCAGCCCCGCGTTGGCGAGGGAGACGCCGCGCGCCTGCGTGAGGTAGATGCCGATGAACGGCTCCACCATCGTGCCGAGCCGGTTGACGAACGTTCCGCCGAACAGCACCCAGAACGGACGGGGCAGGCCGCCGGCCCTCGACCGGAGGAAGCCGGTCCGGTTGATCACAGTGGTCACGGTCGTCCACCCTTGGACAATCGGGACGTGCCGTGCCAATCTTTTAGCCCTGGCTGAAACGTGGGGGGAGCGGCCGTGCCGGTGGAGTGGCGGTTCACGCCGGAGGACGTGGCGCGGCTGCGCTTCGCGTTCTCCCCGATGTGGGAGCTGGTGGCCAGCCTCCGGGTGCTGCGCGCCCCCGGCCGCCACTCGCTGCACCTGCCGTGGCTGCGGGCCGTAGGGCCGCGCCTGCGCCAGGTGGACCTCACCGACCTGTTCGCACTGGTCCCGGCGAGCGGCTACATCCCCGACTTCCTCACCCCGCCGCCCGACACCCCGCTGCCGGACTTCGCCGCCGAGCTGGAGCGGGTGCGCGCCACGCCGCCCGGCACGGCGTACGAGGAGACCGTCTGGGTGCAGACGCCCGATCCCGCGGCGCTGCGGCGGTTCGCCGACGACCCCGCGGAGGGCGTGCGGCGGGTGGCCGACCAGCTGCGGGCGTACTGGACGGTCGCGTTCGAGGAGTTCTGGCCCAGGATCCGCGCGCTGCTGGAGGCCGACGTCATGTGGCGGGCGCGCACGCTGGCGGCCGGGGGAGTGCGCGAGCTGTTCGCCGACCTGCACCCGGACGTCGCCTGGCACGGCGACCGGCTCGTCACGGTCAAGAACTGCGCCTACGACGGCGACCTCGGCGGGGACGGCCTCGTCCTCGTGCCGAGCGCCTTCTCCTGGCCGGACGTCTGGGTGATGTACGAGCCCTACCTGCCGATGCTGTGCTACCCGGCGCGGGGCGTCGGGACGCTGTGGTCGGACGGTGCGCCCTGCACGCCCGAGGCGCTGGCCGCGCTCATCGGCCGCACCCGGGCGCAGGTGCTCACCGCGCTGGCCGAGCCCGGATCGACCACCAGGCTCGCCCTTCGGCTCGGCCTCACGCCGGGCGCGGTCAGCCAGCACCTCGCCGTGCTGTCCGACGCGGGCCTGGTGGCGCGGCGGCGGCTCGGCCGCGAGGTGCTCTACCGGCGCACGCCCGTCGGAGAGTCGCTCGCCGCCGTCTGCTGATCACACCCTGCTGATCACAGCAGGCCGGGCGGGGCGGGCACGGCGGGCAGCCGCGCGGTGACCGTCGTCCCGCGGCCCGGTTCCGAGGTGACGGCGCAGGTGCCGCCCAGCTCGGCCGCCCGCTCGGCCATCGAGGTCATGCCCACGCCCGACCTGCGGCCCGGCGGCAGTCCCACGCCGTCATCGGCCACGACGACCCGCAGCTCGCCGTTCCTGTGCAGGACCACCCGCACGCGCCCGGCCCGCGCGTGCTTGCGCACGTTGGTCAGCGCCTCCTGCACGATGCGGTAGGCCGCCACCTCCACCGCGGCGGGCAGCCCGGTCATGTCCCCGGTCACCTCGACCTCCGCGACCGACTCCGCGCCGGCGGCCAGGCCGGGGCGCGCCTCCTCCGCCAGGGCCCGCACGGCCCCCGCCAGCCCGAGGTCGTCGAGCGCGGGGGGACGCAGTCCGTACACGAGCTGGCGGACGTCGGCGGTGACGCTGTTCATGCCCTCGCGAAGGTTGCGCAGCAGCGTGTCGGCCGTCTCCGGGGACCGTTCCAGGCTGTGGCGCGCCATGTTGATCGTCATCGCCATCGACGCCAGCGTCTGCCCGAGCCCGTCGTGCAGGTCGCGGCGCAGCCGCCGCCGCTCCTCCTCCCGCGCCGTCAGGATGCGCTCGCGGGAGCGCTGCAGCGCGGTGGTCAGCGACACCGTGTGCGCGGCGTCGGCGACGTACGGCGCCAGCACCGCGATCACGCGCTCGTCGTGGGCGGCGGGGAAGCGGCGCCCGCCCGGCGGGCCGATGAGCAGGCGGCCGACCGGCTCGCCGTGCCAGACCAGGGGCATCTCCCGGGCCACGGGAGCGGGCCGCCCGCTCGTCGTGACGGTCCCGCCGATCTCCACGGCGATGCCCGTGACCGACAGGCCCTCGCGCAGCACCTCCAGGGCGGCCAGCAGGGCGTGCGCGGGGTCGGCGTGCTGCAACCGCCGCCGCAGGCCGGCGGCGAGCGCGAGCGGGTCGCCGCCCCTGCCGTACAGCGCGCGGTCGACGAGGCGCTGCAGCACACCTCGGATCGGATGGAAGAACGCCCCGGCGAACAGGGCCGCGGCCAGACCGGCGAACCGGTCGACGCCGGACAGGATCAGGCTGGAGCCCGCCCCGACGAGCACGTAGACGGCGGCGACGACGCCGACCAGGCCCGCGCCGACGAGGGCCCTGCTGATCAGTGTGTCGATGCCGTAGAGCCGGTAGCGCAGCACGGCGACCGCGATCGCGGCCGGCACCAGCGGGAGCGTGAGCGAGGCCGTCCACCAGACCGGAGCGCCGATCACCCAGGGGACCACCACGCCGGCCATGGCCACCAGCGGCCACAGGATCTGGCGGCGCTCGATTCCGTCGGCCCGGTTGAAGCGGACGACGAGCGAGGAGAACGCCAGCGCCATGCCCACCGCGACGACCGTGTGCAGCACCTGCCGGGTGCCCTGGTAGTACGGCGCGAAGGCGGCGACCTCCAGCGCGTTGTAGCCGGTGCGCACGCTCGACGGGGCGATCAGCGAGCACAGCCAGTCGAGGGCGAGGGCCGTGGCGGTCACGCCCCCGGGCACGCACCACCGCTTGGACAGGATGCGCCCGGTGGGGTAGAGCAGCGGCAGCAGCACCCCGAGCGCGTACGTCGTGAGGTTCCACACGCCGTCGGCGAACACCCAGAGCGGGTGGACCAGCGGATGGCCGCCGCTGTTGACGAGCAGGGTCGCCGTGTTGGCGGCGAGGATGTTGGCGGCCGAGCCCAGGCCGCCCAGGCACAGCAGCCAGCCGAGCAGCAGCCGGGGCCGCGAGATCACCAGCAGCGCGCCGAAGATCGGGAACGTGGTGCCCGCCACGTCCTCGGGCGCGAACGGCAGCGGCGTGTAGGGGGCGTCCGGCAACTGGGCGGTCACCCAGATGTCGGCGAGCTCCAGGCAGATCGCCACGCCCGCGATCGCCACCGCGGCGGCGGGCCCGAGCACGCGCACCCGGTCCGGCCAGTCGAGCGCCCGCAGCCGCCGCAGCCGGGGTTCCGCGGAGTCGAGCAGCGGTCGTGCCACGGACGGGGGCTCCTTCGGTTCGTGCACCGGCATGCCGGAAAGGTAGAGCGCGCGGGTCGACACCCGATCAACGCCGGATCAACAGCAACGACGACCCGGCCGCGAATTTTGTTCGGTGTGACCTTCGTCACCCTGTCGGCCCGTCCTCCCGGGGCGCCGCCGCCGTCCCGCGTCCGCGGTGATCTCCAGGACAGGCGGCTCACACCTCGTCGTAACCCCTGTGAAACACTCAGGAGGCAGACTGGTAGGCGACCAGACCTGTAACTCCGTGAGGTACGCCTTGGACCGCCAGCAGGAATTCGTGCTCCGCACGCTCGAAGAGCGAGACATCCGGTTCATCCGGCTGTGGTTCACCGACGTGCTCGGTTTCCTGAAGTCGGTGGCGATAGCGCCGGCCGAGCTGGAGGGCGCCTTCGCCGAGGGCATCGGCTTCGACGGCTCGGCGATCGAGGGCTTCTCGCGGGTCTACGAGTCGGACATGCTGGCCAAGCCCGACCCGTCGACGTTCCAGATCCTGCCGTGGCGCAGCGAGTCGCCGGGCGCCGCCCGCATGTTCTGCGACATCCTGATGCCGGACGGCTCGCCCTCGCACGCCGACCCGCGTTTTGTGCTCAAGCGGACGCTGGCCAAGGCGGCCGACATGGGCTTCACGTTCTACACCCACCCCGAGGTGGAGTTCTTCCTGCTGCGCAACCGGCCGGAGAAGGGCGACAGGCCCCAGCCCATAGACGAGGGCGGCTACTTCGACCACACGCCGCACAGCGCGGGCCACGACTTCCGCCGCAACGCGATCATGATGCTGGAGTCGATGGGCATCTCGGTGGAGTTCAGCCACCACGAGGGCGCGCCGGGCCAGCAGGAGATCGACCTCCGCTACGCCGACGCGCTCACCACGGCTGACAACATCATGACGTTCCGGCTGGTCATGAAGGAGGTGGCGCTGGAGCAGGGCGTGTGGGCCTCGTTCATGCCCAAGCCGTTCACGGACTACCCCGGGTCCGGCATGCACACCCACATGTCGCTGTTCGAGGGCGACCGCAACGCCTTCTACGAACCCGGCGCCGACTACCAGCTGTCCAAGATCGGCCGGTCGTTCATCGGCGGCCTGCTCCGGCACGCGGCGGAGATCACCGCGGTGTGCAACCAGTGGGTCAACTCCTACAAGCGGCTGTGGGGCGGGGCCGAGGCGATCGCCGGGGCCGGCGGCGAGGCCCCCGCGTACATCTGCTGGGGGCACAACAACCGCTCCGCGCTCGTGCGCGTGCCCATGTACAAGCCGCACAAGGGCGGCTCGACCCGCATCGAGTTCCGCTCGGTCGACTCCTCCTGCAACCCCTACCTGGCCTTCGCCGTCATCCTGGCCGCTGGGCTCAAGGGTATCGAGGAGGGGTATGAGATGCCGCCGGGCGCCGAGGACGACGTGTGGGCGCTGACCAGCGCGGAGCGCAGGGCGCTCGGCATCCAGCCGCTGCCCCAGTCGCTGGACGAGGCGATCGCGGCGATGGAGCACAGCGAGCTGGTCGCGGAGACGCTGGGCGAGCACGTCTTCGACTACTTCCTGCGCAACAAGCGCGCGGAGTGGCAGGATTACCGCCGCCAGGTGACCGAGTACGAGCTCGGCCGCTACCTGCCCGTGCTCTGAGGGGGATCACTCCGTCACCGCGGCGTTACAACCTGCAAATCTTCCTGACACTCCCGTCTGTTTGGCTGGTCCCTACGCCGGAACAGTAAAATCGGTTCACTTGTTACGACTTTTACGGGTGAGCCGTATCAAGACGTGACTCAGGGAGGGCGTGGGCCATATGACGGCGGCTGCGGGGCTGCAGACCGTTCTGACCGTACCGAAGCGTTTCCGGGGACCCGAGGGCACCGCCAACGGCGGCTGGATCGCGGGCACCCTCGCCGGCACGCTGACGGGGGGCGGTCATGACTCGCCGGTGGAGGTCACCCTTCGTCAACCGGTCCCGCTGGAGACCGCCCTGTCGGTCGAGCACGTCGGCAACGCCGTCGTCCTCAGTCAGGGCGACGAGCACCTCGTCGAGGCGATCCCCGTCGCCGAGACGCTGACGCCGCCGCCGTTCGTGCGGTTCACCGACGCGGCCCGCGCGGAGGCCGGTTTTCCCGGCAGGCACGGCCACGCCATCGCGGGCTGCTTCGCCTGCGGTCTGCGCGAGCCGGGCGACGGGCTGCGGATCTTCCCCGGCCCGGTGGAGAACCCGGTGGACGGCGCCGAGCTCGTGGCCGCAGGCTGGCGGGTGCCGTTCAACGTGACCGACGAGCAGGGTGTGGTTCCCGACTCGATCGTCTGGGCGGCGTTGGACTGCGCCACCGGATGGGCGCACTACCGCAGCTTCCCGGACCGGCGGCCCATCCAGCCCCCGCTGCTCGGGCGGCTGACCGGGCAGGTGTTCCGCCGGGTCTATCCGATGGGCCGATACTCTGTCGTGGCCCGGGCGGAGGGCCGCGACGGCCGCAAGCTGTTCGGCACGAGCGCGGTCTACGAGGTGGACGGCGCGCTCGTCGCCGCCGCCAAGGCCACCTGGATCCTGCCTCGCCAGTGACCTGGCCCCGCCGGTGACCCTTGCCCCGCCGGTGACACGGCCCGGCCGGTGACTCGCCCCGGAAGTGACGCGGCGCCGGCGGGGTGGTCACGGTGATCCGCGACCACCCGCCGGGGGAGCCGCGTTCAGGACGAGCCGCGAGACAGGGCCGACGTCAGGCGGCCGAGGATCTCGTCCAGGACCGCCGGGCTGGTGGCGAAGTTGAGCCGCGCGAACGCGGCGGTGTCAACGGGCGTCTCCTGGGCGAACTCCGCGCCCTCGGCCAGTCTGACCCCCGCGTCGTGCTCCAGGCGCTCGGCGGGTGCGACGCCCCCGACTGGCGTGCCGGTGAAGTCGAACCAGCTCAGGTAGGTGGCCTGCGGCGAGCGGTGGCCGAGGTCCCACGGCAGGTCCGCGGCCCACCGCTCGACCGTCCGCCGGTTGCGCTCCAGCGTCCGCATCAGGTCCGCGTGCCAGTCCGCCGACTCCCGCCACGCCGCGACCGTGGCCGCCCGGCCCACGATGGACGGCGTGCCGAAGTAGTCGTACGGCATGCGCGACAGCGCCTCCCACACGCCGTCGTGCCCGACATGGGCGACGGCGCAGCGCAGCCCGGCGATGTTGAACGCCTTCGTGGCGGAGGTCGCGGTGATCGTCCGCGCCGCCGCCGCGGGCCCGAGCGAGGCGAACGGGACGTGGCGGTGCGGCGCGTAGACGAGGTCGGCGTGGATCTCGTCCGAGACGACCACCAGGTCCAGCTCCTCGGCCGCTTCGGCGAGCGCCTCCAGCTCCTCCCGGGTGAAGACCCGGCCGGTCGGGTTGTGCGGGTTGACGAGCACGAGCATCCGGCAGCCCGCCGCCCGCAGCCGGTCGGTCAGACCCTCGGCCGCGAAGCCCCAGCCGTCTGCGGTCCGCGTCATGGGCAGCGGCACGATCCGGCGCCCCGCCCGCGCGATGCTCGCCAGGAACGGCGGATAGGACGGCACGTGGATCGCCACCCCGTCGCCGGGCCGGGTGGCGTGCTCGACCATCACCTGGAGGATCTGGATGAGATCGGTCAGCACGCGGACGCGACCCGGGAGGGGCGCCCAGCCGTGCCGCCCGTCCATCCGCTCCGCGAACGCCTCGGCCACCGGGTCCTCGCCCCGCCAGAAGGGGTAGCCGAAGTCCTCCCGCTCGGCCAGCCGGATCACGCACTCCCGTACGGCCGGCGGCACGCCGAAGTCCATGTCGGCGACCCACGCGCCGAGGACGCCGGGTGCCAGGGAGCCCCACTTGACGCCGTGGCCCGACCGCAGCCGGTCGACGTCGACGTGGGCGAAGGGGTCGCGGGTCATGACTGTCCTCTCATCCGGGAGCCGATCCCGGGGTCGGGCGTGGAGGCGGTCGCGGAGGCGACGATCCAGTCGCGCAGGATCTCCATCTGGCCGTGGTGCTGGGCCAGCTCCTCGTACACGTGCAGGAGCGCGGCCCCCTGGGTCAGCTCGCGGGCGGGCCCGAGGAACGCGGCGGGCGGTGTGCCCCGCAGCGGCTCGGCCGGCCGCGCGGCCCGCACGTCCACCGCCAGCCGGTCCCGTACGGCGGCGGCCCGTTCGAGCAGGGGGCCGACGGGCCCGGCGGCGGCGAACTCCGCGTCGCGGTCCCGGACCACCTCCCGGCCCGCCACGAGTGCGCCCGCCCAGTACGAGACCACGCCGAGGCAGTGGGTGAGCAGGGCGTGGGGAGAGTTCGCGCCGGGGAAGGGCGGCCGGACGTTGGCGAGGTCGTCGCCCAGCTCGGCGACGATGCCGGTCATCCCGTCGAGGGCCCGGCAGGCGAAATAGAGGTAGTCGTCTTCGTCGATCACCGCGACCTCCGATGGCGTCACTGGTTCAGGGGGTGACGATAGTGCTTGCCGTACCCCGATGTCACCTGCCAAGGTGGTGATGTGGATTTCGTCTTCGTCGGCGGGAACCTGGCGCTGGACTTCGCCGGCACGCTCAAGTGGCGCCGTACCCGCCCGGAGGAACTGCTGCGCACGCCCGGCGACCTGGCGCGATGGTCGGTGGAGGCGGGCGTGCTCACCGGGGAGCCGTCACTCGGCGCCGAGGACCTGCGCACGCTGCTCGGCCTGCGCGAAGCGGTCTACCGGCTCGTCGCCGCCGCGCTGGACGGCCGTCCCTGGCCCGGTGAGGATCTCGGCGTGCTCAACCGGGCGGCCTCCGCCGTGCCGCCGCGGCTGACGCTCGGCCCGGGCGGTCTGGCGCGGGAGGGAGGCGCGGCGGAGATCGGCGCGGAGGTCGCCCGGTCGGCCGCCACGCTGCTGGCGCAGATGTCCGCGGGGGTGTCCTCCGCGGGGTCCCCGGTGCGGGTGCCGGTGCGGGTGCGGGAGTGCGCCCGCACCGAGTGCACCCGCCTGTTCGTCGACCGCTCGCGGGGCGGCACCCGGCACTGGTGCGGCATGGAGGAGTGCGGCAACCGGGTCAAGGCCGCCAGCTACCGATCGCGCAAGAAGGGATGAGCGCTCATCCGGTGAGGCGGGCGGCCACGACCGCGGCGCAGCGGGGGTCGAACAGGATCGTGTAGTGGTTGCAGTCCGGCACGACCTCGTCGCGCAGGCCGGGCAGTTGCGCCGCCCACCGCGCGGTGAGGTCGTCGGGGAGCATCCCGACGTCCTGGTTGAGCAGCCCCCGGGGCGCGCGGAGCAGGAGCGGCGCCGGTTCGACGGCCTTCAGGGCCGTCCCGATCGCCTCGTGCTCGGTGAGCAGCCAGCGGCCGTCCTGCCGCACGGCGTCCTCGCGGGCCCGTGAGCGGACGGCGCCGTCCGGCCCCGTGGCGTCGTAGCGCACGTACTCCTCGACGAGCGGGGACCAGTCGTGGGCGAGCGCGGGATGGGCGCGGAAGAAGTCGAGGTAGGCGTCCACGCTCGGATAGGTCTGGGAGAGCCGGACGATGGCCGGGCCGAGCGTCGCCTCCAGCACCGCGTCGGGGTCGGCGCCGGGCGGCAGCGGCAGCGGCAGCCCGCCGTCCACGAGCACCACCCGGGCGTAGCGCCGGTGCGCGCCGTGCAGCGCCGCGACGTAGGCGCCCATCGAGTGCCCGGTGAGCACGCTCGTGCCGTCCGCGCCCACGTGCTCGGCGACCCGTTCCAGGTCCTCGGCGTGGCGGTCCAGGCCGTACGGGCCGGGCAGATCGGCGCTGTGGCCGCGCCCGCGCAGGTCCACGGCGACCAGCGACCAGCCGGGCGGCAGCGCCTCGGCCACCGCCCGCCACGCCATGAGGGAGGCGGTGATGCCGTGCGCCGCGATGATCAGGCGGGGACCGCCGCCGAACCGGGTGATCCGCAGCCGTCCGCCGGGGACGGCGACCTCATCGATGTCCATGGTTCGGACTGTACGGTACGACCCTCTCAGGTATCGCCTGTCCCGATATGTGTCTTTAAGCTCTCCCATATGGGTGAACGTCTGATCGTCATCGAGCACGAGGCCGACGCCGGCCTGGGCTTCTTCGCGGGGTGGCTGGAGGCCGCCGGAGTCGAGGCCGAGGTCGTCCGGCCGTACAAGGGGGAGCCGGTGCCCGGACGCGCCGCCGGCGGGCTGCTGGTCCTCGGCGGCGCCGCGGCGGCCTGGGACGACGAGGGGTACGGCTGGCTGCCGGCCACCAGGGACCTGATCGCCCGTGCCGTGGACGAGGGCGTGCCGACGCTCGGCATCTGCCTCGGCGCCCAGCTCATGACCATGGCTTGCGGCGGGACCGTCGAGCGCGGCGGCGCGGGCCTGGAGATCGGCCTGGGGGAGATCGAGCCGCTGCCCGAGGCCGCGGCCGACCCGCTGCTGTCCGCGCTGCCGTCCGGCCCGGTCCGGGCGATCCAGTATCACTACGACGCCATGACCACCCTGCCCGAGGGCGCCGTACGGCTGGCCACCGGCGCGCGGTACGCCAACCAGGCCTACCGGCTCGGCGACCGGGCCTGGGCCGTGCAGTTCCACCCCGAGGCCACGCCCGCGATCTTCGCCTCCTGGACCGGCGGCGGGGAGCTGCCGCCCGAGCGGGCCGAGGAGCTGAACGCGCAGGTCGAGGCGGCGGGGGACGAGCTGGAGGCGACCTGGAAGCCGCTGGCCGAGGCGTTCGCGGCCCAGCTCGCCCGGCGCTGACTCACCTGGGCCGTGCATGGACTGACATGGGGGGAGGGGCGCGCGGGGAAAACCCGTGATGGGCCGATTACGCAGAGAAACCGCTAAGGACGCGCACAAGGCGGAGGGTTAGCGTGTGCGCTGAGCCCGGCACGCGCCGGGCGGCGACATCCAAGGTCGGCCTCCCGGTAGGGGCCGATCTCTGCGAGGAGGCTTCCGACCCATGTGTACGGTTACTGGGAAGGTTCGTCTCGGGGGGCCGACGTGATCGACGTCGGGGTGGAGGAAGGAACGGTGAACGCCGCGCCTCGGATACAGACGACGGCAGGGCGCCTGGCGGCGCTCGGATTCGCCGACGGCGCGCGGGCCGAACGGCTGCTCGACGAGCTCGGCCCCGAGGCGGTCGGCGATTTCGCGCTGCTCGACGACCTCGTGAGGGCCGCCGACCCGGATCTGGCGCTCACCACGCTGAGCCGCCTCGTCGAGCGGGACCCGAGCGTGCTCGGGGCGTTCCGCGCCGACCCGGACCTGCGCCGCAGGCTGCTCGGCGTGTTCGGGCTCAGCGCGGCGCTCGGCGAGCACGTCGTGCGGCACCCGGAGTGCCTGCCGTCGATCCCGTGGACGCGGTGGTCCACGCTCGGCGACCTGCGTGAGGAGATGCTGCTCGCGGTCGGGGCGGACCCGGGTGCGGCCGAGCCGGTGGCCGAGCCCGCGGCCGAAGGGGGCACCGCCGGGCCGGGCACGGCAGGGCCGGCGATGGACGCGCTGCGTGTCGCCTACCGCAACCGCCTGCTGCACCTGGCCACGCTGGACGTGACCGGCGAGTGCACCCTCGCCGAGGCCGCCGCCGCGCTGGCCGACCTCGCCTCGGCCGCGCTGGAGGCCGCCCTCGCCATCGCCAGGGCCGAGGTGGCCGACGCGGGCGACGTGCGGCTGGCCGTCATCGGCATGGGCAAGTGCGGGGCCCGCGAGCTGAACTACATCTCCGACGTCGACGTCGTCTTCGTGGCCGAGCCCAAGGAAGGCGTGGACGAGACCAAGGCGCTGCAGATCGCCACCCGCCTCGCGCAGGGCATGATGCGGGCCTGCTCGGCGAGCACCCCCGAGGGCGCGCTGTGGGAGGTGGACGCCAACCTGCGCCCGGAGGGCAAGATGGGCCCGCTCGTGCGCAGCATGGAAAGCCACCTGACCTACTACCGCAGGTGGGCCAAGACCTGGGAGTTCCAGGCGCTGCTCAAGGCGCGCCCGGTCGCGGGCGACCTGGAGCTCGGCCAGGAGTACGTCGCCGCGGTCAACGAGCTGGTCTGGCAGGCCGCCGCCCGGCCCAAGTTCGTGGAGGACGTGCAGGCCATGCGCCGCCGGGTGGAAGCGCACGTGCCCGCGGGCGAGGCCGACCGGCAGATCAAGCTCGGGCCGGGCGGGCTGCGGGACATCGAGTTCGCCGTCCAGCTCCTCCAGCTCGTGCACGGCCGATCCGACCCGCTGCTGCGCCGCCGGGCCACGTTGTCGGCCCTCGCCGCCCTCTCCAGGGGCGGCTACGTCGGGCGCGACGACGCCAAGGCGCTCGCCGAGGCCTACACCTTCCTGCGCCAGGTCGAGCACATGCTCCAGCTCCACCGGCTGCGCCGCACCCACGTGGTGCCGTCGGACACCGCCGACCTGCGGCGGCTCGGCCGGGGGCTCGGCATGACGACCGACCCGGTGGGGGAGTTCACCACCACCTGGAGGCGGCACGCGCTGGAGGTGCGGCGGCTCCACGAGAAGCTGTTCTACCGCCCGCTGCTGCAGGCCGTCGCCCGGCTGCCCGAGACCGAGGCCCGCCTGTCCACGGCCGCCGCCACCGCGCGGCTGGAGGCGCTCGGCTACGCCGACCCCGAGGGCGCGCTGCGTCACATCGCCGCGCTCACCAGCGGCGTCTCCCGCCGGGCGGCCATCCAGCGGACGCTGCTGCCGGTCATGCTCGGCTGGTTCGCCGACGCCCCCGACCCCGACGCCGGCCTGCTCGGCTTCCGCCAGGTGAGCGACAAGCTCGGCACCACGCCCTGGTATCTGCGCCTGCTGCGCGACGAGACCGCCGTGGCCGAGCGCCTCGCCCACCTGCTCGGCACCAGCAAGTACGTCACCGGGCTGCTGCTGCACGCCCCCGAGGCCGTCGCGATGCTGGGCTCGCCCGCCGAACTCGCCGTACGGCCCGCCGCGACGCTCGCCGCCGAGGCCGCCGCCGCCGTGGGCCGCCACGCGGAGGACGCCGAGACCGCCGTCGCCGCCGTGCGGGCGCTGCGCCGCAGGGAACTGCTCCGCACGGCATGCGCCGACCTGTCGGGTCTGATCGACATCGAGGAGGTCGGCCAGGCCCTCTCGTCGCTGAACGACGTCACGATCCAGGCGGCGCTGGACACGGCGATCAACAAGGTCACGCTGGAGCGGCGGGCGCCGTTCCCGACGCGGATGGCCGTGATCGCCATGGGCCGCCTGGGCGGCCTGGAGAGCTCCTACGCCAGCGACGCCGACGTCATGTTCGTGCACGCGCCGCTGCCCGGGGTGGCCGAGCGGGACGCGACCGGCGCGGCCCACGCGGTGGCCGAGGAGACGCGGAGGCTGCTCGCGCTGCCCGCCCCCGACCCGCCGCTGCAGCTCGACGCGGGCCTGCGGCCGGAGGGACGCCAGGGACCGCTCGTGCGCACGATCGCCTCCTATCGGGCCTACTACGACCGCTGGGCCTCGCACTGGGAGGCCCAGGCGCTGCTGCGGGCCCGGTTCTGCGCGGGCGACGCCGAACTCGGCCGCGAGTTCGTCGCGCTCATCGAGCCGCTGCGCTACCCGGCCGAGGGCATCTCCGCCGACGCCGTACGCGAGATCCGCAAGCTCAAGGCGCGCATGGAGGCCGAGCGACTGCCGCGCGGGGCCGACCCGGCCCTGCACACCAAGCTCGGCAGGGGCGGGCTGAGCGACGTGGAGTGGGTGGCCCAGCTCGTCCAGCTGCGGCACGCGGGAGCCGTACCCGCGCTGCGTACGACGCGCACCCTGGACGCGCTGCGCGCGGCGGCGGGGGAGGGCCTGCTCGACCCGGCCGACGAGGAGGTGCTCGCACAGGCGTGGCTGTTCGCCTCGCGCATCCGCGACGCCCTCATGCTGGTGCGCGGCCGGGCGGCCGACAGCATCCCGACCCCGGTCAAGGAGCGCGTGCTGCTCGCGCGGGCGCTCGGCTATCCGCCCGAGGGCACCGAGGACTTCGTCGAGGACTACCGGCGCGCCACCCGGCGGGC
Source organism: Microbispora sp. NPDC046973 (assembly GCF_040644495.1). Lineage (NCBI taxonomy): Bacteria > Bacillati > Actinomycetota > Actinomycetes > Streptosporangiales > Streptosporangiaceae > Microbispora > Microbispora sp. NPDC046973. The sequence goes on along the minus strand of NZ_JBEYWQ010000002.1, from coordinate 502,130 downwards.
CAGGACCGTGGTGGAGCGCGTCTTCTACGAGGACTGAGCCCGAGCAAGAGCCCGGGCAAGGGCGATTGCCGCCTTGGCGCGCGGCTTGTTCCGTATGACGCATATGTGTGCGGATCGGAGCGTTGCCATCGCAGCCCGTAACGTGTATCAACGGGTGCGGGTGATCTCTTTGATCTCGTATTACGCAGACCTGGCCATCGGGCTGATCCTGGCCTTCCTGCTGCTGTCGCTTGTCGTCAGCGGCATCAACGAGGGCATCGTCAGGCTGCTCGGCATCCGCAGCAAGTTCCTGTGGGCGTACCTGCGCGACACCCTCGACGGCGCGGAGACGGCGGACGGGACCTCCCGGCTCGACCGGATCCTGGAGGCGCTCAAGAGGCTCGGCCGCACGGCGCGGACGCCGCTGACGCAGGAGGAGGGCCGCTCGCGCCTGCCCGCCAGCGTGTTGGGGGTGTTCGCGCGGCTGCCGTTCGGCCGGGACCCGCGGCCCGCGTTCAGCCGGCAGCCGCCGCCCGTGGAGAGCCCGCCGCTCGCCGCCGCCGCCGACTCCGTGGCCGCGGAACAGATGGCGACGGAACAGATGGCGACGGAACAGACGACGGCGGGGCAGGCGACGGCTCCGGCGGGCGCGTCGGCGGATCCCGCGCACCCCGCCGGGCAGGCCGATCCCGTGGAGACCGCCGTCCTCACCCTGGATCCGGCGCAGGACGGCGCGGCGGGCGGCGTGCTGCCGCCGGGCCAGGGCAAGTCGATGGCCGAACTGCTGCACGAACGGCTGCAGGAGATCGACCACGCCAAGCGCGGAAGGACGAGCATCGCCGACATCCCGCCCGCGCGCTTCGCCGTCGCCGTGATGGAGATCGCCACCGAGCACGGCGGCGTGGAGGCCCTCATGCGGGACCTCGACGCGCTGAAGAGCCCCTTCTCCCGGCCGCTCAAGGCGGTGTGGGACAGGGCGAGCCACGATCTGGAGGCGTTCCGCCGCGGCGTCGAGGACTGGTTCGACGGCGAGATGGAGCGGCTCAGCCTGCTCTACCGCCGCTACGTCCGCTGGGTCCTCGTCGCGCTCGGCCTCGTCGTGACGCTGGTGTTCAGCATGGACTCCCTGGAGTACGGCAAGACCCTGCTGCGCGACAACGCCTACCGCAGCGCGGTGACCGCCTTCGGCCAGACGGGCCCCCAGGCGCTGGAACCGCTGCGCGAGCAGTGCGAGCCGGGCCAGGACCCCTACGCGTGCGTCACCGACGTGCTGAGCACCCCGGCGTTCGTGAAGATCTTCACGAACGCCCCGGTGAGCGTCACGATGGACGCGTCCGACGGCCCGGCGTGGGCCTGGCACGGCGGCGACTGGTGGCGGCGTCTCACGTCGCCGGGCCACTGGCCGGGGTTCCTCATCACGCTGATCGCCCTGTTGTTCGGCGCGCCGTTCTGGTGGGATATCCTGCGCCGGGTGAGCGGCCTGCGCGCCCGGACCTCCGGCTCCACCCCCTCCTGACCGGCCGTACCGCCCCCGGCCCGCTTTCCCGCTGTTGCTGTCACCCGTGCACACCGGATGTGAGATGACCGCCGTGAACGACGACGAGTCGCGGTCGCCGCGACGGCTCGCGACGCGCTACTTCGACATGTGGAACACCGGCGACGTCTCGGCGGCCGAGGAGATCCTGAGCCCGGGCTGGGTTGATCACGCGCACCCCGAGGTGGCCGGGCCGAAGGGCGTGCGGGAGGCGGTCGGGCGGATCCGCGGCGCGCAGCCCGACCTCCGCTTCCGGATCGACGCCGTCCTCGGAGAAGGCGACCTGGTGGCGGTCGTCGGGAACGCCGGCCGCGGCCAGGACGCGGACGGCACCCCGCTGGTCTGGCTCATCCGCGTACAGGACGGCCTGCTCGCCGAGATGTGGACCTACCGCGGCACCGGCGGGTGATCGGCGAGGGCCGTTCCCGACATCGGACGGCCGCGCGGCGGAACCGGCAGCGCCCCGGCCGGCGCGAGCCGGGGCGCCGGCGGCGGCGCGGCCCGCCTCAGGGCTCGAGGTCGGTCACCCCTCTGCCGCTCGACATGTCGAGCGGCACGGAAACCTGGTCGTGCGCGATCAACCACTCGCCGTCGGACTTCCGGAAGCAGAAAGTGCCCCGGACCCACATGCCGCTCGTCGCCGTCCCGTTCTCCAGCGTGCCGCTGAGCCGGCCGAAGCAGTGTCCGAACGCCACCGTGTCGCCCACCGTGACCGTCAGGTCGCGCACCTCGTAATCCACCTCCTGGAAGAACGCGAACACGTTCACCCAGTTCTTCAGTTTCGCGTCCACCCCCACGTGCTGCAGCGGCGGCTCGACGTCGAAGGACACGACGTCCGCCGCGTAGAGCCGCCTCAGGCCTTCGAGATCCTTGGCCCGGATCCCTTCGACGATCCTGGCGATCCGCTGCCAGATCTCGGCTTCGTCTTTCTCGCGTCGCGTAGACATCGCTACCCGTCCCTCTGACTCGGTGGGAAATTTCGGCTTCTCACTGGTACGACCGGACAGCACCGCGAAATGTCAGGTCGCGGCGACGGTGGCCGGGGAAGCGGCGCGCAGCGGCGCGAGGGCGGCGCTCCAGGCGACGACATGGTCCAGCAGCGTGTCCAGGGCGCTGACGCTGTGGGGGCCCGGCTTGAAGACGGTGTAATTCTCGAACTCGGTCACCAGCGGCAGTGTGACCTGCGGGGTCACATCCGCCAGCTGCACCGCCCCGCAGACGAGCCGCAGCTGCTCGACCGCGCGGGCGCCGCCCACGACGCCGTACGAGACGAACCCGGCCGCCTTGTCGTTCCACTCCGCGTACAGGTGGTCGATGGCGTTCTTGAGCGCTCCGGGGGCCGAGTGGTTGTACTCGGGAGTGACGATCACGAACCCGTCGAACGCGGCGATGGTGTCCGCCCAGGCCCTGGTGTGCTCGTGCTGATACCGGCCCCCTGACATCATCGCCGGCGTCGGCTCGTCCAGGTGTGGCAACGGGTGGTCAGCCAGGTCGATCAGCTTGAACTCGGCGTCCGTGCGGCGCGACGCCGTCTCATGGACCCACGCGGCGACCTGTTCGCCCCTGCGGCCGGGGCGGATGCTGCCGAGTATGATTCCGATCTTGATCATTGCTCTCCTGCTCTCAGGTCGGTGCTTCGAGCAGTACGACAACGTGGCACCCCGGAATGTGAGGCGAGGAGCCGACCTCACAGTTCACCGCGCTGTCTTGTCGGACCGGTAAGGGCAGAATTCGACCCAGGGAGCGTCCGGAACCATGACCACCCATTCGGGACCAGGAGACGACCGGTCCGACGCGGGCCTGAGCGCGATCATCAGCGAGCGGCGTCAACTGATCAATCTCGCCTACCGCCTGCTCGGCTCCCTGGCCGAGGCCGAGGACGTCGTCCAGGAGACCTACCTCCGCTGGTATGCCATGTCCCCGCAGGAGCAGGACGCCATCGCGTCTCCCGGCGCCTGGCTGACCAAGGTCGCCGGCCGCATCTGCCTCAACCTGCTCTCCTCGGCGCGGGCCCGGCGAGAGACCTACGTGGGCGAATGGATCCCCGAGCCGCTGCCCGACCCCACGGAGTGGATCAGCGGGCGGCCGGACGGCATCAGCGTCGACCCGGCCGACCGGGTCACCCTGGACGAGTCGGTCAGCATGGCCTTCCTCGTCGTGCTCGAGGCGATGACCCCGGCCGAGCGCGTCGCGTTCGTCCTGCACGACGTCTTCCGCTACTCCTTCGCCGAAGTGGCCGAGATCGTCGGCCGCACTCCGGCGGCCTGCCGCCAGCTGGCCTCCTCGGCCCGCCGTCGCATCCGCGACTCACAGACCGCCGCGACGCCGGCGTCCCGGCAGGCCGGGATCGTCAGGGACTTCAAACAGGCATGGGAGGCCCGGGACATCAACGCCCTCCTCGGGCTCCTCGACCCCGGCGCCACGGGGATCGCCGACGGCGGCGGGCTGGTCAGCGCACTGCTCCGCCCGATCGAGGGCGGAGAGCGGATCGCACGTCACTTCGTCGGCCTCGCCGCCCTGGCGCCCGGCCTGACGCTCCTGGAGCGTACGGTCAACGGCCAGCCCGGCCTGATCGCCCAGCAGGACGGTGTCACCGTGTCGGTGTTCGCGTTTCAGGTCGAAGGCGACCGGATCAAGCGCATCTGGGCCGTGCGCAACCCCGACAAGCTCCACCCCTGGACGACGGGCTGACCGGGCCGCTCACCCCGGCAGGCGGGTCTCCCAGGGTTCGCCGGTGGTCCAGGTCCAGCTGGTGATCATGGTGCGCATCAGCCGGGCGGCGGTCGACAGGTGGCTGCCGGCGCCCCAGTACAGGGCGACCGTGCGACGGCAGTCGGGGCTGTCGACGGCGATCCAGGCGAGGGGGGCGCGCGGGTCGCCGCGGCGCGCGAAGGCGGGGACCAGGCCGATGCCGAGTCCCGCGCTGATCAGCTCCGCGATGGCGCTGTGCTCGTCGCTCTCGCAGACGATCTTCGGGGTCAGGCCTCGTGCCGCGAAGAGCCGGTCGAGCAGCCGGCGCAGCCAGTGCCCCGTGCGGGCGGTGACGAAGGGCTGCCCGGCGAGTTCCTCGATGCTCACGGACGTACGGCCCGCGAGCGGATGATCGAGCGGTATGGCCACCCCCACCGCCTCGTCGAACAGCCGCGTCGACTCCAGGCCTTCGGCGTGGATCGGCTGCGAGGCGACACACAGATCGACCTCCTGGGCGCGCAGGCGGCGGGCCATGTCCTCGGCCAGGGACCAGTGGAGCTCGATCTCGACGGAGGGATGGGCTCGCTTGTAGGCCGCCAGCGGGCCGGTGAGGGTGAGGAAGGTTTCCGACGCCAGTCTCACGGCGCCCAGGCCCTCGCCGGTGGCCTCGGCGACGGCGCGCCGCCCCGCGTCGAGCTCGCCCAGGGCCCGTTCGACGTGATCGCGGAAGTGCTTGCCCGCGTCGTTGAGCCGTAGCCGGCCGCTCCGGTCGAACAGGGGCGTGCCCAGTTCGCCCTCCAGTCGGGCGATGGTGCGGCTCAGCGACGGCTGGGCGATGTGAAGCTCGTCGGCCGCCCGGCTGAGGTGCTCGAGCCGCGCCACCACCAGGAACTGCTTCAGCGCGTTCAGGTCCATCATGACTCCCCGGGCATAGCGCCATAGCAATATTGATCTTAGACACCATAACTTCGCGGGCATAGTGTCGGGGCCGTTCAGGAACAAGAACGGAGTGAGGGGGGATCCGCATGCTCACCGTGGCCGCGCCCCGGACGGCACCCACGGGATGGCTGCTGCGCGCCGTCGTCAGCGCGCACGCGGCGGCGATCGCCGGCCAGCCGGTGTTCGCGGGGGTGTATCTGACCGGCGACTACGCCGGTCTGAGCCTGCACAGGGCCGGCGCCGACGTCGTCACCTCCATCGGGTGCCTGCAGGCGGTCGTCGCGATCGCGGTCTGGGTCCGGCTGCGTCAGGCCTGGCCGTTTCTCGCCACGGCGGCCCTGGTGGCGGCCGAGACGGTGCAGTACTTCGCCGGGCTGGACGGGGCGCTGTGGTTGCACCTCCCCCTGGGGGTGATGACCGTCGTCGCGGTCGCGGTGCAGTTCATCGACGTATGGCGGCGGCCTGTCCTGCGACAGGAGGCCGGCGGTGCGTGACAGCCGTGGCATGACCAGGCGGCGGGCCCTGGGCATCGGCGGGGCGCTCGGGTTGACGGCCGCCGCGGGGCTGACGAGCGCGGGCGCGCTGGCCCGCCGGCCGGCGATCACCGGCGCCGTGCTGCGCAGCGCCGTACCGCTCCCGCCCCCGTTCCAGGTGCCGCTGCCGATTCCCGCCGTGCTGAAGCCGGTGAGCACCTCCGGCGGCGCCGACCGTTACGAGATCACCCAGCGCGAGGCGAGCGTGGAGATCCTGCCCGGTGTCACGACGCCGATGTGGACCTACGCCGGGACCTTCCCCGGACCGACGATCGAGTCGCGCCGGGGCCGGCCGGTCACCGTCTCACACCGCAACGAGCTGCCCGTCCCGACGGTCGTGCACCTGCACGGCGGCCGGACACCGGCGGCCTCCGACGGGTACCCGACCGACCTGCTCCTGCCCGGAGGCCGGCAGGAGCGCTCTCTGCACATGGGACAGGGCTCCGGGCACACGGCGCACGGCTCCGGGCACGCCATGCACGACCCGAGGGCCGTGGTGACCGAGCTGACGCGGGACTACACCTTCCCGCTGGACCAGCGGCCGGCGCTGCTCTGGTATCACGACCACCGGATGGACTTCACCGCCCCCGCGATCTGGCGGGGCCTGGCCGGGCTGCACATCGTGCGCGACGACGCCGAGGACGCCCTCGGCCTGCCCGCCGGGCCGCGCGAGCTGCCCCTCGTGATCGCCGACCGGGCGTTCGCCGCCGACGGCGGCCTCGCCTACCCCGCCCTCGACCCCACCCTGCGCGTACGGCCCGGCGTCCGCGAGCCGTACCTCGCCGGGGTCCTCGGCGACGTCATCCTCGTCAACGGCGCGCCGTGGCCCGTGCACGAGGCCGACGCGGCCCGCTACCGGCTGCGCATCCTCAACGCCTCCAACGCCCGCCACTACGAGCTCGAAGCGGTCACCAGTGACGGGCGCCGCCTCGACCTCGTCCAGATCGGCGCCGACCAGGGACTCCTCGCCGCGCCGGTCGTCCACACGCTGCTGCCCATCGCGCCCGCGGAACGCTACGACGTGGTCGTCGACTTCTCCGGCGTTCCGATCGGCGGCCTCGTCAGGGTGGTCAACCGGCTCGGCTCCGGCCGCACCCGCGACGTCATGGCCTTCCGGGTCGCGCACAAGGCCTCCGACGGCAGCCGCGTCCCCCGCACCCTGTCCGCCGACCTGCCGGCCTGGCGGCGCTCGGACGCCGTCAGGGTGCGCGATTTCGCCTTCCGCGCCGGGCGGACGCACGCGGGTCGCGGCTGGCTCATCGGGGGCCTGCCGTTCGACCCCGCCCGCACCGACGTCACCACCCGGCTCGGCGACGTCGAGGTCTGGCGGCTCGTCGCCGACGTCCACCATCCCGTCCACCTGCACCTGGTCGGCTTCCGGGTGCTCTCGCGCGGCGGCAGGCCGCCGCTGCCCCACGACGGGGGACTCAAGGACACCGTCTCGCTGCGGCCCGGCGAAGCCGTGGAGATCGTCACCCGGTTCGACGGCTATCGCGGCCGCTACCTCTTCCACTGCCACAACGCCGAACACGAGGACATGGGCATGATGGCCAACCTCGAGATCGTCTAGACCACCCGGGGCCCTGCGTCTCCATGACGGCGACGCAGGGCCGCGGCGCGTCAGGCCACCTTCGAGGACGGAGCGGTCCAGGTGTTGCAGGCCATGGGGTCGCCGGATTTGAATCCTTCGTTGGCCCAGTAAGTGATCGACTTCCTGTTCCCGCTGTACTTGCCCGCCCAGCCGCGCAGGTAGTAGAGCAGATCGTCCCAGTCCTCGTGGGCACGCCGGAAGGACTTCCAGACGCTTCGCAGAGAGGCTCCGGCGAAGCAGGAGCTCTGCAGGCTGTATCGCCGTGTCTGCTCGGTGAGTTCGGCCTTGCTCCCGTAGTCGAGTCTGTACCAGGCCCGGTAGATGCCGGCGGCGTTCTGCACGTGCTCCCCGTACTGCGTCGCCAGCAGGTTGAACAGGTAGAGATCCCCCGGCTCCTCCAAGAGGTCCTTGGAAAGCACGATCAGGATGGTGTGCGACGCGTCGCAGTAGTAGCCGTCCCAATCGTCCTTGCGCCACTTGGCACCGCAGTACTTCGCCGGCACCTGGGTGGCGTACGTGAGCTTCACCCGGGACAGCTTCAGGCCCGCCTGGTCGAATTCAGGGCCCCAGGAGCGGGTGAGGCAATTCAACATCTCATTCAGGTAGGCCTTGGCGGACCTCGCGTCCTTCTTCTTCACCGGTCTTTCCCGGCAGTCGGTGGCCGGCAACGGTCCCGCGCCGTACAGGCGGTTGTCGGTGAGCGTCTTGCTCGTGACCGGGTGGGCGGCGGCCGTGCCGGAGACGGCAGGGACGAGCCCCAGTGCCATCGAACCGGCGAGTGCAATCGTGGCGAGTTTCACGGACGACGAGGTTAAACCACACAAATGTTCACCGGAAGCCTTTTTGTGGATATCAACCCGCTTGTTTCGCGGATGGCAGCGAGGTGTATAACGAGGCGGCGGCAGCCGAAAGCGGATATGGAGCGTGCATGGTCATCAGACGCGCCGAACCGGCGGACGTGAAGGCGATCGCCGCCGTCCACGTCCGGTCGTGGCAGGCCGCCTAACTGGGCTCATGCCCCAGACCCATCTCGACGGGCTCACCCCGGCCGTGCGCCTGATGCCCGAGGCATGGGGCGCCGCTACCGCCGGACCCTGCGCCGTTGACCTGTCGGCCGGCCCGGTGATAGATGCTTGGGCAGCGTCGCGGTGCACCCGGCAAACAGGCCGCCGAGGGCATGGAGGCGCCGGCACAAGGGATGACCTTGACGACATCGCATGGACGCCTGACGGCGTTCGGCAACCAACTGATCGACGTACACATCTGGCTTCGCGAGGAGCTCGCGGCGCTGCGCGAGGACATCGACGCCTATCTGGCGGGCGGCGCGCGGCCCCGCGAACTGCGGGCCCACTGCCTGGCCTTCTGCTCCGCGCTGAACCGCCACCACACCGGTGAGGACGAGGGCGCCTTCCCCGAGCTCGCCCGGCGGTTCCCCGAGCTGCGCCCGGTGCTGGAGGAACTGCGCCGCGACCACCGCCTGGTGGAGGACTCCCTCCGAAGGCTCCAGGCTCTTGCGGGCCGTCTGGACCAGGCGACGGACCCCGCCGAGGTGCACCGTGAGCTGGACAGCCTGGCCGCGCTGATGGAGACGCACTTCGTCTACGAGGAGAAGCGGATCGTCTCGGCACTCAACGCGCTCGACGCGCCGGACTGGCACCGCTCCCGTCCCGAGTTCCTGCGTACGGACGAGGGTGGAGCCTGAGCGGGACGGGGGAGCGGCCGGCGTCAGTCGAAGTCGAGGCAGACGGCGTACCAGCCGTCCCACAGGCGTCGCGTGCCGGAGACGTCGAGAGCACGCGCGTCACCGCCCGGCAGGTAGGCGAAGCCGCACTCCTCCAGCATGCCGCCGGAGCCGGCCACACGAAGCTGGGTGACACCGTTCCAGCGCTGGACGCTTTCGATGGAGAACAGGCCGACACGGTCTCTCACGCTCGCCCAGCTCTCGTCCTCCGGCAGCGACCTCGCATAGCGGGTGAGGGCCGGCTCGGAGACCAGGAAGGCCGCTTTCACGGGGATGTCGAAGCACACCAGCGCGAGGGTGAGGGCTCCCGCGAGGGGCGGCACGAGGGCCCAGCGACTGCGCCTGTACTCACGGAAGAAAAGGAGCACCAGCCACATCACCCCGGACAGCAACCACGCGGGTATGGCCACCAGGAACAACCGAAAGCTGCCGCCGGGAGGAACCGCGGCGACGACGGTCAGGGCGCAGGTCGCGAGCATCGGCGCGGTGAGCGTCAGGCCCCACCACCAGTTCCTGTACGTCCCGTTGCCGGCCATCCTCGCATCCTGGCCGAGCAGCATCCGCCGCGACCTGGAATCCCAGAAATCCGTGCACGCCTAACCGCCGGGCTTCGTCCAGGTCAGGGAGTAACGGCGGAGCACGTGCCGGCGGTAGCGCACGCCCGGCAGCAGGCGGCGTGCCGCGACCCGCACCTGCCCGTAGCTCATCCGTGGTTCGGCCACCGGCATCCCCTCGGGCCCCCGCGCGCGGCGCAGCACCTTCGTGATCCGCACGACGGGAGCGGCCGCGATCATCGCCGCCCACTCCGCGGGGGACGCCTCGCGGGCCAGGCCGACCACCACCAGGGTGCCGCCGGGGCGCAGCAGTTCGCGCATCCGGGTGAGAGCCGCGTCGAAGTCCATGTGGTGGATCGTGGACACCGAGCAGACGAAGTCGTACTCCTCCACGGGCAGGACGGCGGTGAGGAAGTCGCCCTCGACGAAGGTGAGCTCCGGCCGGCCGGCGGACAGCTCGCGGGCACGTGCGATCATCTCCGGTGAGTTGTCGACGCCGGTGACGCGCTTGGCGCGGCCGGTCAGCTTCCGCGCGAGCAGGCCGTCGCCGCAGCCGACGTCCAGCGCGTCACCGCACCCTTCGGGAACGGCGCGGAGGATGCCCGCGTGCCGGGCGACGTTGGTGTTCCAGTACGGATCCGGGTCGGCCTGGCGCATCCGATCATCGTAGAGCGGGCGTCATGACGAAGTCCCGGAAGCGGGTGGCGGGGGCGGCCGGGGCATGGTCCGTACGCCAGGTGAGGCCGATGGTGCGGCGGGCGGCCTGCGCCGCGATCCTGACGCCGACGGTGCCGGACTGGCCGGCGAAGGGCTCCGGGACGATGGCCACGCCGAGCCCGGCCGCGACCAGGCCCTCGATGGTCGCGAGGTCCTGGCTCTCGAAGGAGACGGCGGGGGACACCCCGGCGTCGCGCAGCAGCGTGTCGACCAGGGCCCGATAACCGAAGCCGACCGGCGTGGTGACGAGCTCCTCGTCCGCCAGTTCCTGGAGGTCCACCTCCTCCCGGTCGCGCAGGCGGTGGCTCGGCGGGACGACGAGCACCAGCCGCTCCTCCTGCAGTGGGTGCCAGCCGAAGTCCCCGGGTGGGCGCGGAGAGGTGATCGCGAGGTCGGCGGCCCCGGTGCGCAGGTCCTGGACGATCTCGTGCGCCGGTTCCTGGCGCAGCAGGATCCGCATCCGGGGGGCGTGCTCATGGAAGGAGCGCAACAGCCGAGGGACGAGGGAGGTGGCCATGGAGTCGAGGAAGGCCAGGCGCACCACGCCGGTGTCCGGGTCGAGCAGGCTCCGGAGATCGGCCAGCAACTGCTCGTAGCGTGCCGTGAGGTCGCGCGCGGCCGCCACCACGATTCTCCCGTTGGGCGTCAGGTGGACCCCGTCCGGTGCGCGCTCGAACACCCGGGTCCCGAGCTCGGTCTCCACGCGGGCGAGTGCGCGCGAGAGCGTCGGCTGACTGGTGCGGAGAATGGCGGCGGTGTCGGTCACGTGCTGGTGGTCGGCGAGGGCGACCAGCCAGGACAGGTCCCGGAGCAGCATGCCCGCCATCATACGCATCACGCATCGAAACCCGCCTTTCATCGCATTGGACGCATGGCGCCTGGAAGCGCACAGTCGTTCGGGTGACCGCTGTTCTCGAGACCTCTGCCGTGGAAGGACACCTGCCGGGGACCACCGGATATCGGCGGGTCGTCGTCGCCCTGTTCGCCGCCGGGGTGGCGACCTTCGCGCTGCTGTACAGCACCCAGGCGATCCTGCCCGAGCTCGCCTCCCGGTTCGGGGTGTCCACCGCGGAGAGCACGCTGAGCGTGTCGCTCACCACGCTCGGACTCGGCGTCGCGCTGCTGGTGGCCGGCCCCCTGTCCGACGTCGTCGGACGCACCCGGCTGATCCACCTGTCGCTGACGGCGTCCGCCGTCGTCGCGGCGGCGTGCGCGCTGGCGCCCGGATGGCCTGCGCTCATGGTCCTGCGGTCGCTCCAGGGCATCGCGCTGGCCGGGCTTCCCGCGGTGGCGACCGCCTATCTGCGTGAGGAACTGCACCCGTCCACGCACGCCCGCGCCGCCGGCCTGTACGTCGGCGGCACCGCGCTGGGCGGGATGGCCGGTCGCCTCCTGACCGGCGCGGTCGCCCAGGCCGCCGGCTGGCGCTGGGCCCTGGCCGCGGTCGCCGCACTCGGCCTGCTGTGCGCCCTGACCGTACGCGTGCTGCTTCCGGCCTCGCGGCGCTTCACCGCGGCCCCGGCGGGCGTACGCGCCCTGCTCCGCGGGAGCCTGCGCGCGGTGTCGGACCGTGGACTGCTCGCGCTGTACGGCATCGGCGGCTGCTCCATGGGAGCCCTGGTCGCGGTGTTCAACACCCTGGGCTTCCGGCTCGCGGGCGCCCCGTTCCACCTCGGCGTCGGAGCCGCCGGCCTGATGTTCCTCGTCTATCCCATCGGCTCCGTCAGCTCCGCGGTGTTCGGCCGGCTGGCGGACGGCTACGGGCGCCGGACCGTGACGCCGCTGGGCTGTCTGCTGGCCGTCGTCGGCGCGCTGGTCACGCTGCCGTCCACGCTGCCGGTCGTGGTCATCGGCCTGGCGCTCCTCACCGCGGGGTTCTTCGCCGTCCACGGGGTGGCCAGCGGATGGGTCCCGGCCCGGGCGCACGCGGGCGGGGTGTCCACGGGCCAGGCGGCGTCGCTCTACCTGTTCACCTACTACCTCGGGTCCTCCCTGTTCGGCAGCCTCGCGGGCCGCGCCTGGACGGAGGCCGGATGGCCGGGCGTGGTCGCCCTCGCCGTGCTCCTGCTCGCCGCCACCGGCGCCCTCGCGCTCCTGCTGCGCAGGACCCCCGCCCTTGACAGAGCAGCCCCGTGATCCCCGGCAGGCGCTCGCGTGGGCCTCTCGACCAGGACGCGGCGCCGATCCGGGACGCGCTCACGTGTTGACCTACGGCGGCGACGCATTGGACTTGCGGGTCCAATTTTGTCCTCGCACAGTGGCAGTGCCGTGCGGGTGACCGAACAGGTCACGGTGCGGGCACAGGCGGACGAGCATGACAGGAGCGCGTGATGAGCGGACGGTTGAACGGCAGGCGGGCGCTGGTGACCGGATCGACGAGCAACATCGGGCGGGCGATCGCGGAGGCGTTCTCGGCGGAGGGCGCGCACGTGATCGTATCCGGCCGCAGCGCCGAACGGGGCGGGAGAGTCGTCGAGGGGATTCGCGCGCGTGGTGGCCGGGCCGACTTCGTGAAGGCGGATCTGGACGGAAGCGCCGAGGCCTCGCACGCCCTGGCGCGGGAGGCGATGTCCGTGCTCGGTGGGGGCATCGACATCCTGGTCAACAACGCCGGAATCTATCCCGGTGACGGCACGGTGGACACCGACGAGAAGACCTTCGACCAGGTCTACGCCGTCAACGTGAAGGCGCCGTTCTTCCTTACTGCCGCGATCGCTCCGGCCATGGCCGAGGCCGGCGGCGGGGCGATCATCAATTTGGGCTCGTGGATCGCACGCCTGGGCATTCCCATGGGTGCGCTCTACAGCTCGACCAAGGGCGCGGTGGAGACCCTCACGCGCGCCTGGGCCGCCGAGTTCGGTCCTCGCGGCGTGCGCGTGAACGCGATCTCTCCGGGCGTGATCCTGGAGCCTGCACCGGGAGCGGCGCACCCGGGTGAGGTCATGATGAACGGCACTCCGGCGGGAGGAATGGGCAAGCCGCAGGCGATCGCGCATGCCGCGGTCTACCTCGCCAGTGAGGAGGCCGCGTTCGTGCACGGAATCGTGCTGGACGTGGACGGCGGCCGTACCACCACGGCCGTCATCGCCGGATGAGGCAGCGCATCGCTACGCTCCCGCCGTCACGTCGTGCGCCGTGACGGCGGGAACGCTTGCCGGAGGAGATAGGGGCGAGCCCGGCCGCCGCCGACGCGACACCCGGCGAACCGGGAGCGGGTACGCCGCGATGCTCGCGACCCGCAGATGAGAAGGACTGCTACCGACCCGCCGCGTGGACCGGTGGTCGTCGTCGGCGCGGCGCGGACGACGACCACCGGTCGGTGGTCCGGGGGTCAGCCCCGTGACGGGCCGAGGTACACCGGCAGGCTGGTCACCGAATTGGAGAAGATCGACGGAACCGCGGTCAACTCGGCGGAGTCGACGGCGAGCCTGAGGTCGGGGAAGCGGGCGAACAGCGCGGGCAGGGCGACCGCCGCCTCGAGCCGGGCCAGGGCGGGTCCGACGCACATGTGCGGTCCGCCGCCGAACGCCAGGTGCTTCTGGTTGGGCCGGGTGATGTCGAACTTGTCGGCGTCCGGGCCATACTTGGCCGGGTCGCGGTTGACCCCGCTCCAGGGCGCGAGGATGGCGTCGCCCTTGGGAATGGTGACGCCGCCCACCGTGATGTCCTCGGTCGGGAACCTGGCCGGGAAGTTGCCGACCGGGGCGTCCCAGCGCAGGGTCTCCTCGATGACCTTGGACCACGTCTCGGCGTCGCCGTCGCGGACGAGGGCCAGCTGGTCCGGGTGGGTGAGCAGGGCGCGCGTCGCGTTGACGATCAGGCTGATCGAGGTCTCGTGGCCCGCGCCGATGAGCATCCACAGAGTGTCTTCGAGCTCGTCGTCGGTGAGGGCGCCGTCCTCGTCGTTGACGGCGATCATCGCACTGGTCAGGTCGTCGGCCGGTTCGGCGCGCCGCATGGCGAACAGCCGCTGCCACAGCTCGTGCCGCTCCTGCTGGGTGGCGAGGTACTCCTCGGCGGTCGTGTCGGCGCGGATGACGGTGTCGATGAGTTCGCGGAAGCGGGGCCACCACGCCTCGGGCACGCCGATGAGCTCGCAGATCACCTGCATCGGGAACGGGTAGGCGTAGTGCTTGCGCACGTCGACGACGCCGTCTGGTCCGGCGTGGCCGGGCAGGTCGTCCAGCATGGTGTTCACGATCTCTTCGATCCGCGGCCGCAGACGCTCGACTCGGGCGCGGGTGAAGGTGCGGGTCAGCGGCTTGCGCAGCCGCCGATGCTCCGCGCCGTCGCGGGCCATCGCGTTGTTGAGCCGGATCATGCTGAGCAGCGGCCAGTCCTCGGGGACCTCGCCGCGCCGCAGGGCCTCCCACTGGCGCCAGTCCCGGCCCACCCTCGGATCGGCGGCGAGGTCGGCGAGCAGCGCGTAGTCGGTGACCACCCACATCTGGACGTCGCCGGGAAGCACGGCGCGGACGACCGGGCCGAGTTCGCGCATCCGTGCCGCCTCGCCGTGGCGGTCGGCGCCCGACGGGTCGATATGGACGAGAGGGGGAGGGGTCTGGACGACTACCGAGTCGGTCATAGCGGCATGCCTCCTGAATGCTGTGATGTCGGAGCGCGGGAATCGAGCGCACCCCGCTGAAACGACCGGGTCCGCCCCTGTCTCATCTCGAAATCGATGCCGCCAGCAAAGGTCCCCACGTGGTCGGCTCCCGGCCGCCTGCCGTCGATTCGCCCGTAACAGGGCGAGCCCGACGCTCATTCGAAATGCCATCACAGCACGCTCAAAAATCGCTTAATTGTCTCCAAAGCCTCACCGTGCCCGTAGGTGGGTCTAAAGCGCATGAAACGGTTGACAGTCGTTGCATGCTTGCTACCGTGGCACGCGATTAGCGGCTCGATTTGCGCATCCCTCACTTTTCGCCGCTGATGCCACCGCACATCTCGCCATGATTGGGGCTAATTGGCATGAGCACCTCAAACGTCAAGGAGCCGGGCACCGTCGACGGGCACTCCGGCCTGTCCAGGCCGTTGAGCCCGGCGGAACGCTGGTACTGGATCATCGACCAACTCTCCACGCTCAACGTCTGCGCCCGCGTCCGCCTGGAGGGCGAGGTATCCACCGAGGCGCTGACCGAGGCACTGGGCGCGCTGCAGGCCCGGCAACCGCTGCTGCGCCTGGCCATCACGGACGAGTTACCCGGCGGGCCGCGGTTCGTGCCGACGGACAATCCGATCCCCCTGCGCGAGGTGAGCCTGACCCACTTCGAGGAGTCGCGGTGGGAACGCGAGGTGGACGAGCACGAGTTCGCCGTATCGATCGACTGGCGGTCCGGCCCGCTGGCCCGCGCCGTTCTCATCAGGCAGCCGGGGCAGGTCCACGACCTGGTCCTCAGCGTGCCGCACTGTATCTCCGACGGGACGACCGCCCTCGCGCTGCTGCGGCAGTGGGTGCGGCTCGCCGCCGAGCCGCCGACGTCCGCCCCGGCTGTCGCGGACGGACCTGTCCCCGTCGCGGCGGAAGACCTTCTCCCGGCGCGCTACCGCGACATGTCGGGCGTGCTGCCCGACAAGGACCCCGAGGCCGGCGACGAGCCCGAGGCGGGCCAGGAGGCGGTGGTGGGCCGGGTCGTGCCCGATCGCTTCGTGCCGTTCCATCTCCGCCGGACCCGGCTGCTGCACCGGTCCATCGACGGCGACGTGCTGGAGAAGCTCACGACGGCCTGCAAGCGGGAAGGCGTCACGCTGCACGGCGTGCTGGCCGCGGCCATGGCCTCCGCCGTGGCGCGCGACGCCGGAGCCAAGCCGGGCGCGTACTTCGCCGTCGGCTCTCCCGTCACCTTCCGGGACGAGCTCGACCTGCCGGTCTCCGAGGACGAGGTCGGGTGCTTCGTCTCGGCGGTGCACTCGGTGGTCGCCTACCAGGGCGACGACCTGTGGTCGATGGCCCGGTTCATCAACAAGGACATCAGCGCGCGCAAGCGCCGCGGCGAGCAGTACCCCGTGTTCAGCCTCCTCGCCGACCAGGGGCCGACCAGCGTCGCCGACAGCGAGCCCCTCGTCCGATACATGGAGGAGCACGGCTCGTTCAACTTCTTCGTGTCCAACATCGGCCGGTTCGACTTCCCCGGCACCCTCGGCGCGTGGCGGTTGTCGGGGGCGCAGTTCGTGGGCGGCATCTCGGTCGTCGGCTACTTCGCCTCGTCGGTCAGCACCAGCTACGGCCAGTTGAACTGGAACTTCACCCACATCGACGAGGCGGTGCCCCGGGAGCGCGCCGAGCGCCTCGTCGACGACTGCGTCAAGACCGTGCTCACGGCCGCGGGCCTGTAGCACGGCGACCGCACCGCGTGTCCTGAGTGGGCCGTGGTGCGAAACAAGTCCGGGGCGGGCGGGTGACCTCGCCTGCACCCGCCCGCCCCGGACTCGCTCACCGGCACCCGCCTGCCCCCGCCTCGCGCACCCGCCGTACGAGCGCCGTCGCGGTGTCAGAACGAGCCGTGTCAGAACGAGCTGGCCAGCGCCGGAATCTCCGGAAGGTCGGCCGTCGGCCCTCGCGGCAGCGGAACCACCTCCGCCTCGTCCAGGGCGGGGTCCAGGGTCAGCACCGCCTGGTGGAACTCTTTCAGCCTCGGCGACGGCTCAAGCCCGAACTCGGTGAGCATGTTGTGGCGCAACCCGTGGAACGCCTCCAGCGCGCGGATGCGGTAGCCCGACCGGTACAGCGCGATCATGTACTGGGCGTGGAGATTCTCCTGGAAGCGGTTGCGCAGGGCGTGCACCGCGAGTTCGCTGAGGATCTCGCGGTGCAGACCCAGCCGCAGGTCCAGTTCGATGCGATAGTCCAGCATGGTCATCCGGGACTGTTCGAGCGCGGCGACCTCTGCCCGGATTCTGGTGCCGGGTTCGACGTCGGCCACCACGGGCCCGCGCCAGAGGTCCAGGGCCTGGCGGAAGTGCTGGGCGGCCGAGCGATAGTCGCCGGCCCCCATGGCCGCGCACCCGTCCTGCCGGAGCCGGTTGTAGACCTTCAGGTCGAACTGCCCGGGTTCGACGACGAAGCGATACCCGTTGTGCACTGTCTGCAGTATGTTCTCAGAGACCTCGGCCAGGGTGAGCCCCGTGCTCTCGGCCAGCATCTTCCGCAGGTGGAAGATGTAGATCTGCAACGCCGCGCGCGCGCTTTTCGGTGGCCCGTCCTTCCACAACTCGTCGATCAGCGCCGAGACGGGCACCACCCGCACGTGGTTGAGCAGCAGGAGGGCGAGCACCGTGCACAGCTTCTGCGCCGTGGGCGTCATCTCCACGTCTCCGTACTGGATCGACAGTGGACCGAGGACCTTGATGTCCATCATGGCGAGCTCGTTTCAGGACGACCGGGCGGGATGGTCGCGCGGCCAGGCGGACACGCGTACGCCCGGCCACCGCTCGGTTCCCGCGGTCGGAACACACGGCCTGCACACCATCAGCCGAGCTTGAGGCACACCTGGACGCCCTGGTGGACCGGGAGCCGCAGCGACAGGAAGCCGTTGGCCGGATCGTTGACGTAATCGAGGAAGCCCTGGGCGAAGTCCCGGCCGCTGTACAGGTCGATGTCGTCGACGATCACCAGGGCGCCGGGCCGCAGCCGCGGTTGCACGATCTTGAGGATCGGCAGCCGCAGGTCCAGCCACCCGTCCAGGAGGAGCAGGTCGACCGGCTCGGGCAGGTCCTTCAGCGTCTCCCGCGCGTCGCCGAGCCGTAGCTCGATGATGTCGGACAGGCCCGCTGCGGCGAAGCTCTCCTGCGCGCGGCGTGCCTTGTCCGCCTGCAGCTCGGTCGTGATCACCCGGCCGCCGTCGTTGTCGCGCACCGCGGAGGCCAGGTAGAGCGTCGAGATCCCGAACGAGGTGCCGAACTCCACCACCGTCCGCGCCTTGACGGCCCGGGTGAGCAGGTACAGCAGCTGCCCGCCCTCCCTGGACACCGACATGATGATGTCCTTCGTGCGCTCCGCCAACTCGGCCGCGCTCACGTGGTCGGGGTACTCGCCCCGCATGTCCACGCCGGCGTCCGCGAAGGCGGCCACCAGGTCCTGCTGGTCCTCGGCGGCCAGCAGCTGGTTCAGGGTCGAGACCACCGGGTCCGAATGTAACGTCGAAAGCACGGGCGAACACTCCTCGATGTCGTCGCGACCCACCGGCCCGGCGCGGTCGGCGCCGGCCGGGCCGGTGGGTCCGCAGGTCAGGGAATCAGGACGGTCTTGCCGGGCAACTGCCCGGCAGCGGCCTCCTCGTGGACGGCGCGCAGGTCGCTCAGCGGCCTGCGCTGGGCCACGTAGATGGCCAGTTCTCCGGCGTCGACGCGGTTGACCAGCTCGGCGAGCTGCTCGGCGTCGCTGCGGCCGAAGACCTGGCAGATCCGGATGCCGCGGACGGAGCTGTCCGGGCCCGGGGGGATGGTGTTGGCGAAGGCGCCGCCGTCGACGACCAGGTCCAGCAGCCGGGTGAGGTCTTCCGGGCTCGGCGGCACCAGGTTCAGCACCACGTCGAACCGCTGCCCCGCCACGGCCTCGTAGAGCGGGGTCTCGGTGTGGTCGATGATCCGGTCCACGCCGTAGGACTGGATGCGGTCGCGGCTGCGGGGGCTGGCGGTCGCGGTCACGACCGCGCCCGCCGCCACCGCGAGCTGCACGGCGTACGCGCCCACCGCGCCGCCCGCGCCGTTGATCAGGATGGTCTGGTCCGGCTTCAGGCCGGCCTGCTCGAACAGCGCCTGCCAGGCGGTCAGGCCGACAGAGGGCAGTGCCGCGGCGTCGGCCAGGTCGCCCGTGCGGGGCGCGGCGGCCAGGGCCTCGGCGGGCGCGACGACGTACTCGGCGGCAGCGCCACGGCCGGCGATCGGCAGGAACGCCAGGACCGTGTCCCCGGTGCTCCAGCCGGTCACGCCCTCGCCCACCTCTGCCACGGTGCCCGACACGTCGTAGCACGGGATGTGCGGCATCACCAGCGGGAACACCTCGGGGAAGTAACCCGCGCGGATCGACGCGTCGACCGGGTTGAACGCGGCGCCCGCCACCTTCACCAGGACCTGGCCCTCACCCGGCTCCGGACGGTCCGCGTCCTCGTGGACGAGGACATCGGTATCGCCGTAGGAGTGGTATCGCACTGCCTTCATGGTCGTCCTTCCTCCGGTGCTTCGAAGTCGAAGCACCAATCTAGCCTACTTTGAGTTCGAAGCAACCCCCCGGCGGCGGTGAACGACGACACAGTGGTTTTGGATCGAAACATGTAAGCTTGCGGGATGGTCGGCCTCCCTTCCGACGCCGACGCCGACGCGGACAGCGGCCCGGCGCTCGATCCCCAGCAGCTGGGGGTCTACTTCGCGCTCATGGAAGCCGTCAGCCTGCTCCAGCACCAGGTCGAGGTGCAGCTGCGCGCCGAGGGCGACATCAGCTACGTGCAGTTCCAGCTCCTGGCCCGCCTCGCGTCGGTCGACGGCCACCTGACCATGACGCAGCTCGCCGACGGCGTCGTCTACAGCCGCAGCGGCCTGACCTACCAGGCGGGCCTCCTGGAGAAGGCCGGCCTGATCACCCGGCGCCCCAGCCCCGACGACGAGCGCTCCACGCTGGTGGCCGTGACCGAGGAGGGCCTGGCCCTGGTCGGGCGCGTCCTCCCCGGCCACGTCGAGGTGACCCGCCGCCTGCTGTTCGAGCCCTTGTCGGACGACGACCTGCACCACCTCGGCGACATCATGACCCGGGTGCGCGACCACATGCGGGCCCAGCCGCCACGCTCGGCCGTCCCGCGCAGACGCCGTCCGAACCCACCGCCGGCGGCCCAGGCCGCCCCCGGGGACCGGGACGGCTGACCCCGGTTCCGGCCGTCGCGTCCGGGGCCGTCTCAGCGTGCACGGGCGCCGAAGCGCAGTGGAAGCTCGTTCGGGCCGTGGATGCCGGTCGGCGGCCGCCAGGTGACCGGGCCCGCGATGGTCGGCGGGTGCAACCGCTCGGCGAGCGAGGAGAGCGCCTCGGCGAGCTCGACACGGGCGAGCGCCGCGCCCAGGCAGTAGTGGGGACCCGCGCCGAACAGCAGCGGGGCCGCCGGACTGGTACGCGTGATGTCGAACGTGTCGCCGTGCTCGAAGACGCGCGGGTCGCGCTGCGCGGTCTGCACGCACATCGTGAGGAAGGTGCCCTTCGTGACCTGCAGGCCTCCGTACTCGAAGTCCTCGGTCGCGCACCGGTAGATGATCGGCGTGGACGGAACCCAGCGGATGAGCTCCTCGACGGCCTTGGGCGCCAGCTCGGGGCGTTCCGCCAGCAGGTTCCACTGCTCCGGGTGCCGGGAGAAGACGACCATGGCGCTGGACAGCTGGTGGCAGGTGGTGTCGTGGGCGGCGAACACCAGCGTGACGAGGAGGTTGCGCAACTCCTCCTCGGTGACCTGGCCTTCGGCCCGCTGCGCGGTGACCAGCGTGGAGATGAGGTCATCGCCGGGGTTCTTCGCCTTCTCCTCCATGAGCGAGGCGACGTAGCCGTTCAGGCCCACGACGGCCTTCTCCACGCGCGCGACGATGTCGCCGCCGTGGACCATGCTGAAGACGAGGCCGATGTCGTTGGTCCACACGCGGAACGTGTCGTAGTCCTCGTTCGGCACGCCGAGCAGTTTGGACATGACGGCCAGCGGCAGCGGGTCCGCGAAGCTCTCGACGAACTCGGACACGTCGGCCGACGCGATCTCCTCGGCCATGCGGTCGGCCTGCGCCCGCACGAACGGCCGTAATTCGTTGATCATGCGCGGGGTGAAGGCCTTGGTCACCAGGGCACGCAGCCGCCGGTGGTCCTCGCCGTCGCGGTTGTTGATCATGGGCACGAACCAGTCGAAGATCGGCCCCTGGACGACGCCGCTCTGTTCCATGTAGCCCCGGCCGTTGTGGTCCAGCCTCCGGTCCCGCAGGAGCTCCTGGGCCTCGGCGTAGCGCAGCACGAGGAGCCCGAGCGGGCTGTCGGCGTACCAGCTCCGGGCTTGGGCGTTCATCGCCTCGGGCGAGCCGAAGTCGAACTCGGGATCGATGACGTTGAGGAACGGGACATCCGTAGACACGGGCACGGGGTTCTCCGTCGAAACCATGGTTGTCGTCTCCTTCGAGGGCTAGTCCGCCGAGGGGGTCACGCCTTGGCGGCCACGCGGCTGCGGGCCAGGTGGGCGGCGCCCCTGCTCCCGCCGTCGTACGGCGGCGACGCCACCACGGGCCTCGGCGACGGCCGTTGCGGCAGCGGTGTGAGCGGCAGGGGAGCGTCCGGTGCGGGGAGCCGATGCTCGGCGCCCTCGGCCGCGCTCTCGGCGTCCCGCGGCCACGCCCGGCCCGCCGCCACGCCGAGCCGCCGGAGCAGGCGGGCCCTGCGCAGCCGCCCGGTGGTCTCGTTCAGCGCCTCGGCGACCAGGGCGTGGGTGAAGCGGAACCAGCCGAGCCGGTGCTGGTCCTCCACCACCAGGCCTGCCGCGATCGCGGTGTCGAGGATCTCCAGCGCCGTGTCGATCTCGATCTGCACGACCTCGGCGACGACCTCGATGTCGAAGTGCCTGCCCGCGACGGCGGCCACCGACAGCAGCTCGGCCGCGGGCCGGGGCAGCCGCGCGACGCGGCGCAGCGCCACTTCCCGCACCGAGGCCGGCACCGGGACCGTACGGGGATCGTCCAGGCGCTGCTCGCTGGTCAACAGTTTGATCAGTTCCAGCAGGAAGAACGGGTTGCCCTCGGTGCGGGCGTACAGTCCTTCCGCGGTGCGCTTGCTGACCTCGTGCCGGAGAATGGCGCCCGCCAGCGTCCGAGTGTCCCGCGGGTCCAGTCCTTTGAGGTCGATCCGCGTCAGTTCCCCCCGGGACAGGGCGGCCAGTGTCCCGGCCAGGACCGGCGCCTCGTCCGAACGGTAGGACACGACCAGCAGCAGCCGGTGCGCGGGCACCGACTCGGCGAGGTGGGCGAGCAGCTGCAGCGAACTCGGGTCCGCCCGGTGGAAGTGGTCGAGCACCACCACCACCGGCGCGTTCTGGGATATGCCGGTCAGGTAATGGACGATCGCCTCGAACAGCCGCAGCGCGGCGCCGGTCATGCCCTCGCCGTCCACCAGCGACCGGGTGTCCCTGTCCAGCAACTCGGCCACCGGTCCCGGCACCGGCCGCCCCGGGAAGGCGGCCTTCGCCGCGCGCAGCACCTGCTCCCACGGCCACAACGCCGGCGCGTCCACGTGTTCCGGGCAGGCGCCCCAGAACACCGGCGCTCCCGCCGACTCGGCGAAACGCCGGAGCAGGCAGGTCTTCCCGACCCCCGGCTCGCCGGACACCGTGACCACCCCGCCCCGGCCCGCCTCCGCCGCGGCCAACGCGTCGGACAGCCGGCGCAGCGTCGTCTCGCGGCCGACGAAGACCTCCACGTCGGCGTCCGGCGCGGACGGCGCGGCGGCCGCCACGGCCCGCGGTGGGGCCGCGGGCTCGCCGGAGGCCACCACGGTCGGAACGGCCGGGGGCGGACGCCAGTCCAGAGTCGGGGCTTGGTTCAGGATCTCGCGACTGCGTTGCTGGAGCGCGGGCCCGGGGTCGATGCCCATCTCCTCCTTGAGCCGCACCTGGATGGTCCGCAGCACCGCCAGCGCGTCGGCCTGGCGCCCGGCCCGGTACAACGCCAGGCTCAGCAGCTCGCAGCCGTACTCGCGCAACGGGTTGGCCTTCATGAAGGCCCCGAGCTCGGCCACGACCACCTCGTGCGCGCCCACGGCCAGCAGCGCGGCGCAGCGCATCTCGAAGACCGACAGCCGCAGCTCCTCCAGCCGCGCCACCTCCGGCACCACGCACGGGGCGTCGGCCACCTCCGGGTAGGCCTGGCCCCGCCACAACGCCAGACCGGACTCGAACTCACGCAGCGCCTGCTGCGGATCGTCGCGGTCCCACGCGCGCCACCCCGCCGTGGCGTGCTCACCGAACCGCCAGACGTCGACGTCGACGACGCCGGTGTCCAACAGGTAGCCCCAGGGAGAGGTGCGCAACACCGTCGCGGGCGTCCTCGGCGCACGGTCCGGTTCCAACAGCCTGCGCAGATTGGACACGTACGCCTGAAGTGAGGTCATCGCCGACGGCGGCGGATGGTCCGCCCACAAGGCTTCCAATATGACGTCCACCGGCACCGGCTGACCCACCTGGCTCACCAGCAATGCGAGCAGCGCGCGCTGCTTGGGCGCCCCCAAGTCCACCGGCCGGCCGGAGACCGTCGCCTCTACGGGACCCAGCGCGCGAAACTCCACCATGGGCCGGGAAGCCCCCTGAACGGCTGACGGCTGTGCCGGTCTGTCCGCCCGTGGGATGGACCCGGACGGAGTATGACGCGCGCCCCCGACGACTGATGCGGTAGTCATTTGCGCCTTTCCGGTCAGGTCATGTGTCGATTGGCTGCTGAACCGTGGTCAGCACCCCCGCGCCCGATCTGGTGCCGCGGCACACTGAATCCAGCTGGATATAGGGAAGAGCACCTCTCATATGCGCAGCGGGCACACCACAGGAGCAGCGCGGCGCCGTATTTGGTTCACAGTCTGCAGGCCTGAACTGAACCGCCCGAAATATGGAAGCGAGGTCCAGTCAGCCCCATCCCAGATCCTCAAATATCGGCGTCTTCGAGGCTAAGAACGGCCACTCAAAATCGACTTAAGAACTCCTAACCGACACTTTGCGGAGCGGTCGGCGGAGCGGTGCGCCGTGGCCGGACCGGTCGGCGGGGGTCGCCTGCCGGGCGCGGGGCGGCAGCGCGAGCTCATCGGTGGTGTCCGGTCGCTCCCGCCCGGAGCAGGGCTGCGCGATTTCGAGCCCGGACGGAACCGGCGCCGGCGAATCCGCGGCGGCCCCCCGCGACCGTCGGCGCGGAAACGAAAACGGAACCTCAGACCGGTTCCACCAGCTTGGCCAGCGCCCGCTCGACGACGGCGGTCTGGGCCTCCGGCGGCGCTTGTAGCTGTTCGAGCCTGCCGATCTCGATCGAGCTCTCGACGACGAGCCTGCACCGCTCCTCGCGCCGGGCGGTGAACGCCGCGAACGTCTCGGCGACCGTCCCGTGGACGGCGAGTTCCTCGGCGAGCACCAGGGCGTCCTCGACCGCCATCCCGGCGCCGGAGGCCAGCTGCGGCGTCGTGGGATGGGCGGCGTCGCCGATCAGGATGACCCGCCCCGAATACCAGGGACTCGGCAGGTAGAAGGACTCCAGCGGGCGGAACGCGATCTCGGTGTCCTCGTTGATCGATTCCCGGATCTCGCGCACGTACCCCCCGTAGGGTTCGAGCAGGTCGACGAGGGCGCCCGGCAGCTGGTGGCGCTCGCGGACCAGCCGTGGCGTGCGCTCGACCACGAACAGGTACATTCTGGTCGCCGAGATCGGAGTCCACCCGACTTTGACCGTGCCGCCGAGGAAGTAGTGGCGGCGGTCGACGTCCGGCGGGCGCGGCACGAACATCCGCCACACGCTCTGACCGGTGTACTCCGGTCCCGGCGCGTCGGGAAAGATCTGGTCGCGGGTCCGCGAGAAGATCCCGTCCGCCCCGACGACCATGTCGTAGCGGCCCGTGGTGCCGTCGCTGAAGGCGACGTCGACCCCGTCGTCGTCCTGGCGGATCCGGTCGACGGAGACACCGAGGCGCGGGTGGACGCCACCAGCGAGCACCCGCGCGGAGAGGATCCTGTACAGCACCGGCCGCGCAATCCCGCCCGAGCCGCACACCCCGGCCTCCGGCGGCATCGGTGTCGGGATGTCCCGGACGGGCTCGCCGTCGATCGTGCACACCCGGATTCCCTCACCGACATAGCCCAGCTCGGCCACCTCGTCGTACACACCGAGCTGCCGGAACGCCCGCAGGGTCGGACCGGTGATCGTGAGGCCCGCACCGGCCACCTTCCAGTCGGGATCGATGTCGATCAGATCGACCTCGGCCCCGACGCGCCGGAGCGCGATCGTCGCCGCCATGCCGGCGATCCCGGCACCGATGATCAGCACTCGGCCCGTCTGCTTCGACGTCATGTGCTCCCCTTCGAGGGCGTGGGACAACCGCGAGCGGCCGACGGCTCCGCCCCGTGCTCGACCCGGGTTAACGGGCTACAGCGCCGGCACCCGCGAGCCGGCGGCCCCGGATCCGCACGGACCGTGGGTCACGCGGTCTTCGTGGCGGACAGGATCGCCTGCACGGGGAGGGCGTACGGCGGCAGCTCGGCGGGGTCCTTGGAGATCGCCTGGGTGACCGTGAACCCGGCCTCCTCCAGCCAGCTGCGGTAGACCGACAGCTTCTGCGGCCCGCCGTAACCCATCGAGCAGCCGAGGAAGAAGCTCGGGAAGAAGTCGATGGTGTAGTTGTCGGTGTCCTTGACGTTCTCCGGGTAGATCGGCACCAGGATGTGGACCTGCCCGCCGACCTCCAACGACTGGTTGACGCCCTCCAGAATCTTCAGCACGTCGTCCTTGTCCCACATGTCGATGAAGTGCTTGATCAGCACGACGTCGAAGCCCTTGGGGACGCCGTCGAAGACGTCGCCGCCGATGAAGGAGCAGTGCTCCTCCACGCCGTGTTCGCGGAAGTTCTTCAGGCAGTCCTCTTCCCGCTCGGGCAGGTCGAACGTCGTCACCCGCAGCCCGGGAGAGGCCTTGTGCTTGTAGGTGTGGATCGCGCCGAGGCCGGTGTTGCCGGCCAGGTCGAGGACGCGCGCGCCGGACGGGACGTCGATGTTGTCGAAGAACCAGGGGTCGATACGGGCCGTGGTCGCGTTCATCACCCTCGACCACGGGTCGCCGATGTCCTTGTGCGTGGCCGCCGCCTCATACAGGGTGCCCTCGAACCCGTAGAACTCGCGCAGGCCCACGAGCGTGCCGGTCCGTACGCTCTCGGTGAGGTAGAACAGCTGCCGGAGCGTGACGACCTTGATGAAGTGCATGAAGTCGACCACCCCCTTGAGCTCGGCCTCGGGCACCTCGGCGAGCGCGTCGAGGGTGTAGGCGCCGGACGCCTCGTCGTGGGCGACGAACCCCTCCTTGATGAGCAGGAACAGCAGCTGCTCCACGGCCGCGGGCTTGGCCCCGACCGTGGCGCCGAGCTCGGCCGCGGTCATGCCGGGGTTGGCCCGGAGCGCGTCGATGATGCCCAGTTCGAAACAGGACAGCAGGTTCATGAACCGCGCGGGTCCGACCATGTATTCACGGAATCGCGCGAGCGTGGCTTCTGCGGTCATGTGCTGCTTCCTCCCAGTCGTGCTGCTTGTGAACGAGGGGTACGGGGTGGATTCGCTGTCCCTGCGTGAGGCCGGTTCCACGCCGGCCGGTCACGCGCTCTTCGTCGCGCTCAAAATGGCCTGCAGGGGGAGGGCGTCCGGGGGCAGTTCGGAAGGATGCTGGGCGATCGCCTTCGTGACGGTGAATCCGCACTCTTCCAGCCAGTTCCGGAACGTCGACAGCTTCTGCGGCCCGCCCTGGCCGGTGGCGCAGCCGAGGAAGAAGCTCGGGTAGTAGTCGACGGTGCAGGACTCCTTGATGTCCTCGGTGTAGATCGGCACCAGGATGTGGACCAGGCCGCCGACCTCCAGCGAGTCCCGGACACCATTGAGGATCTTGAACACCTCGCTCTTGTCGAACATGTTGAGGAAGTGTTTGATCAGCACGACGTCGAAGCCCTTGGGAACCTCCACGAAGACGTCACCGCCGATGAACGAGCACTGATCGGCCACCCCGTGCTCCCGGAAGTTCTTCAGGCACGCCTCTTCCCGGCCGGGCAGGTCGAACGTCGTCACCCGCAGCCCCGGCGACGGCTTCATCTTGAGGGTGTGGATCGCGCCGAGGCCGGTGTTGCCCGCCAGGTCGAGGACCCGCGAACCCGGGGGGATGTCCACGTTCTCGAAGAACCAGGGGTCGATGCGGGCGGTGACCGAGTCCATCAGCCTCGACCAGGATTCCCGCAGGTCCGCGTGCACGGTCATGGCCTCGTACAGGTCCCCGTCGAACCCGTAGAGCTCGCGCAGGCCCACGAGTGTGCCGGTCCGTACGCTCTCGGTGAGGTAGAACAGCTGCCGGAGCGTGGTGACCTTGATCTTGTCCATGAAGTCGAGCGGTCGCTTGAGGTCGATGTCGTCCACCTCGGCGAGCGCGTCGAGGCTGTAGGCGCCGGACGCCTCGTCGTGGGCGACGAACCCCTCCTTGACAAGCAGGAACAGCAGCTGCTCCACGGCCGCGGGCTTGGCCCCGACCGTGGCGCCGAGCTCGGCCGCGGTCATGCCGGGGTTGGCCCGGAGCGCGTCGATGATGCCCAGTTCGAAACAGGACAGCAGGTTCATGAACCGCGCGGGTCCGACCATGTATTCACGGAATCGCGCGAGCGTGGCTTCTGCGGTCATGCACTGATCCCTTCGATTCGGTTCCACCTCAGCGGCACATGACGCGAACCCGCTGCCACGCCGATGGGAGCACTGGGGGGCACCGCTCCGCGTCGCCACGATCCAGCGGGACCCGGGCGGTCACCGCTACCCACGCTTCAGCATCGGCCACGGGACTTGGCCGGGACTGTTCCGCGAGTTGGCGCCGACTTGGCGGCCGCCGCCGAAACACGGTGGCCGGCCGTGTGCCGCCGCAGGTCGGCCGATATCGGCGGCTCGACGACGTGATGCCGCGACCATTTGCGGCCAGTTCGAACCACTACCAAAATGGGACCGTTACCCGAAATACCACTGAAAAATCTGACAAACTATCGTGTTTGTTGACAATTGACTCGACCGTCGCGCATGATCTGGTGGCTGTGGCAGTGCCAAGGCGGCAGGAGAACGTGTCCGTGACCTGACCATGCGCATCTTGGAGAGGAGAATCGACATCCGGATTCACCTTCTTGGGCCGTTGCGGATTTTCTGCGCTGGCGGTGAGATGGCGCCGGTTGCGCGGAGACCGCGGCAGATTCTCGCTCTGCTCCTGCTCAACCACTCGCGGGTCGTGCCCACGGCCGCGTTGATAGACGAGCTATGGGACGGGCCCGCGCCGAAAACGGCGCGTGCCGCTGTGCAGATCTACGTCTTCGAACTGCGCAAGAGATTCGCCGAGGCCGCCGGCCTCGGCATGGACGCGGTCGGCAGCGAGATCTTGCGCAGGGTGCGCAACGGCTACGAGTTCGTCGCCGAACCGGCCTGGTTCGACCTGCAGGCCTTCCGCCGACGGGAGCAGTCGGGAATGGCCGCCATGGCCGAGGGCGACCTGATCAAGGCCGCTCGGGACTTCCGCGCGGCGCTGTTGCTGTGGAGCGGCCCCGCGCTGGCGGGCGTCGAGCCGGGGCCGAGCATCCGGGCCGAGGTGGCCGGGCTCGAACAGTCGAGGGCGACCATGCTGAACCACCGCATCGAGCTGGAGCTGAGGTTCGGCAGGCACCGGGAGATCCTGGGCGAGCTGGCGAGCCTGGTGTCGCACGACAGGTTCAACGAGGACCTGCACGCGCAGTTCATGGTCGCGCTCTACCGCTCCGGTTACCGCGCCCGCGCGCTGGAGGCGTTCCATCGGCTGCGCAAGGACATGGTCGGCAGGTTCGGCCTGGAACCGTCCCCCAGGTTGCACAGGTACTACCAAGCGGTCCTCACCTCCGACCCGGAGCTGGATGAGATGCCGGTGCGGCCGCTGCCCAGCGAGCTTCCGGTGCTGTGCTCATAGCGCAGGCCCGCCGCTACCCGGCTTTGGCGCTGTCGTAGCCGCCTAAGGCGTCGACGGCCGCGGTGTCGGCGACCCGCATGACGTGCCACAGGCGGGAGATCCGGTCGGAAGGCGCTATGCCGAGTTCGTCCTGTACGTTCCGCCGGAGCCGGTCGAACACCTCGAGGGCCTGGGTCCGGTATCCCGACCGGTACAGGGCGATCATGAACTGGGTGTGCAGCTCTTCGTGGTGCGGATGCCGGACGACGAGCCTGGCCAGCTCGCTCAGCATCTCGCGGTGCCTGCCCATCTGCAGCTGCGTACCGAAGAACAGGACCAGCGTGTCCAGCCTGGACTGGTCGAGTTCGGCGACCGCGGCCCGGAGCAGCCTGCCGTGGTCGACGTCCAGCAGCGCCGGGCCCCGCCACAAGCCGAGTGCCTCGCTCAGCACCCGGCTCGCGCCGAGGGCGTCCCCGGTGTTCAGCAGTGTCTGCCCCAAGGCCCGCAGCCGGTGGAACTCGGGCAGGTCGAAGGAGGCGTCGCCGACGTCGACCCGGTAGCCGCCGTCCCGGGTCTGCAGCAGCTCCCGCGCGATCAGGTCGCGGGATACGCCGAGTCTGCGAGCGAATTCCGTACGCAGGTTGAGGATGTGGGTCTGCAGCGTGGTCGCGGCGCGCCGTGGCGGGGTGTCATCCCACAATTCGCTGATCAGCGAGCTCGCCGGCACCCGGTGCGGTTGGTTGAGCAGCAACAAGGCAAGCACCTGCCGGGGCTTCCCGGTGATGTGCATCAGGTCTTCGCCGTCTCGATGGATGGACAGCGAACCCAGCACCCGAAACTCCATACGCTCACCCATTGGCACCTGCTCGGGGATACCAGTCACGCGGCGGCCCGCCGGCGCTGTCGGACTTCTCGGAAAAGCGTGCGACGACGGGGCCTCACGGCGAACAGCGCGATGCCCGCTCCGCCGGGTTCACCGTGCGAAGACCAACGTGGTGGGCGACTGCGTCGAATGGAACGAGACGTCGTCGAAGCCCGCCTCCGTGAGCCAGGCCCGGTAGTCGGCCTGCCGCCAGGTCCCGCCCTTCTTGCTCTTGAGCAGCATCTCCGAGGCGAACAGGAGCGGGAAGAACGGGCCGCCGCGGTCGTCGTCGACGACGTAGTCGCAGACGACCAGCGTGCCCCCGGGCTTGAGGGCTGCCCTGACCTTCGCGAAGATCGCGATGTTGTCCTCCGGCCCTTCCTGGTGCGCGACGTGGGAGTACACCGCGATGTCGTAGGCGGCGGCGCCGAACTCCACGGTGTGGAAGTCTCCGTCGATGCAGGTGAACCGGTCGGCCAGGTGCCGCTCCTTCAGCAGCCTGCGGGCGATCGCGTTGATCGGCGCCCAGTCGAGCTGGGTCGAGCGGGCGGCCGGGTTGAGCCCGAGCCAGATGGCCGAGAAGATGCCCGAGCCGCCGCCGAGGTCGAGGATCGAGATCTCCCCGGCCTCCGCCAGCCCCAGCAGGCCGGCGGCGACCGTCGCCACCGGGACCGACTGCGCGGCGATGGCGGGGACCACGTCCTCCCAGTGCGGGTTGTCGGCCACCTCGGTCATGGCGTCCACCGGTCCTCCGGTGCGGAACACCTCGAGCAGGCTTCCCATCTTGCCCATCTGACCCAGCTTGAGCTGGGCGTAGCCGCTCAAGCTGGCGGGCCTGCCCTCGACGAGGAACGCGGCCGCCTCGGGGGTGTTGCGGTAGCTCGCACCGTGCAGCTCGACCAGGCCCAAGCCGACGAGCCCGTCGAGCAGAGTCTGCGCGCCCCGCTCCGAGATCCCGGCCTCGGCGGCCAGCCGATCCGCGGTGTCGACGCCCGCGTCGAGGTGGGTGAACAGTGCGTACTTCGCCGCAGAACCGAGGACGCCGGTGGCCCAGTAGCCGTTGGCGATCTCCATGATCCGGTCCGGTCTCGGTTGGTCGTTGCTCACGCTGCCTCCTGAGTCCAGTGTGTAGGCGGCACGCGACCGCGCGCCGATGTTCCGGCGGCCGGCCCTCAGCGGGACGCGGACACGGCCGTGGAGATCCGCTCCACGCTCGCCGGCGCGTCCAGCGACCAACTGCCTACCGACATCTCCGCGGTGATGCCCGGCCCGAAACCGGCGATCACACCGGTGGCGCCGGGCCTCATCGTGCCTTCCTCGAACAGCCTGCGCAGCGCGTCGAGCACCACCGCGCTGGCGATGTTGCCGTACTCGGTGAGCGTCGCCCAGCTGTGGCGGAACATGCTGTGGTCGACGCCGAGGTACTTGCTCAGGTCGGCCAGGATCCGCGGGCCGCCCGCGTGGATGACGTAGAAGTCGAGGTCGCCGACGTCCCAGCCGTGGTCGAGGGCGAGTTCGCGCAGCACCGGGGCGAGCGGCTTCATCGTCCCGGGCACCCGGCGGTCCAGCTGGAAGTGGAAGCCGGTGGAGCGCACGGCGTAGGAGATCCAGTTCTCGGTGTCCGGGATGATGTAGGCGGCGTTGCGCTCCAGCGCGACACCGTGTCCGCCGTTCCCTCGCACCACGGCGGCCGCGACCGCGTCGCCGAACAGCCCGTCGGACAGCAGGGACCCGACGCCGTCGTCCTCGGGCTGGTAGCAGAGCGAGCACAGCTCGCAGGAGACGATGAGGACGTTGCTGTCCGGATAGGCCTTGCAGAAGTCGTGGGCGCGGTTGATCGCCGCGCCGCCGGCCGCGCAGCCCAGCTGCGCGATGGGGATCTGCCGGGTGTTGTACCGGAATCCCAGGTTGTTGATCAGCCATGCGGTCTGCGACGGCATCGTGAACCCGGTGCACGACACGAAGATGATCGCGTCGATGTCCTGCGCCGTCAGCGAGGCGTTCGCCAGAGCCTCCTCGATGACCACAGGACACCTCTTCTTCGACTCCGACTCGAAGATGCGGTTACGCTCCTCGAAGCCGGGATGGCGCAGCGTCTCCTCGATGGGCTGCACTATATGCCGCTTCTGCACGCCCGTATTCCTGATCAGTCGGAGCGCCAATGGAAGCTGCGGCTTTCCGGCGTGTGCCTTCTCAGCGAATTTCAGCGTGTCGTCCAGCGTGATGACATACTCCGGCACGCGCACCGACGGCTTGCATAACGTTGGCATTTCTGGAGTCTCCTCCTGCAGAAGTCCACTCGCTGTGCGGAAAGGCGCCCTTCGCGTACCCCCGGTACAGATGTCAGGTCACGACACGCTGCGTATGCCGCGCCGCGGATCGCAGCCGGCTCGGAGATACACATTCACTACCGTCGCCCATCTCGCTTGCCGTGGGCTTGGCCCGGACTTGGCTCCCCTTCCGAGGCGGAGGCGAATACTCGGAGCGCGCGTGCCGTAAACAGCGTGGCCGCACCGTCTGACGAGCGGGTTCCGGTGTCGCGGGGGAATGCGCCCGCGGCGGACTTCTATTCACTCTGCAGGGCGATGATTTCCTCCATTGTCCGGCGCAGCATGGCGATCCGGTCCTGACCGAGGTGCAGCGCCCACCGCCGTTCGATGTCCACGAGGATTCGCGCGGCGGCCGCCTGGCCCGCGAGGCCCCGTTCGGTCAGTCGGATGATCTTCGCCCGGCGGTCCTTCGGGTCGGTCGCCCGCTCGACGTAGCCGAGCCGCTCGAGTTCGTCGACCAGTTCGGCGATGGCCTGCTTGGTGAGCCCGGCCCGGTCGGCCAGCACGGTCAGCCGCGACCCCTCCTCGTCGATGAACCGGAAGACGGAGCCGTGCCGATATCGGATTCCCTCGAATCCGTCCTCGCCGAGCCGCCGGTGGAGCAACTCGATCGTGATGTTCTTGGCCTGCGTGAGCAGAGCGGGAAGCGGCGCCTGACCCGCGCCCGCCTCGCCGCGCTCCCCGGATGGCGTCATTCCGGGCGACCTTTCTGGCGTAGCCCGTTTCGTCAGGCTGCTTGACAATATACTACTCCTAGTAAACAGTAGTTTTGCCAATCCTGACAACCGTGACACGACCGCGCGAGCCGTCGCGTGTTGTCGCACGCCCCGATTTGGTGGCGCATCCCGAACATCGGCAGAGGCAGGAATTTCGATGAGCCGTTTCGACCCCGAAGGAAACAAGGTCGCCGGCGTCGACGCCGCGGCGGTCGACGCTTTAGCCAAGCAGGTGAAGGGCCTGGTGCTCACTCCTGACGACGAGCAGTACGACGCCGAGCGCGCCGGGCACCAGACCACCCGCTGGCACCGGCCCGACGTGATAGTCAGCGCGGTCGAGCCCGCCGACGTGGAGGCGGCGGTGGCGTTCGCGAACGGCTACGGACTCCCGGTGGCCGTGCAAGGCACCGGGCACGCGCTTTCCGCCGTCGCCGCCGAGGGCGGAGTGCTGATCAACACCTCCCGGATGACGGATATCCGGCTGAATGCCGAGGCGGGCACCGTGTGGGTGGGCGCCGGAGTGAAGTGGGACCAGGTGATCCGCGAGGCGGCGGCGGCAGGGCTGGCCCCGCTGTCGGGCTCGGCCCCGGGCGTCGGCGTGGTCTCCTACACCCTCGGCGGCGGCCTGGGCCTGCTGTCGCGGCGGTACGGGTACGCCGCCGACCATGTGCGCAGCATCGACGTCGTCACGGCGGACGGCAGGCTGCGGCACGTCACCGAGACCTCCGACCCGGACCTGTTCTGGGCGTTGCGCGGCGGCCGGGACAACTTCGGCGTGGTGACCGGCATCGAGGTCGACCTCATGCCGATCACGACGATCTACGGAGGCGGACTGTTCTTCGACGCCGGGTCGGCCGCCGAGGTCCTCGACGCCTACACGCGGTGGACGACCACCGTGCCCGACGAGATGACCTCCTCGCTCGCGTTGATCTCCTTCCCCGAGGTCCCGGCGCTCCCGGAGCCGTTGCGCGGCCGCTACGTCGTCCACATCCGCATCGCCTACGCCGCGGACACCCTCGGGGCGGGCGAGGGCCTCGTGGCGCCGCTGCGGGCGCTCAATCCGTTCATCGACACCGTCGCCGAGCTGCCTTTCGCCGAGGGCGGGTCCATCCACAACGACCCGCCCTTCCCGGGGACCTTCGAGTCCGGCACCGCGCTGTTGCGCGAGTTCGACTCCGCCACGGTGCGCGCCCTGCTCGAGCACGTCGGCCCCCACGCGCCGGTGCCGCACGTCGTCGAGCTGCGCCACCTCGGCGGGAGGCTCGCCCACCCCGCCGCCGTCCCGAACGCCGTCGGCCACCGCGACGCGCGTTACGCGCTCAATGTGGTCTCCCGGCTGGAGCGTGCCGAGATCACCGACATCCGGCCCGCACACGAGCGCGTGTTCGCGGCGATCGCGCCGTGGACCACCGGCGGCCGCGCGCTGAACTTCATGAACGGCGAGAACGACGCCAAGGACGTGGCCTCCGCGTACAACCCCAAGGATTACCAGCGCCTGACCGAGATCAAGGCCGTCTACGACCCCCGGAACATCTTCCGGCTCAACCACAACATCCCGCCCGCCGTCACCGGGTCCGGAACGGCGCCCGCGACTTCCTGAAAGTTCTCCACGCGGGCGGCCATCGGCCGTGCCCTCGCGAGAGGGCGGGCCGATGGCCTTCCGTCGGAACTCCCGGCTAACGATTGCGTCTCTCGCTCTGGACTGAAGCCGTTCCGCGATGAGCATCGGTGGTGAAGCGCAGAAGCCGATCCTCCCGGAGCCGAGCGATGGCGTACCAGCAGGGCCCTTTCGGGCAGCGACCCCACCACCCCACTCCGCCGCACAAGACCGAGGGCCTGGGGGGCGCACTTGTCGTGGTCGCATTCGTCGCGCTCGGACTCGCCGGCTGTTCCCTCCTGGGGTTGGTCGCCTGGATGTTCGGCATCGGAGGCATCGGCGCGCAGGGCGCCATCCCTCACGAACAACCCACCTGCCCTGCCGCGACCCCGGCCGCCACCGAGGGGGCAAAGGCCGAGCATACGTTGGTGTTCGAGGCCGACAGCCGGAACGGGGCTTCGCCGCTGGGTGCGGTGATCTACAGCCCCGCGGCCGGCGCCACGTCCGGGGGTTGGCGGACTTGCAGTGTCCGGTTCCCGTTCAGCGCGACGGTAGGGGTCGACGGCCCCTTGCCGGGACTGGGTCTGACCGTGTTCAGCGACGATGTGAAAGGCGAAGTGATCGGCCGCATCAAGGTCGATGGCACGGTGGTGTGCGAGGCCTCGGGTCCCAGCGAGTACGGCGCGTCGTGCTCGCGATCTGCCGACGGGTAGTGGAAGCCCCGTCCGCGCCGGCAGTCCGGCGTGCTCTCAGCCGGCCGCGGAAGCGCCGGCGGGAGATCCTCGGCTTCGCCGTCGGCGACAGCGAAGACGGCGCGTTCTGGACGGCGTTCCTGCGCTCGCTGAAGGCCCGCGGCCTGACCGGGGCGCAACGCAAGTCATCCCGCCCCTGACCGGCCGAGGGCTTGGCCGCGCGGAGGGGTCACCGGCCGAGCAGCTCGACGCTGAAGGCGTGGCCGCCGCCGTGGCCCGCCGGGCGGGCGCAGCCCCACCCATACGCGCACGCGGCCTGGCAGAAGCCGGGATCGAGGATCCCTCGTACTCCCGAGGCAGTTCCTCGGCGTAGGGCCATGCGGATGAGTCACGCCGGATCAGCAGTAGTCGAGGTAGGTCTGCTTGACGATGGACTCGCGGACGCGGTTGCGGGCGTATTCCGCGTTGTTGCCATCGCTGGAAATCGCGGTCACATTGAAGTGGATCGTGGAGAAGTCGCGGGGGTTGTAGGAGGTCTGAGCCGGGGCGAAGGCGACCTCGACGATGGTGGTGCCGTTGGAGCCGAGGACGGCGTTGGGCGGGTTGTTGACGACCTTGTACCCGGCTCCTCGCAACGCGGTTCGGGCGAAGCCGGGGGCGTCCTTGTAGCACATGTTCTTGGTGAAGTAGCCCCAGTGGGCGGACAGCGGTGCGGGGTTCGAGGTGGGGATGGGCTTGGGATTGATCGTGGGGTAGGTCCTGGTCTTGAAGGGGCTCGGAACGGGGGCCGCGACGGGGGCGGCGCTCGCCGTCGTGGCGACGGCCGGGATGACGGCCGCGGAGGCCACGGCGATCGAGGCGAAGGCCAGGCTCAGGCGGGTCTTGCGCGTCATTTCCCTCATTGTTCCGCTTCCTTTCACGATTGATGCTTCGCCGGGAAGCGGTGGCGGATATTCCCGCCCGATCGGCCTTCCCAGGACCAGTTGTAGGCCCGGCTCCTTGCAGAGCGCTTTCAGCCGGCATGCGCACCGCTCCAAGAGCTCCTAACGCAATGAGTTGAAGCGGCGCCGGCAGATCAGGGCGCAGCCGATGCTGAGGAAGGCGCGGTGGATGTCCTCGCGGACTTCCCAGCGGATGCGCAGCCTGAGGAAGCCGTGCAGCAGCGCGATGGCCTGTTCTACGACCCAGCGTTGTTTGCCCAGGCCGGGGCCGTGCTCGGTGCCGCGTCGGGCGATCTGCGGGCGGACGCCCAGGGCCCAGAGGAGCCTGCGGTACTTGTCGTGATCGTAGCCGCGGTCACCAAGGACGTTTTGCCAGCGCTCGAGTTGCGCGTCCAAGCGCGTCAGCTCCGTCCGTCGACTTCATGCGGGGATCGTTCACCCGACCGTGCAGTACCCCGCAGAGGTCCTCAAGACCGAGACGTCTCGCACGCCCGTGCCTATCCCCGCCTCGCTCGCGCTCGTAATCGCGGCATGAAGGCCGGCCCACAGCGGCGAAACGCTTCTGACCGACGACAACGGGGCGCAGGTCGGCCCCTGGAAGCTTGAGCGCGCAATGCGGAAAGCCCGCGGCAAGGTGCAGGACCTTGCCACGGGCTTCCGGCTCCACGACTTGCGGCACTACCTCACAGCGCGCGATGACCATGCACGTCGTCGCGCGGCCGTCGGTCACACGTCGTAGTAGAGCTCGAACTCGTGCGGGTGCGGGCGGAGACGGATCGGGTCGACCTCGTTCTCGCGCTTGTAGGAGATCCAGGTCTCGATCAGGTCCGGCGTGAACACGCCGCCCTCGAGCAGGTAGTCGTGGTCGGCCTCGAGCGCGTCGAGGACCTTCTCCAGCGAGCCCGGCACCTGCGGGATGTTGCGGGCCTCCTCCGGCGGCAGCTCGTACAGGTCCTTGTCGACCGGCTCCGGCGGCTCGATCTTGTTGCGGATGCCGTCGATGCCGGCCATGAGCATGGCGGCGAAGGCGAAGTACGGGTTGCAGGACGGGTCCGGCACGCGGAACTCGATGCGCTTGGCCTTCGGGTTCGAGCCGGTGATCGGGATCCGGACGCAGGCCGAGCGGTTACGCTGGGAGTAGACCAGGTTGACCGGGGCCTCGTAGCCGGGCACCAGGCGGTGGTAGGAGTTCACCGTCGGGTTGGTGAAGGCCAGCAGCGACGGGGCGTGCTTGAGCAGGCCGCCGATGTAGTAGCGCGCGGTGTCCGACAGACCGGCGTAGCCGACCTCGTCGTAGAACAGCGGCTCGCCGTCCTTCCAGAGGGACTGGTGGCAGTGCATGCCGGAGCCGTTGTCACCGAAGATCGGCTTGGGCATGAACGTGACCGTACGGCCCGCCTGGATGGCCGTGCTCTTGATGATGTACTTGTACAGCATCAGCTTGTCGGCCGTCTCGAGCAGCGTGCCGAACCTGAAGTCGATCTCGGCCTGGCCGGCGGTGCCCACCTCGTGGTGCTGCATCTCGGTCTCGATGCCGGCCTCGATGAGGTTGCGCACCATCTGCGAGCGCAGGTCGGTGAAGTGGTCCATCGGCGGGACCGGGAAGTAGCCGCCCTTGTAGCGGGGCTTGTAACCCAGGTTGCCGCCCTCGGAGGCCTTGCCGGTGTTCCAGGCGCCCTCGATGGAGTCGATGTAGTAGTAGCCGGCGTTCTGCCTCGTCTCGAAGCGGACGTCGTCGAAGATGTAGAACTCGGCCTCGGGGCCGAAGTACACGGTGTCCGCGATGCCGGTGCCCTTGAGGTACTCCTCGGCCTTGCGCGCGACGTTGCGCGGGTCGCGGCTGTAGGCCTCGCCGGTCAGCGGGTCGTGCACGAAGAAGTTGATGTTCAGCGTCTTGTGCTGACGGAACGGGTCGAGCACGGCCGTGGACGGGTCGGGCAGCAGGAGCATGTCCGACTCGTGGATGGCCTGGAACCCGCGAATCGACGAGCCGTCGAACATGAGGCCGTCGGTGAAGACGTTCGGCCCGAAGTTCTCGGACGGGAAGGTGAAGTGGTGCGTCGTCCCCGGCAGGTCCGTGAACCTGACGTCAACGAACTGCACACCCTCGTCCCGGATGAACTTGAGGACGTCATCGGCGGAGTTGAACACTCTCGAACCTCCCAGGGGCATGGGCTAGCAACCCGAAAATAGGCCGATGCCGTTTCCGCCCCATGTCTCGATTGTTTCGCGCGTGTTAAGGGAAAGCGCTACCCGGGCGGTCGCGGCGATAACGTCGGCCCGCCGTTCCCCGGCTCCATCGTACGGCCTTCTCGCAGGTCAGGTGCCCAACGCGGCCGGGCAGCGCGGCCCGCCGGAAACGCCGGAGGCGCGGTCGTAGGGATCGACGGGCTCGCCGGAGGGTCGCGCTCCCTGCGGGTCGCCGGGGAATCGCGGATGGACGAATCCGTCGCTTGAAGCGCAATTCGCCCCGAAGAGGGCGGATTTGTCCGTGGTCAGCCAGACGACGAGCTTCCCGTTCTCCCGGTACGCGGAGAACTCGCTCCTGTGGCGCTCGACGACCCTCGTCACGACCAGGGGCGCGCCGGGACGGCTGACCGGGTGGACGAACAGATAGTCCGTCTCGATGGTGACGCCTCCGCCGGCCCTTTCTGAGATCGCCGTCTCGCCGGAGACCTTCACGACGTGCCCGACCGGCTCGGCCGCGTCCGGGGCGAGGCTGAACAGCCACGACCGCGTGCCCGAGGGGCCGCTGTCGTCCAGGTGGCGCAGGAACGCCTCACGCTGCCGGGGATGCAGCAGGCGGGCGAACTCCTCCGGGCGCTCGCCCCGCACGGTGGCCGGGTCGAGGTGCGCGGCCGACAGCAGCAGCCGTACGCGCCGCAGGGCCTGGCCGACCTCCTTCTCGGTGAGCCCGCCGAGCGCGCGTGCCGCGGGCATGGCGAGCCCCTGCTCCCCGTCGGCGTAATCGACGGCCGGGGTGCCGGCGAACGGACCGGCGGACGGCGGCGGGACGGGGCCGTGGTCGAACAGGCCCTCCTCGCCGTCGGGGATCGGCGTCAGCACGGGCCCGGGCCGGGCGACCACCGGGCCGGAGATCATCAGGTCCTCGCCCCCGGCGGCCGGGCGGACGATGCCGAGCCTCTCCAGGACGTCGGGCCGCAGGGCGACGACGAGCCCCACGAGCACGACCAGGCCCGCGATCACCACCAGCACGGCCGGGCGGCGCCGCCGTCCCGGTGATGGCGACGCCGACTCGGCCGCCGCGGTCATCCTCCGGATCTCGTCCTCGTCGAACTGTGCGACCAGCGCCTCGAAGCGCGCGTCGATGTCATCGGGGTCCGCCGGCCGCACGGTTCCCTCCAAAGCGCTCAGGTCGGAAACGATTCACGATACCGGGATTTAATGCGATAAGCCCGCTCATGATGTACGGCTTCGCGGCCGGACGCCAGACCGGCGACCCTCCCCGATACGCTGGGAAACCATGAGTGACCGGCAGCCGCGTTGGACGCAGACCTGGATGGGGGGCCCGCGGGCCGCCGGGGTGGACCTGGGCTATCCGGGGCAGCGCCTCGGCCTGCCCGAGCAGGGACCCGGGGCGGCCGCGGGGTGGGGGCGCAGGATCGGCGCCGTCCTCGTCGACTGGCTGCTGTGCACCTG
Organism: Microbispora sp. NPDC046973; assembly: GCF_040644495.1. NCBI lineage: Bacteria > Bacillati > Actinomycetota > Actinomycetes > Streptosporangiales > Streptosporangiaceae > Microbispora > Microbispora sp. NPDC046973. Next base: position 462,387 of record NZ_JBEYWQ010000002.1, on the reverse strand, counting down.
GGCCATCGCCGGAGGCCTGCTGCGCGTCCAGGGCAACGACGTCGGGGCGGTCGGCCTCGCGGTCTTCGCCGCGGAGTACGTCCTGCTGGTCGGCACGATCGGCATGACGCTGGGGATGCGCCTGTTCGGCATCCGCGTGGCCCGGCTCGACGGCGGGCGGCCGTCCTTCCCCGGCGTGCTGGTGCGCACGCTGCTGCTGTGCCTCGCCGTGCCCGCGCTCATCTGGGACCGCGACCGGCGCGGCCTGCACGACCGCGCGAGCGGCACGGTCGTCGTCAACCTCTAGCCGGGGTCAACCGGCCGCGTTCAGCTCCTGACGCACTGGAAGATCGCCGTACCGGGGAGCAGGCGGCCGCGCAGCGGACTCCAGCCGCCCCACGCGCGGTCGTGGCCCGGCGGCCACTCGGGCTCGGTCAGGCCGGTCAGGACGAGGCCGGAGGCGGCGACAAGGCCCACCCAGTCGCCCATCGTCCGGTGGTGCTCCACGTACGACGGCTCGCCGTCCTCGCCGAACTCGACGTACGGCGACCGGTCGAAGTAGGGCCGGTCGGCGGTCAGGCCGCGCGGACCCGGATCGTCGGGGAAGGCCCACCGCACGGGGTGGCTGACGGAGAACACGAAGCGGCCGCCCGGCCGAAGCACCCGGCGCACCTCGGCCAGCACCGCCCCGGCGTCCGCGACGAACGGCAGCGCCCCGTAGGCCGAGCACGCGAGGTCGAACGACTGGTCCGCGAACGGCAGCGTCTCGGCGTCGGCCTGGACGACCGGCAGACTCGCCCCGGCGGACATGTCGATCCGCCGGGAGTGCTGCAACTGCCGGTAGGACAGGTCGACGCCGACGACCGCCGCGCCCTGTCCCAGCAGCCACCGGCCGCACTGGCCGGCGCCGCACCCGATCTCCAGGATCCGGCGCCCCGCCACGTCGCCGAGCAGCCGGGCCTCGGCCTCGTCCAGGCCCTCGGGGCACCACACGAAGCCGTCGTCGCGCAGGAAACCGCCGTGCTCGGCCTGGTATTCGTCGGCCGCGCCGTCCCACCAGCCGCGGTTGGCCCGCGAGGTCTGCGACCGGGAGACCGGCCGCCTTCCGACATCCACCCTGTCGTCTTCCGGACGGGTCAGCGCATCTTGGGGCCGCGCGGCATCCGGGCGCCCTTGGGGATGGGGCCCTTCGGCATCGGGATGGCCGGCGTGAGCGCGCGCATTCGGTTGTTGACCTCGGACACCGCGCCCTTCTTCAGGTTGCGGGGCAGCTTCATCATGTGCCGCTGGAGCTTGGCCAGCGGGATCTGGCCCTCCGCGTCACCGCACTGGACGTCGTAGACGGGGACATCGACCGCGACCCGCTGCACGCGCTTCTTCTCCGCGACGAGCATGCGCTGCACCCGGTTCGGCGGGCCCTCGGAGACCAGGATGACCCCCGGATATCCGACGACCCGGAAGACGAGGTCCTGGTCGCGGTTGACCGCGACCGGCTTCTCCTCGACGTACCAGGTGCCGCGCAGGCTCTGCAGGATCGCGTACGTCGCCCCCGGCTGGCCGTGGAGCATCGAGTACTGCGCCCTCTGGGCGAGGCGGCTGAAGACGACCATCCCCACCAGTACGGCGGCGAAGACGCCGAAAACGATCCACGTCCAGTTGACGATCACGCCGATGACGACGAACAGGACGAGGGTGCCCAGAGCCGACGCGTAGACGATCGGCATCCCCTTGGGGTTCGCCTGCTGAATGATCTGTGCGACCATCCGGAGTTGCTTGAGGCGACCCGGAGCCGCTGCGTCTTTCGCCATGGTCTGAAGGATACAAACGCCGAGCTGACTTAATGAAAACGAGACTCGCCAACGCGGGCGGCGATCGCCTGCTGGTACAGGCGGCCGGCCCGGTAGGACGAGCGGACCAGCGGCCCGGACATGACGCCGGCGAAGCCGATCTCCTCGGCCTCCTGCTGGAGCTCCACGAACTCCTCGGGCTTGACCCAGCGGTCCACCGGGTGGTGGCGCGGGGTGGGGCGCAGGTACTGCGTGATGGTCACCAGGTCGCATCCGGCCTCGTGCAGGTCGCGCAGCGCCTGGGTGATCTCCTCGCGCTCCTCGCCCATGCCGAGGATGAGGTTGGACTTGGTGACCAGCCCCGCCTCGCGGGCCATGCCGATGACCTGCAGCGAGCGCTCGTAGCGGAACGCGGGCCGGATCCGCTTGAAGATCCGGGGCACGGTCTCGATGTTGTGCGCGAAGACCTCCGGCCTGCTGGAGAAGACCTCCTCGAGCTGGCCGCGGTCGCCGTTGAAGTCCGGCACCAGCAGCTCGACGCCGCAGCCGGGCACCGTCTCGTGGATCTGCCGGGCGGTCTCGGCGTACAGCCAGGAGCCGCCGTCGGGCAGGTCGTCACGGGCGACGCCGGTCACCGTGGCGTAGCGCAGGCCCATCTGGCGCACCGACTCGGCGACGCGGCGCGGCTCGTCCCTGTCGTACTCGGCCGGCTTGCCCGTGTCGATCTGGCAGAAGTCGCAGCGCCGGGTGCACTGGTCGCCGCCGATGAGGAAGGTGGCCTCGCGGTCCTCCCAGCATTCGGAGATGTTGGGACAGCCCGCCTCCTGGCACACGGTGTGCAGCCCCGCGCCCTTGACCAACGACTTGATCTCGTTGAAGTTGGGGCCGTTGCGCAGCCGGGTCTTGATCCACGGCGGCTTCTTCTCGATAGGGGTCTGGCTGTTGCGCACCTCCAGGCGGAGGAGCTTTCGGCCTTCAGGAGCGACGGTCATGCGACTTCCTTCGCAGCACTCCGCGGCAGCGGTCCGCGGGCCCGGGGTCCGAGCGGGAGCACGCGGCCCTGCGCCGTACGCGGGCCTGCGTGCCTGTCGGAACGCTCGTTCACGATCCCAGCTTATTACCTGCCTTCAGGTGATCCGGGACAGCTCCCGGACCGTCCGCGCGAGGTGGCCCGACAGCTCGGCGTCGATTCGGTCGGACTCGCCGGAGCCGAGGCCGGCCGAGCCCTCGTCGACGTCGGCCGATTCGAGGAGGACGGCCCGCAGCGCCGTCGGCGGCTCCGCCGGCCAGGCGGCCAGCCCGGCGAGGGAGTCCTCCCGGCGCGCGGCCACCAGGCCGGGGCCGGCGTCCCTGGAGAGCACGGCACGGCGGATCTCCTCGGCCGTCTCCCCGCGCCTGGCCGCGGCCATGACGGGGGTGAGGCGGCTTTCCGCCATGGTGAGCGCGTCGAGATACTCGGCGACGGCCCGCGACGAGACGGCGCGGGCCGCGACCTGGTCGGCGTAGCAGACGGCGTGCTGCGACTGGGCGGAGACGAGCCGCCGCAGCGCGAGCTCGGCGAGGAACAGCGGCCACACCAGAATCCAGCCGGTGACCTTGCCGATCGCCTGCGACGCCATCCTGCCTCCCGGAACGATGCCGTGCTGGTCCAGATAGGGGTCGCCGAAGTGGCGGTAACGGTCCACCCGCATGCCCATCAGGGCGTGCCGCCACTCTCCTGTGGTGGCGAGAGCGGACGGGACGAGCAGGCCGCGGCCGGGGTCGCCGCTGACGTCGCGCGCGAGCTCCGCTCCGAGCATGCCCGCCCGCTCGCGTGGCGTCAGCGTGAGCAGCAGCGGAAGGCCGACGAGCAGCACGGGCCGCCGCCGTACCCCTGCCCGCAGGTGGGCGCACCGGAAGAGCCGGTCGTGCAGATGGATCGCGGCCGGGGGTGGGGCCCCGACGGCCCCGGCGATCCGGTCGGCGGCCTCGAAAAGGGTGGGCGCCTGCGCCCTGGTGACCTCCTCGGCGCCCTCCGGGAGCCGGACCGTCCGGGGCCTGGTCGCGACCGCGATGGCGGCGAGGACGCCGCCGAGCAGCCAGCCGAGCACGTTGCCGTGCCAGTTGACGACGATGAGGACGCCGCCGGCCAGGATGGCGGCGGTCACCGCGTGGACGACGGCCGACAGGGCGAAGGCGGCCAGCCTGGCGGCCGCCGGGCCGGGCCTGTCCAGCCGCCGGCCCTGGAGCCGGAGGAACCGCCTCCTGACGTCACGGGGGAGCAAATCGGTACGGACCTCGCCGGGGGAGAGGTTCATGCCGTGAGTATGTCCGAGGCCCTCCCGTCCGGCGAGAGGAAAAAACTGCAATCGATTGCAACTTTGCAGTAGAGTGCGGCAATGACCGAGGGACTGCGGGAGCGCAAGAAGCGGCAGACCCGGCAGCGCATCGCCGAGGTGGCGGTCGGGCTGTTCGTGGAGCGCGGCTTCGACAACGTCACGATGGCCGAGGTCGCGCAGGCCGCCGAGGTCTCGGTGAACACCGTCTACAACTACTTCCAGGCCAAGGAGGACCTGGTGCTCCCGCCCGAGGAGGCGTCGCCCGGGAGGCTGGCCGAAATCGTGCGGGAGCGGCCGCCGGGCCGGTCGGCGGCCGTCGCGGTGCTGGAGCGCCTGCGCCGGGAGATACACGGGCGTGAACGCACGGTCGGGCTGAGCGCGGGATTCGGGCGCGTGCTGGAGATGATGCGGGCCGCCCCCACGCTGACCGCCCGGCTGGAGGACCTCGGCCGCCGGATGACCGACGCCCTGGCGGCCGCGCTGGCCGAGGAGACCGGCGCCGACGCCGCTGATCCGCTGCCGCGCGTGGTCGCCTGGCACATCGGCTCCCTCCACTCGCTGGTGTACGCCGAGATCGGGCGGCGTACGACGGCGGGGGAGAGCCCGGACGCCATCGCGGCCGCCGTGCTGGAGTTGCTCGACGTCGCCGAGAGCCTCCTGGGCGAGCGCGTCCGCACCTACGCCGTACGAGAGGGATGACCGTGTTCAGGGTGACGATCAGGGGAAAGTTCAAGGGCCTCGACGACGCCGGCCGGGCCGCCGTGACGGCGGCGGGCGGCGCGGCCTACACCGAGGGCGGCACGTTCACCCACGACGCGAGCGTGTCGGCCTTCACCTTCCGCTGCCAGGTGCCCGCGGGGCCGGACGACGGCGAGGACGAGGCCGCGCTGGCAGCGATGGCCGCGCTGGACGCGCACGGGCACCCGTACGAGATCCTGCGGCTCGCGGTGACCGACATGCGCCAGATCAAGATCCGCCGGAAGGGCCGCGGCGCGTAGCCGTCAGGCGAGATCCTCTTCGTACAGGTCGTACGGCTCCTCGCCGAGAGCCTCGGCGAGGCGCTTGCCGGCGAACGGGATGACCTCGTCGACCATGATCCGCCGGCCGGTCTCGGCCGCTAGCGACGTGACCCCGGCGTCGTCACCGGCGATGCGGGTGTACCAGCTCAGGTCGTTGACGCAGTTGAGCGCGAAGCCGTGCATGGTGACCCCGCCGGAGACCCGGATGCCGATCGTGCCGAGCCTGCGGTCGGGCAGCCCGTGCGCGGGGTCGCCGGGCACCCAGACCCCGCCGCGGCCCTCGACCCGCCGCGCGGTCAGCCCGAAGTCGGCGCAGACCTGGATCAGGACCTCTTCCAGCAACCGGATGTAGGAGACCACGTCGCCGATGCGGATGATGGGGTAGCAGACGAGCTGCCCGGGACCATGCCAGGTGATCTTCCCGCCCCGGTCGACGTCGATGACCGGTGTGCCGTCGACCGGCCGCTCGTGCGGCAGCGTCCGCTTGCCCGCCGTGTAGACGGGGGCGTGCTCCAGCATGAGGCACAGGTCGGAGATCTCGTCGGCCGCCCGCCGGGCGTGCAGCCGCCGCTGCAGGGTCCACGCCTGCTCGTACGGTACGTCGACGCCCAGGCGGACGATGGCCACGCCCTTCACGTTCCCATCGCCCTTCACGTTCACAGCGTAGAGGTCAGCAGCCGGGGCTCGATACGCAGCTCCTTGACGGCGGGCCCGTCCCGCTCGATCCGGTAGGCGTATCCCTCGGGGTCGGTGGTCACGGCCTGGATGAACTCCGTGCCCACGTAGTGGAGCGCGACGCCCTCGTCGGCGGCGTACCCCTCGGGCAGCTCGCCTGACGCGACAGACTCGTGCAGCAGCGCCCGCCGCTGCGGGTCGGAGTTGTAGTGGACGCCGCAGGAGTAGGGGAGCAGGCCCAGGCCCTCGGCCCAGGGCCGCAGCGTCGGCCCGAACGAGTCGGTGTTGCCGCCCACGTGCCAGCACAGCGCGCCGGCGCTCTGCCCGGACAGCACGATCCCCGCCCGCCACGCCTCGGCGAACGCCTCGTCCAGGCCGTGCAGCCGCCACAGCGCCGCGAGGTTGGCGACGCTGCCGCCGCTCACGTAGATCGCGTCCTGCTCCAGGATCCACTCGCGGGGGTCCTCGACGTTCGGCATCGGGAAGACCGTCAGGTGGCTCACCTCGACGTCCCAGCGGGCGAACGCGCCGTACATCTTGAGCAGCCAGTCGGCGTCGTCGCCCGTGGCCGTGGCGAGCAGGCCGAGCTTGGGGCGGTCCTGACCCGTCAGGTCGAGGACGTAACGCAGCAGGGCGGTCGGCTCGATGAACCCGTAGCGCTCCGTCTGCCGGAATGATCCGCCTCCGATGGCGACGATGTGCGACTGCCCGATGCGGCTCATGCCCACCACTCCTGTTCCCGGATCGAATGACTCTTTAGAGTACGGCGGCCAGCGCCTCGCCGATGGTGGGATGGGCGAACCGGTGACCCGCGTCGAGCAGCCGCCGGGGGAGCACCCGCTGGCCGGCGAGCAGGGCCTCCTCCGCGAACTCCCCGAGTGCCAGGCGCAGCGCGAGACGCGGGGCGGGCAGCGGCATCGTCGGGCGCCGCAGCGCCTTCGCGAGAGCGGCCGTGTATTCGGCGTTGGTCACCGGCTCGGGAGCCGTGAGGTTCACCGGCCCGGCCAGTTCGTGCGCGAGCAGGAAGCGGACCGCGTCCACCCAGTCGGGCAGCGAGATCCACGAGACGTACTGCCTGCCGCTGCCGAGCACGGCGCCCGCGCCCATCTTGAAGATCGGCAGCATCCGGGCGAGCGCGCCGCCCCGGCCGCTGAGGACGACGCCCGTGCGCAGCAGCGTCACCCGCACGCCCGCCTCCCCCGCGGGTGCGGTGGCGCCCTCCCAGCCGCGCACCAGGTCGGCCAGGAAGCCCGTGCCCGCCGGTGCGGACTCGTCCACCGCACGATCGCCCGTGTCGCCGTAGAAGCCGACCGCGGAGGAGGACAGCAGCACCCGCGGCCCGCCCTTGGTGCGGGCCAGCGCCTCGGCGAGGGTGCGCGTGCCGCTGACGCGGCTGTCCACCAGCTCCCGTTTGTACGCCTCGGACCACCGGCGGTCGCCGATCCCGGCGCCGGCCAGGTGGACGACGGCGTCCGCGCCTTCGAGCGCCCCGGGGTCGAGCACGCCGCCCGCCGGGTCCCAGAAGCGCTCGTCGGGGCCCGCGGGCGCGCGCCGCACGAGCCTGCGCACCTCGTGCCCGCCGGCGCGCAGCGCGCCCACCAGCGCCGTTCCGAGCAGCCCCGAGGAGCCCGTCACCACTGTCGTCATCGTCTCCACGACTCGATCACTACCCGGAAACGAACGGGGCCGCCCCGCCAAACGCGGGACGGCCCCATCGGCGTCCGGGGGGTACGGCTCGCGCCGGCCCCGGGCGTACGGTTACGCCAGGCCGAGCTGGGCCTCGAAGCGGCCCTCCTCGAGGCGGTGCTTGACCGTCGTGAGGAAGCGGGCCGCGTCGGCGCCGTCGACCAGGCGGTGGTCGTAGCTGAGCGCGAGGTACACCATCGAGCGGACCGCGATGACCTCGCCCTCCGGGGTGTCCACGACGACCGGGCGCTTGACGACCGCGCCGGTGCCCAGCATGCCGACCTGCGGCTGGTTGAGGATCGGCGTGTCGAACAGCGCGCCCCGGCTGCCGGTGTTGGTCAGCGTGAACGTGCCGCCGGTGATCTCGTCCGGGCTCACCTTGTTGGTGCGGGTGCGCTCGGCCAGGTCGGCGATCTTACGGGCGAGCCCGGCGATGTTGAGGTCGCCGGCGTTCTTGATCACCGGGACGAGCAGGCCGCGCTCGGTGTCGGTCGCGAAGCCGAGGTGCTCGACGTCGAAGTAGGTGACCTCGTTGGTCTCGCTGTTGATCGTGGCGTTCAGCTTCGGGTGCTGCTTGAGCGCCTCGACCGCGGCCAGCGCGAAGAACGGCATGAACGACAGCTTCACGCCCTCGCGCCGCTGGAACTCGTCCTTGGCCCGGTTGCGGAGCTGCGCGATGCGGGTGACGTCGACCTCGACCACGGTGGTGAGCTGGGCCGAGACCTGCAGCGACTCCACCATGCGCTTGGCGATGGTCTGCCGCAGGCGCGACATCTTCTCCGTACGGCCGCGCAGCGTGGTGTCCACCCGCACCTCCGACGCGGCGGGCGCGGCGGCGGCCGGGGCGGCGGGCGCCTGGGCCGGGGCGGGCGCCGCCTGCGGGGCCGCCGGAGCGGCGGCAGCGGCGGCGGCCTGCTCGCGCTGGACGCGGGCGGCCTCGATCACGTCCTGCTTGCGGATCCGGCCGCCGACGCCGGTGCCGGTCAGCGAGTCGAGGTCGACGCCGTGCTCGGCGGCGAGCTTGCGGACCAGCGGCGTGACGTACGGGCTCTCGCCGGCCGACGGCAGCGGGGTCGGCTCGCTCGGCTGCGCGGCCGGGGCGGGCGCCTGCGGCTGCGGAGCCGGGGCCTGCTGGGCCGGGGCGGGCGCGGGCGCCGGGGGCGCCGGCTGCGGCGTCACCACGGCGGGCGCGGGCTGCGGGATCGACGAGATCGGCGCGGGTGCGGGCTCGGGCGCCGCCGCCTGCGCGGGGGCCGGAGCGGGCTCCGGCTCGGGCTCGGGCTGCGGAGCGGGAGCCGGCGCCGCCGGCTCGGCGGCGGCCGGGGCGGCGCCCGCCTCGGAGTCGATCAGGGCGAGCTCGGCGCCGACCTCGACCGTCTCGTCCTCAGCGACGATGATCTTGGTCAGGTAGCCGGCGGACGGCGAAGGGATCTCGGTGTCGACCTTGTCGGTCGACACCTCGAGGAGCGGCTCGTCGGCCTCGACGCGGTCGCCTTCCTTCTTCAGCCAGCGGGTGACGGTGCCCTCGGTAACGCTCTCGCCGAGCTGGGGCATGGTTACGGAGACCGGCATGGTGTCTTCTCTCGCGTTCGCTAGGAGGGCTTCAGTTGTGGACGTGCAGCGGCTTGCCGGCCAGGGCCAGCATGGCCTCGCCGAGGGCCTCGGACTGGGTCGGGTGCGGGTGGATGAGCTGGGCGACGTCGGTGGCCGTGGCCTCCCAGTTGAAGATCAGCTGAGCCTCCGCGATCAGCTCGCCCACCCGGCTGCCGACCATGTGGACGCCGAGCACCCGGCCGTCGCGCTCGGCGACGACCTTGACCTCGCCCTGAGTCTGCAGGATCTTGCTTCTGCCGTTGCCGGCGAGGTTGTAGTTCAGCTCGACGACGTCGTGACCGCGCTCGCGGGCGACCGACGTGGCGATGCCCACCGACGCGACCTCGGGCTCGGAGTAGGTGATGCGCGGGACGCCGTCGTAGTCGATCGGCACCGGGTTCAGCCCGGCGATGTGCTCGGCGACCAGGATGCCCTCGGCGAAGCCGACGTGGGCGAGCTGCAGCGTGGGGATCAGGTCGCCCACGGCGTACACGCCCGGCACGCTGGTCTGGCAGAACTCGTTGACGAGCACGTAGCCGCGCTCCGTCGCGATGCCGTTGTCCTCGTAGCCGAGGCCGGCCGAGACCGGGCCGCGGCCGACGGCGACGAGCATGATCTCGGCGTCGAGGGTCTTGCCGTTCTCCAGGGAGACGACGACCCCGGTGTCGGTGGTCTTGACGCTGTCGAACCGGGCGCCCAGCTCGTACTTGATGCCACGGCGGCGGAAGGCGCGCTCCAGCAGCTTGGAGCTGGACTCGTCCTCCAGCGGCAGCAGGTGCGGCAGCGCCTCGACGATCGTGACCTCGGCGCCGAACGAGCGCCACACGCTGGCGAACTCGACGCCGATGACGCCGCCGCCCAGGATGACGACCGAGGACGGGATCCGGTCGAGGACCAGCGCGTGGTCGCTGCTGATCACCTTCTCGCCGTCGATGTCGAGACCGGGCAGCGACTTCGGCACCGAGCCGGTCGCCAGCACGACGTTGCGGCCCTCGTAGACCTGGTCGCCGACCACGACGCGGTTAGGGCCGGCCAGGCGGCCCTCGCCCTCGACCACGGTGATCTTCTTGCTCTTGATGAGCCCGGCCAGGCCCTTGTAGAGGCCCCCGATCACCTTGTCCTTGTACGCGTGGACGCCGGGGACGTCGATGCCCTCCAGCCGGGTGCGGACGCCGAACGACTCGCCCTCGCGGGCCTGGTCGGCGAGCTCGGCCGCGTGCAGCAGCGCCTTGGTGGGGATGCAGCCGCGGTGCAGGCAGGTGCCCCCGACCTTGTCCTTCTCGATGAGGACGACGTTCATGCCGAGCTCGGCCGCCCGCAGGGCACAGGCGTAACCACCGCTACCGCCACCTAGGACGACGATGTCGTAGGGGCCGCTGCCATCAGCCACTGGAATGCTCCTTGGTCGTATTCGCACCGCCGGGTGGACCCGGCAGCATCTTTTCACTTGTCCCGGAAGATCGTGGCCCCGGCCCGGGCCCGGGCGGGCACGCCGCGGCGGAGCCGTCTTCCCTCTTCGAACAGCCCGCGGGGGCTCTTTCTGGTTAAACAGCCTGCGCGGACGTGCCGTTCCCCGCGTAGCGCTCGGCGACGGCGACCAGAGTGCGGGTCAGCGCGCCGGTGCCGCCCTTGGGCGTGTAGCCGTGCGGCTCGCCCTTGTTGAACGCCGGCCCGGCCATGTCCACGTGCGCCCAGCGGACGCCCGCGGGGACGAACTCCCGCAGGAAGATGCCCGCGGCGAGCATGCTGCCCCACCGCTCGGGCTGGAGGTTGGCGATGTCGGCGACCGCGGAGTCGAGCCCCTTGCGCAGCTCGGCGGGCAGCGGCATGCCCCAGGCGCCCTCGCCCTGCTCGCCGGCGATGCGGACGACCTCCTCGCGCAGGGCGTCGTCGTTGGCCATCACGCCGGCCGTACGCCACCCGAGCGCCACGATCTGGGCGCCGGTCAGGGTGGCGACGTCGATGATCACGTCGGGCTGGTCCTCGGCGGCACGGGCGATGCCGTCGATCAGCACCAGGCGGCCCTCGGCGTCGGTGTCGAGCACCTCGACGGTCTTGCCGCTGTAGGTGTGCAGGACGTCGGAAGGGCGCTGGGCGCTGCCCGAGGGCATGTTCTCGGCGAGGCAGAGGTAGCCGACCGCGTTGACGCGCAGGCCCAGTCGGGCGATCGCGACGAGCGCGCCGAACACGGCTCCCGCTCCGCCCATGTCCGACTTCATCCAGTCCATGGAGGCGGAGGGCTTGAGCGACAGGCCGCCGGAGTCGAAGGTGATGCCCTTGCCGACGAACGCGACCTTCTGGGACGCCTCGGGGTGGCTGTAGGCGACGCGGACCAGGCGCGGCGGGTTGATCGAGCCCTGGCCGACGCCGATGATGCCGCCGTAGCCGTCCTCCTTGAGCCTGACCTCGTCCAGCACCTCGACCGACAGGCCGGCCTCGCCGCCGGTCTCCTGGGCGATCTCGGCGAAGCGCGCGGGCCACAGGTCGGACGGCGGCGTGTTCACCAGGTCGCGGACGAGGGTGACGGCGTCGGCGAGCGTCGCCGCGTGCGCGACGGCCTCCTCGGCCCCGGCCGCGCCGGACAGGACGGTCAGCTCGCCGACCGGCGACCTGCGGTCACCGCCGGTGCGGTAGCGCGTGAAGTCGTAGGCGCCCAGCAGGCCGCCCAGCGCCACGGCCTCCGCCTCGGCGGCCGTACGGGCGGGCAGCGCGAGCGCGGCGGACGCCGAGCCGGCGAGCGAGCGGACGGCCGCTCCGGCGGCGCGTCGCAGGGTCTCCAGGTCGTAGCCGTCCTCGGGGCCGTCCTGCGGCGCGTCGCCGAGGCCCACGGCGACGGCGACGGGCGCGGGCAGCGCCCCGAGAGTCGGGATCTTGACGACCTCTTCGGCCTTGCCGGTGAACCCCATTGTGGTGAGGATCTCGGCGAGTCGTCCGTCCAAGGCCTGGTCGAGGCCTTCGCCTCCGGGAGCCGGGCGTGGACCCTCCGGGGTCGTGTGGACGCCGATTATGAGAGCACTGGTCTCGATGGAGACCGCGTCAGATGCGTTTATGCGCACTGTGGTCACGTGAGCCGATGCTAGCTGGGCTTACTCGGCTACGCATAAACGAGGGTTCATCCTACCTATCGGTAATCTCGATGGTGCCAATGAAACTAGCACCATCGCGACCCTCCGGGCGTATGGTGCTAATATCATTAGCACCATGTTGCTCACGCTCGATCTCAACGATCCGCGGCCTTTGCACGAACAGGTGGCCGCCGCCCTGAAGCGCGCGATCGTGGCCGGGGACGTCGCGCCCGGCGATCGGCTGCCACCGGCCCGCGACCTGGCCCGCGCGCTGGGCGTGAACGCGAACACGGTGCTGCGCTCGCTGCGCGACCTGCGGGACGAGGGCCTGCTGGAGTTCCGCCGCGGGCGCGGCGTGTCCGTGCTGCGGCGGCCGGACGGCCGCGCGGCACTCAGGACGCGTGCGCGCGACCTGCTCGACGAGGCCGCCAGATATGGCCTCAGCGCCGACGACGTCGTCGCTCTCATCAAGGACCTCAGCGAGGAAATGGCATGACCGACCCGCGGGACACCTCCGCAACCGGCTTCCGCACCCGATTCCTGGCGGCCACCGCGGCCTGGGCCGTCCTGGTCGCGGCCGTGCTCGTGGCGGTGCCGCTGGCGTTCGCCGGGCGCCTGCCTGACCCGGCGGCCACCCATTGGGGCCCGTCCGGCGCGCCCGACGGCTCCGCTCCGACCGTCTTCCTCGCGGTCTTCCCCCTGGTGCTCTGGGCGGTGCTCGTGGCGTCCTGCCTCGGTCTCGGGCGGCGGCGGCTCGTCACCCGGCGGGCTGGCCGGGTGGGGATCGCCGCCGGTCTCGCCTGGGGCGGGGTCTTCACGGTCGGGTTGCAGGCCGTGTCGATCGCCGCCAACCTCGACCGGTCCCGCTGGCAGGACGCGGCCCCGATCACCTGGCAGGCGATCGCCGTCATCGTCGTGGCCTTCGCGTGCGCCCTGCTCGCGACGTGGGCGGGACGTCGCCGGGCGGACGAGCCGGCGCCGGCGCCCGCGCCGGAGGCGGCCGCCCCCGACCTCGCGCCGGGACGGCTGGTGGTGTGGGTGTCGTCGGTGTCGGCCCCGCTGCTGCTCGCTCTGTCCGGTGCCGCGCTGGCCGCGTCCGTCGCGTTCGCCGTGTTCAGGCTCATGGGCCTGCCCGGCCGGACCTGGCACACGGTCGCGGTGCTCGCCATCGTCGGCCTCGCCGGGTTCGCGCTCTCGACTGTCTCGGTCAGGGTGGGCTTCGAGGGCCTGCGGGTGGCGTACGGGCCGTTGCGGTGGCCCGCGCGGCGGGTGCCGCTCGACCGGATCGAACGCGCGTGGGTGGAGGAGCGGTATCCGGTCCAGGTGGGCGGATGGGGTTACCGCGGGCTCCCGGGACGGGCCACGATCATGATCCGCGGCGGGGAGTGCCTGGTCGTCCGGTACACCTCCGGCGGTGAGCTGGCGATCACGGTGGACGACGCGGCCGCGGGCGCCGCCCTCCTCAACGCCCTCGTCGCCCGGCGGCGCCCCTCCGTCGAAAGGTGATGACCGTGATCCGGCGCAACGCCGATGTCTGGCTCTTCCTCCTCGTCGCGTTCGGAGCCTCGTGGCTGATCGCGCTCCCCCTCTGGCTGGGGGCCGTACGGCTCGGCACGCCGGCCTTCGCGCTGGTCGGGGGGCTGATGATGCTGACGCCCTCCCTCGGCGTGCTGGCCGTGTGGCTCACCCGGCGGCGGGGCACGCCGCTGAGGGCATGGGCGCGGGCGACCGGGCTCACGCTCGGACCGGATCGGGGCGGGACGGCCGCGCTCCTGGTGGCGGCGCTGCTCGGCGTGCCGCTTCTCGTGGCCGTCGCCCTCCTGGTCAGCGCCGCCGTCGGCGTGGTGAGCCTCGACTTCGCCGGGCTGAGCCTGTTCCACGCGCAACTGGGCGCGGCCATCGGCAAGGTGCCGCTGGACCCGCGGGTCCTGTACGCCGTGCAGGCCGCGCAGGCCGTGCTGATCGCCCCGTTCCTCAACGCGATCCCCGCACTGGGGGAGGAGTGGGGCTGGCGGGGCTGGCTGCTGCCGCGTCTGCTCGGCGACCCGGCCGTCTCGTCCGCGCCGGGACCCCGTCGTGTGTGGCCCGCGCTGGTGCTGTCCGGGGTGATCTGGGGTCTCTGGCACGCTCCCCTCACGTTGAAGGGCTACAACTACCCGGCGCTCGGCGCCTGGGCGGCGGCGCTGTTCGTCGGCTTCTGCGTCCTTTTCGGGGCGCTGCTCGGCTGGCTGCGGCTGCGCTCGCGCAGCGTGTGGCCCGCGGTCATCGCCCACGGCTCGCTGAACGCCGTGACGGGCCTGGCGCTGCTCCTCGGCGACGCGGCCGCCCCGCCGAACGCCGCGCTCGCCGGGATCACCGGAGTCGTCGGCTGGGTGCTGCTCGCGGCGGTCGTCCTCGTCGTCTACCGGCTGCGTCCCGTCGCCGCGCCGCGCTGACGAGCCTTCACCAGCGTCACACCAGCAGGACGGCGGCCAGCAGCGTCACCGTCGTGGCCGTCTCCACCAGCGCGCCGAGCACGTCGCCCGTGACGCCGCCCAGCCGCCGTACGGCCCGGCGGCGCAGCAGCGCGGCCGCCCCCAGCCCGGCGGCCATCGCCAGCAGCAGCCCGGCGGGCGCGAGCAGGTACGGGTCGACGGTCAGGTGGGAGAGCAGACCGGTGGACCGCAGGCCCGCGCCGAGGGTCCCCCCGTTGGCCGATGTGGGATAGCCGTAGTCGTTGGAGAGGCGGTCGAAGCCGACGGGGAACAGCGCGGCGAGGTCCAGGACGACCCGGGTCCCGCCGGCGGCCGGCACGCAGAAGGCCGGTGCGCCGATCGCCGCCACCAGGGCGAGCACCGCCACGACGACGGCCGACGCGAGGGTGGCCCCGATCGCGGCGCCCCGCCGTACGGTGCCGGCGACGAGCGCGCCGAGGCCGGTGGGCCGGGCCGGGGGCACGCCCTCGCGGCAGGCCCAGGTGACGGCCAGCCTGCCGGTCACCGCGGCCGTCACCAGCGCCACCCAGGCGACGGCGTCGCCCCGCGACAGCGCGGCCACCTGCACGAGCAGGGCGATCACGGCGGTCACGACCCCGAACGGGCCGATGTCGGAGCGCTTCATCACCTCCAGCGCCCCGTCGGACGGCTTGCCGCTGCCGAGCCCGTCGGCCAGGTCCGCGAGTCCGTCGAGATGCAGGGCCCGCGTCAGCCACGCGAGCGCGCCCACCGCGAGGACGGCGCCGAGCAGCGGCGAGCCCGACAACGAACCGGCGGCGACGAGCACCACGGCCCCGGCCAGGCCGAGGAGCACGCCGACGAAGGGCGCCAGCGCCATGGCGCGTCCCACCACGACGCGGCCGGCCTCCACCGGCCGTACGGGGAGGATCGTGAGCGTCCCGACCGCGAACCGCCAGGCCGCGCCAAGTCCGCTTGTGCGAGATTCGTCGGACACGAGGGCAGATCGTAGTTGTCACAGGGGCAGCGGGACGACCCGGCCGGAGACCACCAGGGCGACGTCCTCGGACTCGCGGGCGAGGGCCTGGTTGAGGCGGCCGAGCGCGTCGCGGAACAGCCGTCCGGCGGGGGTGGCCGGGATCACCCCGAGGCCCACCTCGTCGCTCACCGCCACCACCCGGGCGCGGGTGCCGCGCCAGGCGGCCGTCAGGGCGTCGCACCGCTCCGCCACGCGGCCGAGGGCGGCGTCGAGGGTGGCATGGTGGCCGGCCGCGGGCGTGCCGCCCGGCCAGGCGGCGCACTCGTCGAACACGGCGGCCAGCCAGGTGCCGATCCCGTCGACGAGCAACGTCCCCGGGCCGCCGGTCAGGACGGACACGAGGTCGGTCGTCTCCACGGTCCGCCAGTGCGCCGGGCGCCGCTCCCTGTGGGCCCGCACGCGGGCGAGCCAGGCAGGGTCGTCGCCGCCCGAGGGCCCGGTGGCGACGTAGGTCACCTCGGGTTCGGCGGCCAGGCGGAGCTCGGCCTCCTCGGACTTGCCGGACCTGGACCCGCCGAGCAGCAGCGTCCGGCCCGGCCGCACCTGCGAGATCGCCTCCGCCCTCGCCGTGTCCACGACGGTCCCGTCGGGAACGGCCGCCGCGCCCCAGAATGCGAGGCGGCGGGCCAGTTCGCTTTCCGTCGTGACGCGGTGGTCGAGGTGCACCGCGACGATCCGCGTCGCGGGCGTGACCCGCCCACGCCGGCGCAGGTCGCCCAGCCGCTCCGGCCGGTCGGGCAGGTCGATGAGCACCACGTCGAAGGGCGGGTCCGCGTCCCGCCCGGGGGAGCCGGTGGCGGGTCCCGCGGCGTACAGCAGGCGACCGCCGTCGGGTCCGGTGACCTCGAGACCGTCGGCCGTCCGGCGGACCAGGTGACCGCCGGGCGGGTGGGCGCCGGTGAGCCGTACGCGGCCGTCGAGCACGATGGAAGCGGGGCGACGGTGGCCGGGGGCGAGCCGGCCGCAGGACGCGCAGGGACAGCCGGGAACGGGCCAGCCCTCCGGGCCGCCGGTTCCCTCCAGGCGGATCTCCATGCCGCTGCCTTTCCGCGTCCGAGTCGCCGGGCGGCCCCGCGCGGGCGGGGGAGTGGACGCCGGGAAGAGAGGATAGGGTCCGGCTGCACGGTCTTTGTGCCGCACCGGCCCCGGCGTGAAGTCCCGGTGCGGGGGCGGCGAGGAACCGAAGGAGCGGGTGCGGGTGATTTGGCGGTGGCGTTACGAGGACGCGAACGGCGGCGAGGTCACGGACCGGCCGCTGCCACGGGAGATCTTCTCCAGCCAGTCGGACGCGGAGTCGTGGCTGGGGGAGAGCTGGCGCGAGCTGCTCGAGGCCGGTGTCGAGCAGGTCACACTCATGGAGGACGAGCGGGTCGAATACTCGGGGATGTCCCTGCGCGCCGAGTGAGCCGGGCGGGGGCCGGGACCGCGACGGGCGCGGTCACGACCCCCGTGACGACACCGGTCCGGCAGGACCGGAGCGGCGTCAGGGACGCGCGGGCGGGCTGACGGTCTTGGCCGGGTCACGCTCGACGACCGGACCGAGCACGTCGTCGATCTTCTTGAGCACCTCGGCGTCGAGCTTCACGCCCGAGGCCTTGACGTTGTCGCGCACCTGCTCGGGCTTGGTCGCCCCGACGATGGCCGACGACACGTTCGGGTTCTGCAGCACCCACGCCACGGCGAGCTGGGCCATCGAGAGCCCGAGGTCGGCCGCGATCGGCTTGAGGTCCTGCACCCGGCGCAGCAGCTCGTCGTCCATCATCCTGCCGATGAAGCCCGAGCCCGCCGGGTCGGTGGCGCGGGACCCGGCCGGCGGCGGCTGGCCGGGCAGGTACTTGCCGGTGAGCACGCCCTGCGCGATCGGCGACCAGACGATCTGGCCCAGGCCCTCCTTCTCGCACAGCGGCACGACCTCGGCCTCGATGACCCGCCAGAGCATCGAGTACTGCGGCTGGTTGGAGACCAGCCGGTCGAACCCCATCTCGTCGGCGATCTTCAAGGCCCGGGCGATCTGGTCGGCCGACCACTCGCTGACGCCGACGTACAGCACCTTGCCCTGCCGTACGAGGTCGTCGAAGGCCCGCAGGGTCTCCTCCAGCGGCGTCTCGACGTCGAAGCGGTGCGCCTGGTAGAGGTCGACGTAGTCGGTCTGGAGCCGGCGCAGCGACCCGTTGATCGACTCCATGATGTGCTTGCGGGACAGTCCCCGGTCGTTCTTGCCCTCGCCGGTGGGCCAGTAGACCTTCGTGAAGATCTCCAGCGACTCGCGGCGCACGCCCTTCAGCGCCCGGCCGAGGACCTCCTCCGCCCTGGTCCCGGCGTAGACGTCTGCGGTGTCGAAGGTCGTGATCCCCTCGTCGAGAGCCGCGCGGACGCACTCGACGGCGGCGTCCTCCTCCACCTGCGACCCATGGGTGATCCAGTTGCCGTAGCTGATCTCGCTGACCATGAGGCCACTGCGGCCAAGATGACGGTATTCCATGGGTCCGACCCTAGGTCATGACACCGCGTCACTCCTCCGGGTGGTTCGCGGTAGGGTGCCCGGCGTGCGCCGGTTGATCGCTTCTCGCCCCGTACGACTGGCTCTGGCCGTCGCGCTGGTCGCCGGTGTCGCCGCCGGGCTGGTCGTCGCCGCGCGCCGGCGCCGTGCCGTCGTGCCGGCGCCGGCCGCTCCCCGCCCCGGCCCGCCGCAGGACGCGGGGGACCCGGCCGGGCGCGGCCCCGAGCCCGTGCTCGGATGGCCCACGAGCGAGGACCTCGCGAGGTACGACCGGCCGGAGGCCGCCGCGCCGATCGCCCGTCTCCTCGGCGGGCTGCCCCGGATCCAGCGGCCGCGCGGGAGGAAGGCGCGCCGCTTGACGGCCGCGCTCGTCGCGCTCGGCCTGCTGGCCCTCGGCGCGCAGATGCTGGACAACGCCGTGTTCGGCCCGGAGCCCGGGCCGTCGTTCGGCTGGACGGCGTACACGGGAGACGATGCCGAGCCCTGCCTCGCGGGCGGTTGCCCGATGGCGGGAGTCCGCGTGCCTTCCGGCCGGACCGGCGAGTCCTGTGTCGCGCCCGGGTGCGGGGTGGCGTGGGATCCCGCGCCGTCCGCCGGTCCCGTGGACGCGGAGGCCGCGCCACAGGGCCCGGCGCCGTCCCCCGCGCCCACGTGCGCGGTCCGGAAGAGGTCCACGACCCCTGTCGTACGGCCGGTCTCCCGGGGCGTGACGGCCGCGGTGAACCGGCAGTGGCGGCGGATAGAGAAGTGGCTGAAGGCGCACGCGCCCAAGACGTACGCCTCGCTGAACGGCCCGGCCGGCCGCCGGCTGGTGGCGACGGCCGAGGCGCGGGTGGGGGCGCGCATCCCCGACTCGCTGCGCGCCTCGCTGCTGCGCCACAACGGCGCCCGCGGGCCGGCGGCGTTCCGGTTCTCGTCGCATCACATGCTGATGGGCGCGCGCGGGCTGGTCTCCTCCTGGCCCGAGGCCTGCGAGATGGGCGGAGGCATCCCCTTCGCCTACGACCCCGACTTCGGCGACTACCTCGTGACGAACTCCGCCACGGGCGGGGTGGGCTCGGCCGACTGGGAGACGCCGTACTTCGAGGACGAGTGGTCGTCCTACTACGCGCTGCTCAAGGCCACGGCGGACGCCCTCGCCGAGGGCGGCCCGGTGGACGGGTCGGTTCCCGTGGTGCGCGAGGGCGTCCTGCAGTGGGAGTGAGGCGGCCCGGACCGGGCAGCCCCGGGCCGGGCAGCCGGGGTCAGGCGGACGCGGGGGTCACTTCTTCGCGGCGGCCGTGTCCTTGAGGGCGACGGGGATGCCGCCGGGCAGGACCGTGGGCTTGGGGAAGCGCAGGCGGCGCATCTGGGACGAGCGCATCGCCGCGTAGAAGCCCACGCCCTTGAGGTCCTCGCCCGGGAACTTGGCCGCCGCCTCCTTCTTCACCTTCGTGGCCACGTAGAAGGAGCTCGCCAGCACGAGCACCATCACGACCGGCAGCGACAGCGTGTAGACCAGCATGACGGCCGAGCGGACCGGGATCGGGAACGGCACCATCGACAGCAGCATGATGACGAACACGACGGGCAGGAAGTACTGCCCCGGCAGCCGCCGCGAGTCCACCCAGTCGCGGGCGAACTTGCGCACCGGGCCGCGGTCGCGGGCCGGAAGCGCCCGCTCGTCGCCGCGCAGCATGGCCTCGCGCTGCTTGACGCGCAGCGCCTTGTCGCGCTCGCGCGCCAGGCGGTAGGCCTCCTTGCGGTTGGCCGGAGCGGTCACCGGGGAGCGGCGGCGGCCCTGCGCCTCGCTCCGCTTCGGGGTGGGACGGCCCTTACCCGGGGTGCCGTGGGGCTTAGGATCCTCTACAGGGACGGGGGAGTCCTCCGCGGAGGTCTGGGTGCGACGTCGGAACACGTCGCCCAGCCTACCGGGAGTGCAACTTAGTGACGCCCTCGCGCGTTATGCGTAGGGTGAACCCAGGCGGCCACGCCGCCTGACAAGGGGCTTGAGACGGCTGGGGTCACCCACGCACAACCTTGGAGAAGGGGACGGCCGACGCGCATGAGCGTGATGAAGAGACTTTCCATGATCTTCAAGTCCAAGGCCAACAAGGCCCTGGACAAGATGGAGGATCCGCGGGAGACGCTGGACTATTCCTACCAGCGCCAGCTTGAGCTGCTGCAGAAGGTCCGCCGGGGCGTGGCCGACGTGGCCACCAGCCGCAAGCGGGTGGAGCTGCAGATCAACCAGCTCGAAGGGCAGGCCACGAAGCTGGAGAACCAGAGCAGGCAGGCCCTGTCGGCCGGGCGCGAGGATCTGGCCCGCGAGGCGCTGACCCGCCGCAACGGTCTCAACGCCCAGATCGCCGACCTGCGCATCCAGTACAACAACCTGCAGGGCGAGGAGGAGAAGCTCACCCTCGCCAGCCAGCGGCTCCAGGCCAAGGTCGACTCCTTCCGTACGAAGAAGGAGACCATCAAGGCCACCTACACGGCGGCCGAGGCCCAGACCCGGATCAACGAGGCGTTCTCCGGCATCTCCGAGGAGATGGGCGACGTCGGCCTGGCCATCCAGCGGGCCGAGGACAAGACCGCGCAGATGCAGGCGCGCGCGGGCGCGATCGACGAGCTGCTGGCCAGCGGCGCGCTGGACGACTTCACCGGTCAGCGCGACGACATCCAGGCCGAGCTCGACCGCATGGGCGCCGGCTCGGACGTCGAGCTCGAGCTCGCCAAGATGAAGGCCGAGCTCGGCCAGGGCCCGGCGCCCAGGAGCGCGATCGAGCCCGGCCAGCAGGGTCAGGCCGCCCCGTCCAGCCAGCAGCAGCACACGCAGCAGCTGCGCCAGCCGGGGGAGGGACTGTGATCGTCAGAATCATGGGTGAGGGACAGGTCGAGATCGGCGCCGCCGACATCGACGTCCTCAACGAGCTCGACAGCGAGCTGGAAGCCGCGATCGAGTCGGGCGACGAGAACGATTTCCGCGCCAAACTGCACGCGCTCCTGGACAAGGTGCGGCACGTCGGCAAGGCCCTGCCGGACGACTCGCTGGAGCCGTCCGAGCTGATCCTGCCGCCGGCCGACGCCTCGATCGAGGAAGTGCGGGAGATGCTCGGGGACACCGGGCTCATCCCTGGCTGATGGCCTCCACGCGGTTCGCCCCTGATCGCGGCCTCACCGTCCGGATGACCGTGACGATGTTCCTGCTCGGGCTGATCTACGTCGCGTTCGTGGCCGTCCTGGTCGCGGTGGGCGTGCGTGCGGTCACCGTGCTCGTGATCGCCGGGGGTCTCCTGCTGGCGCAGTACTTCCTGTCCGACAAGATCGCGCTGTTCGCGATGCACGGGCGGGAGGTCTCCCCGCAGGAGGCTCCCGAGCTGCACGGGATCATCGACCGGCTGAGCGCGATGGCGGGGATGCCGAAGCCGCGGGTGGCGATCGCCGACTCGGACATCCCGAACGCGTTCGCCACCGGGCGCAACCAGAAGAACTCGGTGGTCTGTGTGACCACCGGCATCCTGCGCAGGCTCGACGCGCGGGAGCTCGAAGGAGTGCTGGCCCACGAGATGTCCCACGTGGCCCACCGGGACGTGGCGGTGATGACGATCGCCTCGTTCCTGGGGGTCGTGGCCGGCCTGATGACGCGCTTCGCGCTCTACACCGGTCTGGGCGGCCGCAGGAACGACAACGGCCCCCCGATCGGCCTGATCATCTTCGCGGTGTCCGGCCTGGTCTACGCCGTCAGCTTCCTGCTGACGCGGGCGCTGTCGCGCTACCGCGAACTGGCCGCCGACCGCGCGGGCGCGCTGCTGACGCAGCAGCCGAGCGCCCTGGCCAGCGCCCTGGTCAAGATCAGCGGCGACATCGGCAGGATCCCGACCAGGGACCTGCGCGAGGCGCAGCCGTTCAACGCCTTCTTCTTCGCGCCGGCCATCTCGGGCCAGAGCGTCGCCTCGCTGCTGTCGACCCACCCGTCGCTGGAGCGGCGGCTGGACCAGCTCGCCAGGATCTCCGCGGCGCTGGGCCGCTGATGAGGAGGCGCTGATGGGCTGGTTCGACGCCCTGCTCGGCCGTTCCAAGCCCGCCAGGCCCGACCTGGACGCGCTGTTCGCCCTGCCGTCCGCCGCGGTCACGCTGCAGGCCGCCACCGGCTTCGCCCCGGCGGGAACCGGCTCGGTGTGCTTCCGCGCCGCGGAGGGCGGCGCCTTCGCCCGGCTCGAACAGGACATCGAGGCCCTGATGGGCAGGGTCGAGGTCTCCCGGGACTCCTACGGCTACACCTGGCTGCAGGTGCGCAACCCCGACGTGGCCGGGCTCGTGACCGACCTGCACGCCGCCAACTCGTCCCTGGAGTCGGCCGGGTTCGGGCCGTCGCTGCTGTGCTCGCTCGTCGCCTTCGCCGACCCCTCGCACAGGAGGCTGGCGATCGTGTATCTCTACAAGCGCGGCACGTTCTACCCCTTCGCCCCCATGGGCGAACCGCGCCGCGACAACGCGCTGGAACTGCAGGTGCGCGGCGTCCTGGACCGTGAGCTCACGATCGAGCCCGATCTCGCGAGCTGGTTTCCCGTCTGGGGCGCCCCCGGCCTCTGACTCTTCGGGAGCCCCCAATGACCGAGTGGACCCACCTGCGGTACGCCGAGGCCGCCGTCGCGGAGATCGGCCGGATGGCCGAGGCCGTACGGGGACGGGACGGCGCCACGCCGGTGCCGACCTGCCCGGGATGGGACCTCAGGGAGCTGGTCGAGCACACGGGCGCCGTGCACCGGTGGGCCGCCGCGATGGTGCGGGACGCCGCCGACCGCCGATACGACCGCGCCGCGATGGACCACGGCTTCCCCGAGGACTTCGCCGGCCACGCGGACTGGCTGGAGGCGGGAGGCGCACAGCTCGCCGAGGCGCTGAAGGGGCGGGACCCGGACACGGAGGTGTGGGGCTGGGCGGGGGACCGCAGCGCCCGGTTCTGGTCCCGCCGCCAGCTCCACGAGACCGTCGTCCACCGCGCCGACGCCGAGATCGCCCTCGGTATCGCCCCCCGGATCGACGAGGACGTCGCGGCCGACGGCGTGGAGGAGTTCTTCGACGTGCTCCCGTACGCCCGGTGGCGGCCGCTCGTCGCCGAGCTCAGGAGCGACGGGGAGGCGATCTCCTGGCGGGCCGACACGGGCGGGGCCTGGCTCGTCCGGCTCACCCCCGAGGGGTTCACCTACGAGAGGTCCGACGCCCCGGCCGACGTCGTCGTACACGCGCCGACGACCGGGGACCTGATGCTGACGCTGTGGAACCGGCGCGAGCCCGACGCGGTCCACGGCGACGACGAGCTGCTGCGATTCTGGCGCGAGCGCGCCCGGATCTGACGCCGAGCCGGTACCCCTCCCGGCGATCGGAACCGTGCCGGTCGGAGCACGGGTGTCCGGTCAGGGGGCCTGGACCGTGCGGGCGAGCACGGGGGCCCCGTGGCCGGGGAAGAGGGCGGCGGCGACGTGCCGGGTGTCGCTGTACTCGACAACGGAGGTGATCTTGCCGTCGCGGACGGTGTAGACACCGATGCAGCGGTTGTCGTAGACGGTGCCGAAAACGGTGTCCGCCTTGGACGTCCACTCGGCGACCACGCGGTCTCCTTCGGCGATGGTGCCGACCAGTTCGATCGTCATGCTGCCCGGGACGAGGATCGGCCCCATGCCGCCGAGGAAGTCGTTGACGATCGCGTCGCGGCCGCGCCACGTCCTGGAGATGGGCAGGTCGCCCGGGTAGTGCCAGGTGGCGTCGGCGGCGAAGCTGTCGTAGACGACGTCGGCGTCGCCGTCGCGGACGGCCTCGACGTAGCGGATGACGACCGCCCTGGGGTCCGTGGTGGTCATGGTCGTGCTCCTTCGCTCGTTCTTCGCGGCAACCCGCCGCTGACAGGCGCCTCCGGCTTCACCGTCTCGCCCCGGCCGGCCGAGAACGCCTCGACCTTCACCGGCGCCTGAAGCGACTTCACCACTTGCGGCGGAGGCCGGGCCAACAACACGTCCGCGCGCCCGACAACGACAGGTTGTCGCCTATGCTCAGCGGCATGGATCTTGACCTCGCTCTGGTCCGTGCGTTCGCCGAGACCGCGGACAGGCTGCATTTCGGGCGGGCCGCCGAACACCTCGGCATCAGCCAGCAGGCGTTGTCCAAGCGCGTCGCGCGCCTGGAGACGCTGCTGGCCGTACGCCTGTTCGAGCGCGAGGGCGGTGTCCGGCTGACCGAGGCCGGGGAACGGTTTGCGCCCGCCGCGCGGCGGGCGCTCGCGGCCGGCGAGTACGCGGTCGCGGCCGTGACGGGCGCCCCGCCCGTCGTACGGATCGACACGTGGGGTCATCTGTACGCGCCGATGCGGACCGTCGCCCAGGCGGCGGAGGCGCTCGGCGGGGTGCGCCTGGAACCCGGCCCGGGCCGGGACTGGCCGTCGGTCGCGCGGTCCTTGCTGAGCGGTGACACCGATCTCGGGTTCGGGCGAGTGCATCCGCTGCCGGACGGCGGCGACGTGGGCCTCACCCGGCGACTGGTGCGGCTGGAGCCCGTCGACGCGGTGGTCAGCGCGGCCCATCCGCTGGCCGGAGCCGACGAGCTGCGCCCGGCGGACCTGCGCGACAGCACCCTGTGGTGCCCGGCGGAGCTGGGCCGCCTGGACTTCCTCCGCCGCTTCGCCGACGAGTTCGGGATCACCCGGCGGCAGGACGGCCCCAACCTGGGCCTGGACCACCTCGTCCAGCGGATCCGCGACGACGCCTCGTGCTTCACGCTCTTCCCGGCGGACGCGCCGCTGCCCGAACACGTGGGCCTGCGCTCGATCGCGCTCACCGCGCCGACCCCGCTGTACGCGTGGTCGCTGGCCTGGCGCGAGTCCTACGGTCACCCACTGCTCGACGCCCTGTTGCGCGGCTTCGCCGACGCGGGACGCGCCCGGCGCTGGCTCGACTACACACCCGGCCGGGACTGGCTCCCCGACACCGACCATGCGAGTTTCGCGGCTCGTCGGACGCGTCCGGACCGCGGCCGCGCCGGCACGGCCGCGGTCCGCCAGGGCTAGGGGAGGGCCAGCATGCGGTCGAGGGCGACCTTGGCCCAGTGGGTGGTGTCGGCGTCGACCGTGATCTGATTGACGACCTCGCCGTCGGCCAGCGACTCCAGCGCCCAGACCAGGTGCGGCAGGTCGATGCGGTTCATGGTGGAGCAGTAGCACACGGTCCTGTCGAGGAACGTGATCGTCTTGTCGGAGAACCGGTCGGCCAGGCGGCGCACCAGGTTCAGCTCCGTTCCGACGGCCCAGGAGGACCCGGCCGGGGCCTCCTCCAGCTTGCGGATGATGTACTCGGTCGAGCCGACGAAGTCCGCCTTGGTCACGACCTCGTGGCGGCACTCGGGGTGCACGAGCACGTTGACCCCCGGGATGCGGGCCCGCACCTCGTCCACGCACGCGGCGGAGAAGCGCCCGTGGACCGAGCAGTGGCCCTTCCACAGGATCATCTTCGCGTTCTCCAGCTGCTCCCGGGTGAGGCCGCCGTTCGGGCGGTGCGGGTTGTAGACGACGCAGTCGTCCAGCGACAGCCCCATCTCCAGCACGGCCGTGTTGCGGCCCAGGTGCTGGTCGGGCAGGAACAGCACCTTCTCGCCCTGCTGGAAGGCCCAGTCGAGGGCGCGCCTGGCGTTCGAGGAGGTGCACACGGCGCCGCCGTGCCGTCCGCAGAACGCCTTGATGTCCGCGCTGGAGTTCATGTACGTGATCGGCACCACCCGGTCGGCGATGCCGGCGTCCTCCAGGGCGTCCCAGCAGTCCTCGACCTGGGTGAAGGTCGCCATGTCGGCCATCGAACAGCCGGCGGCCAGGTCGGGGAGCACCACCTTCTGCGTGTCACCGGTCAGGATGTCGGCCGACTCGGCCATGAAGTGGACACCGCAGAACACGATGTACTCCGCCTCGGGCCGGGCGGCGGCCTCGCGGGCGAGTTTGAACGAGTCGCCGGTCACGTCGGCGAACTGGATGACCTCGTCACGCTGGTAGTGGTGACCGAGCACGAACAACCGGTCGCCGAGCCGCTCCTTGGCCACGCGGGCGCGCTCCACGAGGGTCGGATCGGACGCGGGAGGCAGCTCGCCGGGGCAGTCGACGCCGCGTTCGCTGTGCGGGTCGGTGCCCCGGCCGAGGATGAAGAGCGGAAGGCCGGTCTCGGTGATCGTCACGACCACACCCCCTCGGGGACTTATCGTCTAACTGACGACTAATCATTACACATCACGTCGGCTGGTTCGTCGCACGGTTGCTCGTGAGGCACGTGGAATGTGTAGGGCTTCACGGGTGTTGGTAGCGTCTAGGTAGGACGTCAGAATTAATCGACCGCCCCGAAGGGCGGTTGGCGCAGACGCGGGAGTCAGCACATGACGGTTGAGAGCAGCGAGACCACGCAGCAGGGCCTGATCCTGACTGACGCGGCCGCCGCCAAGGTCAAGAGCCTGCTCGAGCAGCAGGGCGAGGAAGGGCTGCAGCTCCGGGTGGCCGTCCAGCCGGGTGGCTGTTCCGGCCTGCGTTACCAGCTCTTCTTCGACGACCGGTCGATGGACGGCGACGTGGTCTCCACGTTCGGCGGCGTGAACGTCGTCACCGACCGGATGAGCGCGCCGTACCTCGTCGGCGCCACGGTCGACTTCGTGGACACCATCGAGAAGCAGGGCTTCACCATCGACAACCCCAACGCGACGGGGTCGTGCGCCTGCGGCGACTCGTTCAACTGACGAGCGCGTCGTTCGACTGACGGCGAGCGCGCGCCCGGCGGCGCCGGGCTCGTGCCGCCATGGAGCGTGGGTCGAGCGCCCCGCACGGATTCCTCCGTGCGGGGCGTCGTCATGGAGCGAGACGGTACGCTCAGTAGGTTCGGCGGGATCAACGTCCCCGCCCCGTCTCCCTGATGCTGACAACGAGGAGAATGACCCCGTGCGCATCGCCGTCACCGGCTCCATCGCCACCGACCATCTGATGACGTTCCCCGGCCGCTTCGGCGACCAGCTCATCGCCGAGCAGCTCGACCGGGTGTCGTTGTCGTTCCTCGTCGACGATCTGCAGATCCGCCGCGGCGGATGCGCGGCCAACATCGCGTTCGGCATGGGCTGCCTGGGGCTCACCCCGGTCCTCGTCGGCGCCGTCGGCACCGACTTCGCCGACTACCGCTCCTGGCTGGAGCGCCACGGCGTCGACTGCGACTCGGTCCACATCTCCGAGCTGCACCACACGGCGCGTTTCCTGTGCACGACGGACGAGGACCACAACCAGATCGCGTCGTTCTACACCGGCGCGATGGCCGAGGCGAGGCAGATCGAGCTGAGCCCGATCGCCGAGCGTCTCGGCGGGCTCGACCTCGTCCTGATCAGCCCCAACGACCCGGCGGCGATGCTGCGGCACACCGACGAGGCGCGACAGCGGGGCATCCCGTTCGCCGCCGACCCCTCGCAGCAGCTCGCCCGCATGCCGGGCGAGGAGATCCGCCAGCTCGTGGAGGGCGCGGCGTACCTGTTCAGCAACGACTACGAGCTCGGGTTGATCGAGCAGAAGACCGGCTGGTCCGGGGAGGAGATCCTCGACCGTGTCGGCGTCCGGGTGACCACACTCGGCCCCAAGGGCGCCAGGATCGACCGCAAGGGCGAGCCGTCGCTGCACATCTCGCCGGCTCCGGAGCTGGGCAAGGCCGACCCGACCGGCGTCGGCGACGCCTTCCGCGCGGGGTTCCTCGCGGGCCTCGCCTGGGGGCTGTCGCTGGAGCGCTGCGGCCAGATCGGCAATCTCACCGCCACCCACGTGCTAGAGCGGGTCGGCTGTCAGGAGTACGAGCTGAGCCAGCGCGTCTTCCTGGAGCGCTTCGCCGCGGCGTACGGCTCCGCCGCGGCCGACGAGGTGGGCCGGCACGCCCGCTGCCACTACGCCTGAGGCCGCCGAATCGGCGGGCGCAGCTCAGTAGTTGCGGCGCACGTGGATGGACCAGCCGCCCTGCGGCAGCTCGTAGCTCCCCACGTGCTCGTGTGACTTCAACCGGCACCAGGCCGGGACGTCGGTGAACGCGGCGGGGTCGTCGGCCAGCACGGCGACCACGCCGCCCATCGCCACCTGGTTGATCCGCTCGGCCAGCATGATGATCGGGATCGGGCACTTGCGGCCCAGCGCGTCGATCGTCAGCGCGGGCGGCTCCGCCGGCTGGACCGGCCCGGCGGGCTCGGCCTCAGCCGCCTCGGGGGACCGCCCGGGGCCGCCCGTCCGTCTGCGCCACATCAGTGCACCCCCAAGCTCGACCGGATCCGCCGCACGATGTCCGGGAGCACCGCGAGGAAACGATCGATGTCGTCCTCGGACACGCCACGGGGCAGCGATACCCGCACATTCCCATGCGTAAGCACGCCCATCGCCTCCAGGACATGCGATGGACGAAGCGTACTCGCCGTGCAGGAGCTGCCGGACGAGACGGCGAAACCGGCCTTGTCGAGCTCGGTCAGCAGCGCCTCGCCCTCGACGTACAGGCAGGAGAACGTCACGACGTGGGGCAGCCGCAGGACCGGGTCGCCGACGACCTCCACGTCGGGCACCAGGCGGGGCACCTCGGCGCGGATCCGGTCGACCAGGGCGGACAGCCGCCGCCCCTCGGCCTGCGCCTCCTCGGCCCGGGCGCGCAGCGCCGCGGCCGCGGCCACGATCGCGGGCACGTTCTCGAACCCCGGCACGCGCCGCCGCTCCCGCTCGTCCTCGGGCAGCGGTGAGCGCCAGCGCACGCCCTTGCGCACCGCCAGCACGCCCACCCCGGCCGGGCCGCCCCACTTGTGCGCGCTCGCGGTGAGCACCGACCAGCCCTCGGGGACCGGCAGGCGGCCCACCGACTGGGCGGCGTCGACCAGCAGCGGCACGCCCGCCTCCCGGCAGGCCCGCGCCGCCTCCTCGACCGGCTGGAGGGTCCCCACCTCGTGGTTGGCCGTCTGCAGGCAGGCCAGGGCCGTGCCGGGCCGCGCGACGGCCTCGGCGAACGCACCCGCGTCCACCCGGCCCGTACGGCTCACGCCCACGATCTCCACCTCGCCGCCGGCGCGCTCGTGGACCTCACCCGCGTGCAGGACGCTGGAGTGCTCGACGGCGCCCGTCACCAGGCGCGTCCCGGCCCGGCGGCGGCCGGCCAGCGTGCCGAGCACCCCCAGGTGGACGGCCTGCGTCCCCGACGAGGTGAACGACACCTCGTCGGGCCGGGCGCCGATCAGTTCGGCTACCTCTGCCCTCGCGCGCTCCAGTAACATCTGGGCGCGGCGCGCCGTGCCGT
Organism: Microbispora sp. NPDC046973; assembly: GCF_040644495.1. Lineage (NCBI taxonomy): Bacteria > Bacillati > Actinomycetota > Actinomycetes > Streptosporangiales > Streptosporangiaceae > Microbispora > Microbispora sp. NPDC046973. The sequence continues at coordinate 432,997 of NZ_JBEYWQ010000002.1, read as the reverse complement.
ACAGGCGGGCGGGATCGGCCCAGCCGGCGTCGATCGCCGCCAGCAAGGCGTCACGGGCCGCGGGATGGAGAGGTTCGGTCGAAGCCGCGTCCAGGTAGGCCACAGTTAGGACATTAACGGGGGCTGCTCAGAGGGGCGGCGCCGGTCCGCGCTAATGTGTCCCCCAGCGTGAACTCAACCAAGTAAAGGGCAGACCGGCCGCAAGGTTGGTGCCGGTCTCACCCAAGGGTCAATTGGAAAAACCGCCCAGGAGAGGAACTCTTGGGCTTCATCTGTGGGGTAGGCGATCCGTGAGTCCGACCCGCCGTACGACACGGCGACCGTGGGCACGCCGCCGGTTGCCCGGAGCCGCCGCCGTGGCGCTGCTGGTGGCGTCCGGGACGGCGTGTAGCAACCAGGCGATCGATCAGTGGTCCCGTGGGGGCATGCCGGAAGGTGTCACCAAGCAGGCCGGCATCGTCCAGACGCTCTGGAACGGGAGCTGGATCGCGGCTCTCGCCACCGGTGTGGTCGTCTGGGGACTGATCCTGTGGGCGTGCATCTTCCACCGCAAGAAGAAGAACAGCCCCGATCAGCTGCCCCCGCAGGTGCGCTACAACCTGCCGATCGAGATCCTCTACACGGTGGTCCCGGTCATCATGGTCGCGGTCTTCTTCTACTTCACGGCCCGTGACGAGACCGAGATCACGCGGATCACCAAGGCCGCCCCGGTCAAGGTGGCCGTCGAGGGCTACCAGTGGAGCTGGCGCTTCACGACCGAGTACCAGGGCCAGAAGGCCGTGGTCGCGGGCGTGCCCGTGGACCTCAGCAAGCAGAGCGCGGAGAACCCGCAGGGTCCGCAGCTCGTGCTGCCGGTCAACACCCAGGTGCAGTTCGACCTGCACTCGCCCGACGTCATCCACTCGTTCTGGGTGCCGGCCTTCCTGTTCAAGCAGGACGTCTTCCCGGGCAACGTGCACAACCACTTCCAGATCACGACGCTCGACAAGACGGGCGTCTTCGTCGGCCGATGCGCCGAGCTGTGCGGCACCGACCACAGCAAGATGCTGTTCTCCGTGAAGCTCGTGCCGCAGGCCGAATTCGACCAGTACATCAAGAGCCAGGCGGGGAGTGCGCAGTGACCGCCATCCAGGAACCGGCCGGCATCGTCGCGCGGCCGTACACCAAGGGCACGGTCATCGCCAAGTGGCTGTCCTCGACCGACCACAAGGTGATCGGGCACCTCTACCTGATCACGTCGTTCGTGTTCTTCCTCATCGGCGGCCTCATGGCGCTGGTGATGCGGGCCGAGCTCGCGCAGCCGGGCCTGCAGGTCGTGTCGAACGAGCAGTTCAACCAGCTGTTCACGATGCACGGCACGATCATGCTGCTCATGTTCGCGACGCCGCTGTTCGCCGGCTTCGCCAATGAGCTGATGCCGCTGCAGATCGGCGCCCCCGACGTGGCGTTCCCCCGGCTGAACATGGTGAGCTACTGGCTCTACCTGTTCGGCAGCACGATCGCCGTGCTGGGCTTCTTCACCCCGAACGGGTCCGCGTCGTTCGGCTGGACCGCGTACGCGCCGCTGTCGAACGCGGTGACCTCGCCCGGCCTCGGCAGCGACTTCTGGGTCCTGGGCCTGGCGATGTCCGGTCTCGGCACCATCCTCGGCGCGGTGAACTTCATCACCACGATCCTCACCATGCGGGCCCCCGGCATGACGATGTTCCGGATGCCGATCTTCACCTGGAACATCCTGCTGACCAGCATCCTGGTGCTGCTGGCCTTCCCGGTGCTGGCCGCCGCGCTGCTCGCCCTTGAGGCCGACCGCAAGCTGGGCGCGCACATCTTCGACTCGCCCACCGGCGGCGCGATGCTGTGGCAGCACCTGTTCTGGTTCTTCGGCCACCCCGAGGTCTACATCATCGCGCTGCCGTTCTTCGGCATCATCACCGAGATCCTGCCGGTCTTCAGCCGTAAGCCGATCTTCGGGTACATCGGCCTGGTCGGCGCGACCATCGCCATCGCGGGCCTGTCGGTCACCGTCTGGGCGCACCACATGTTCGTCACCGGACAGGTGCTGCTGCCGTTCTTCTCGTTCATGACGTTCCTGATCGCCGTGCCGACCGGTGTGAAGTTCTTCAACTGGATCGGCACGATGTGGCGGGGCCACCTGTCGTTCGAGGCGCCGATGCTGTTCGCGGTCGGCTTCCTGGTGACCTTCCTGTTCGGTGGTCTGACCGGCGTCATCCTGGCGTCGCCGCCGCTGGACTTCCACATCAGCGACACCTACTTCGTCGTGGCCCACTTCCACTACGTGGTCTTCGGCACCGTGGTGTTCGCGATGTTCGCGGGCTTCTACTTCTGGTGGCCCAAGTTCACCGGCAAGATGCTGAACGACAAGATCGGCAAGCTCCACTTCTGGCTGCTGTTCTTCGGCTTCCACCTGACCTTCCTGGTGCAGCACTGGCTGGGCGTCATCGGCTTCCCCCGGCGGTACGCCGACTACTCGGCGAGCGACGGCTTCACCGATCTGAACATGGTCTCCTCGGCCGGCGCGCTCCTGCTGGGCCTGTCCACCCTGCCGTTCTTCTACAACGTGTGGGTGACGTGGCGTAAGGCGCCCAAGGTCACCGTGGACGACCCGTGGGGCTTCGGCGGCTCGCTCGAGTGGGCGACCTCCTGCCCGCCGCCGCGGCACAACTTCCTGTCGCTGCCGCGGATCCGGTCCGAGCGCCCGGCGTTCGACCTCAAGTACCCGCACATCACCGCCAAGCCGGAGCTGGTGGAGGAGTCCCGATGAAGATCCAGGGATGGATGTTCCTGCTCTGCGGCGTCTTCTTCGCCGCCGCGGACGTGGTCTACTGGTTCTGGTCCAAGGAGCCGACCGGCACCACCGCCATGGCGATCTCCGTCGGCCTGGCCCTCATGATCGGCTACTACCTGCTGTTCACGGCGCGTCGCATCGGCGACCAGCCGGAGGACAACAAGGAGGCCGAGATCAGCGACGGCGCGGGCGAGATCGGCTTCTACAGCCCCCACAGCTGGTGGCCGCTGTTCGTGTGCCTGTCGGCCGCGCTGACGTTCTTCGGCTTCGCGGTCGGCTGGTGGCTGTTCTTCATCGGCGTGTTCTGCACGGTCATGAGCATGATCGGATTCGTGTTCCAGTACTACCGGGGCAACTTCTCGCACTGATTGCGTGAACCCCCGCTGGGCGGCCGGTCGGCGAATCTCGCCGGCCGGCCGTCCGCGTTCTTTGCCCCCGTGCGGTCCTCGGACTGCCCGAACGGTACGTCACCAGGGAATAACCCCCGGAAAGCGACGCTAGGGGGACGGACGTGCGTGCTGGTGCGGGGGCGCTGGCCCTTCTCGTGATGGTTGCCGGGTGTTCCACGTCGGGCGGGCGGGACGAGGATCGAGGCTCCCGGACGGCGATCAGCATCAGCCCGCTCGACGGCGCCGCCGACCTGCCGCCCGAGCTTCCGATCCTGATCGGCGCGGCGGGCGGCACGCTCACCCACGTGGCCGTACAGGCCGCAGGACGGCCCGTCGCGGGCGTGTTCAGCCCCGACCGCACCCAGTGGCGCAGCGAGCGTCCCATGGCCCCGGGGACGGCCTACAGCGTCGAGGCGACGGCCGCGGGCCCCGGCGGCCCGGCCACCAGGACCGTACGCTTCGCCACGAAACAGGCCGCCAAGACCTTCGGCATCTCCACCCTGCTGCCCAACAAGCAGGACACCGGCCTGACGGTCGGCGTCGGAATGCCGATCATCATCACCTTCGACAAGCCGATCACCGACCGCGTCTCCGTCGAGCGCAACCTGATCGTGCGGGCGTCCAAGCCCGTCGACGGCGCCTGGCACTGGCTCGACGACAAGAACGTGGTCTTCCGCCCGGAGAAGTACTGGCCGACGTACACCAAGGTCCGCGTCACCGCGCGCCTGGCCGGCATCAGAGGCGGCGAGGGTATGTACGGCACGCAGGACTACGTGCGGGACTTCGAGATCGGCCGTTCGCAGATCAGCGTGGCCAACACCCAGACCCACTACATGAAGATCGAGCGCGACGGCAAGCAGATCAAGAACATACCGATCAGCGCGGGCATGGGCGACGTGCTCCGCCACCACACCACCAGCGGCGTCCACGTGGCGATGTCCAGGGAGGACGTCACGGTCATGACGTCTCCGGACGCGGGGCCCGGGCAGGCCGGCTACTACCAGACGACCGTGTACAACAGCGTCCGCATCTCCAACAGCGGCGAGTACGTCCACGGCGCCCCGTGGTCCGTCGGCGACCAGGGCAACTCCAACGTCAGCCACGGCTGCGTGAACGTCAGCCCCGAGAACGCCAAGTGGTTCAAGAACAACACCCTGATCGGCGACCCGATCATCGTGACCGGGACGCCGCGCAGGCTGGAGGCGACCAACGGCTGGAGCTACTGGCAGGACTCCTGGCCGGCCTGGCTCAAGCGGAGCCGCCTGCGCGGCGCTCCCACCGAGTCCCTCTGAGCGGCTTTCCGTCACCGCGTGGGCCGGCTGTCTCGTGGCGTCGGAAGGCCGCCAGGCACACCGCGAGGGCCGCCGCGAAGGCCGGCAGCCACGCCAGACGGGCGGCCACCCAGGCGGGATCGCCGGGGACGGTGTGCAGGCCGGGCAGCGCCCCGCCCGCGAGCCGCAGGGCCGCCGCGGTGACCGCGATCATCGCGGTCTGGTGCCACAGGAAGATCGTCATCGCGGAGAGGTTGGCCGCAGCCACGAGCGCCCAGGCGGCGGGACGGCGCAGCACCCGCCGCAGCGGCCCGGCCAGCACCAGGGCGGCCCCGCACTGGGCCACCCCGAACGCGACGGCCGCCAGCGTGGGCGGGGACTGGTTGGAGACCGGCGCGCCCGGCACCCCGACCATGGACGCCGGATACCCGGCCCACAGGACGAGAGCGGCGGTGGCGGCCGCCCCGCCGAGCAGCAGCGCCCACCCGGTCGCCCGGCCGCCCAGCCGCCCGCCCGCCCAGAGGACGCCCAGGCAGTACGGCACCAGCCACCCGGTTCCCACGTTGATCCAGCCGGCCCAGGACGGCCCGTGCAGGCCGAACCTGACGAGGTCGGCCATCGCGACGGCGGCGAGCGGCCACACCGGGTGCAGCCGGACGGCGAGCGGGGTCGCCGCCGTCAGCGCTCCGAAGACCAGCAGGAACCACATCGGCGACCACACCAGCTTGACCAGCGCGTACACGGTTCCCGGGTCGGCTCCCCAGGCGAGCATCGCGACCGCCGCCGCGCCCCACACCCCCAGCAGGGGCACCACCGGGCGGAACAGGCGGGCCATCCGTGCGGCGGCCCACCGCCCATGGCCCACGCCGCGGCTCCGCGCGCGGTCGTGGCTCTCGGCGGCCACCCGCCCGCCCACGAAGAAGAACACGGCCATGGTCTGGAACAGCCAGGAGACGGGCGCGAGCTGCGGCATGTACTTCAACGGGCTGGTCACGCGAAGGACGCCGCTGTCGGCGACCGGCGCGGTCACCAGCCAGTGGCCGAGCACCACACCGGCGATGGCGAGGGCACGCAGCGCGTCGACGGCGCGGTCGCGCCGGGCCGGTGTCGCCTCCTCGACGCGCCGCACGAGGTCACGAATCACGGCTCACCTCGGCGGGAGCGTGTCCCGACACGATCCGGGCGATGTTCGCCAGCGCGGGCGATCCGTCATTCAGATAGTCGCTGTGCCCGCCGTCGCCCGCGGCGAAGATCCGGGCGCCGAACCGGGGGTCCAAGGGATCGCCTCCGAGCCCGATCGTGCCGAAGGGCAGGCGCACCGCCGTGTGCGGCAGATCGGCGACCCAGTCCCCGGTGCCGCGGCCGGCCCACACGGCCGCCCGGGTGCGCATCGCCGCCGCGTCGTCCACGCCCGCGCCGGGGCTGCCGTAAAGGACGATGCCGGCGACGTCCAGGCCGGGCGCGGCCCGGCCGCACAGCACGCTCCCGTACGAGTGACACAGCAGGCTGATGCGGGCGGCGGGCCTGAGCCGGGTCAGATCGCGGACGAAGGCGCGCAGCGCGAGGGCGGCCTCGTCGGCGCGGCCGGGAGTCAGCGCCTGGAGGCTCACGGCGCTCGGAGTCCGGTATCCCAGCCAGGCGACGACGGCGCCCCGGCCGCCGATCACCCGCTGCAGCCGCATCGAGCCGCCCCGCAGGAGCCCGTACGCGTCGAGGCCGGTGCCGGAGCCGGGGACGATCACCGCGATCCGGTCGGCGGTGACCAGGTCGCCGAACACCTCGGCGGCCCGGCCGCCGTCGCGGCCGTCGAAGGACAGGAAGTGGCGGGCGGGGTCGGCCATCGCCCGCAGCATCGCGGCCCTCCCTCGGTGACCTGCGGCCGCTGCGGTCCGCATCGCCGCCTCGATCGCGCCGCGGGTGGCGGCGTACCGCTCGGCCAGGCTCGCGGCGGTCGCGGCGCGCAGCGGGGGCAGGGGCGGCGGGACGGGCGCGGGGACCGCCTCGGGACGTGCCGCGCCGGTCACCGGGACGGCGAGTGCGGCGGCGACGAGTGCGGCGAGCAGCCTCCGGCGCAGGCGGCCTCCGGGCGGGCCGCGATGGAGGAGTGCGAGCGGCCCGCGGCGTACGCCTGTGCCGCCGCGGGGGAGGGGGAGCGGCGCCGGTGGCCGGTCGTGGGCGCCCGTCGGCTGTGGGGTCTCGATCACCTTGTTCACGGTGCCGTCCGGCGCGTGCCCACCGCATCGGACCGTCAGCGACATTCGCCGCGGCACCGGTCGCCCGTGGATGTAGACCCCTGGTCGGATGCCCGCGAAAGGGACGCCCGGTTACGCTCTGATCATGCAGGTCGCACCCCCGAGTCCCTTTCCGAAGCGGCTGCCGCCCGGGGTCTGGGTGGTCCTCGCCTGGTGCGGCGGCATGGCCTTCACGTTCCTGATGCGGTTGCGGCTGCCCGGCGAGTGGTATCCCGCCGCGCGCCCGGCGGCGCAGTTCTTCCGGTGGGAGGGCCAGGTCCCCATGGTGGTGGCCACCGCACTCGCGCTGGCCGGGGGCGCCCTGGTGCGCCGCCGCCCGGTGCCGGCCCTGGTCCTGCTGCTCGCCGCGTCCGTTCTCGGGACAATGCCCCTGGGGGTGGCGGAGATTCCGCTGCCCCAGTTCCTCGCGGCCGAGGTCGCGGTGTTCTTCATCGCCGCCGGACGGCCGCGCGGGACCGGCGTCGTCGCCGTTGTCATGGCCCTCGCAGTGCTGGGCGGCTATCTGGCGGTGCGGCTGGTGTGCGGGTGGCCGATCGGGGCGTCGTCCGAGACGGCCGTGGCCCTGACGACCGTCATCGCCTGGCTGCTCGGCGACTCGGCGCGCGAGTCCCGCACGCACGCGGAGGAACTGCGCGCCCGCGCCGCGACCCAGGCGGTCACCGACGAGCGGCTCAGGATCGCCCGTGAGCTGCACGACATGGTCGCCCACAGCATCGGCGTCATCGCGCTCCAGGCAGGCGCGGCGCGACGGGTCATCGACACCCAACCGGAGCGGGCACGGGAGGCGCTCGGCGAGATCGAGACGGCCGGTCGCCGGACGCTGTCGGGGCTGCGCCGGATGCTCGGCGGGCTGCGCGGCCCCGAGCAGGGGCGCCCGGCGCCGTCCGGACCCCCGGGAGTGGCACCTCTGGGATCGGGGCATCCGGAGCCGGGTTCCGGCCTCGCCGACGTCGACCGGCTGGCCGCCACGATCACGGAGGCGGGCGTACGGGTCGACGTACGGCGGTCGGGCGAGCCTCGTCCACTGCCTCCGGAGATCGACGTCTCGGCCTACCGCATCATCCAGGAGGCCGTCACCAACGTCGTGCGTCACGCCGGCACGGCGTCGTGCCGGGTGTCGATCGGCTACCGGGACGACGAGGTGCGCATCGAGGTTCTCGACGACGGGCGCGGCGGTGACACCGGAGGAGGGTACGGCCTGATCGGGATGCGCGAGCGGGTCGGCGTCCTGCACGGCACCTTCGCCGCCGGTCCGCGTCCCGAGGGAGGCTTCCGGGTCGAGGCCCGGCTGCCCGTGCCCGCGGGAGTGTCATGACCGTCCGTGTGCTGCTCGCCGACGACCAGCCTCTGGTCCGCGCCGCCCTCCAGATGGTCATCGCCGACGCGCCCGATCTCGACCTGGCCGGGGAGGCGGGCACCGGCGCGGAGGCGGTGCGGATGGCGGAGGACGTCGAGCCCGACGTCGTGGTGATGGACATCCGCATGCCCGGCATGGACGGCATCGAGGCCACCCGGCTGATCACGGCGGGCTGCGGCGCCCAGGTGCTCGTCCTGACGACCTTCGACGATGACGAGTACGTCTACGGCGCGCTGCGGGCCGGGGCGTCCGGGTTCCTCGTCAAGGACATGGCCCTGGACGACATCCTCGCCGCGATCCGGGTGGTCGCCGCCGGGGAGGCCCTGATCGCCCCGCGCGTCACCCGCCGGCTGATCGAGGACTTCGCGGACCGCCCCGCGCCCGGCCCGCGGCCTCGGCGGGCCACAGGGCTCACCGAGCGGGAGGCCGAGGTGCTGACCCTCGTCGGGCGCGGCCTGTCCAACGCGGAGATCGCCACTGAGCTGTTCATCAGCGCCGCCACCGTCAAGACGTACGTGACGCGGCTGCTCGCCAAGCTCGGCGCCCGCGACCGCGTGCGGCTCGTCATCATCGCCTATGAGACGGGCCTCGTGTCGCCGACCGGCTGAGCGGGCCCCGAGGCCGAGTCGGTCGCCTCCTGGCCGGCGCCGGGCTCCTGGCAACCGGGAGCCGGGCCTCCCGGCCTGGCACGCATCTGATCGGAACGGGGCCGCGGTGCTCGGAGCCGCTCCGGGCCGTGAGCGGGTTGCACTGGCAGAGATCGGTGATCGTATGATCTGGCCTCTGGTCCTTGTCGGCGGCAGGTCATCCTTCCGCACCTCGAACACGAATCGCAGGAGTCGATGAGCAGGCAGGTGAAGGTTTCCGTCGGCACGTGGTGCATGGCGTTCGGAATGGACAGGCCGGCCGACCTGGAACAGGCGCTGAAGGTGGCGGGAGCGTTCGGGTTCGACGGTGTCGAGCTCGCCGGGTTCGTGGATCATGTCGTTCTCGACCGTTATTCGGACAGTTCCGCCCGTGACGGGTTGAGGACCATGCTGGACGATCTAGGGCTGCACCCCGTGTTACTCGCGCCCGCACCTCATGGGGCGATCGCCCGAATCCCGCCGTGGCCCACCACGGACGACCGGGATGTCGTCGCAGAGCACGATCGGTGGTGGGCTCGGTATTTCGAATTCGCGGCCACCCTGGGAATAAAGGGGATGCGCATCGATCCCGGGATGCGCGGACCTCTGCCGTACGGGGTGGACTACAACCAGGTGTGGGACCGCGTTGTGGAGATGTACGGCCGGCTCGCCGAGCGCGGAGCCGAGACCGGGTGTTCGGTGCTGTGGGAAGTCGAGTCGGGGCAGCCGTTCAACAAACCAAGCGAGATCGTGCGGCTCCTGGACGACGTCGGACATCCCAATCTCCAATTGCTGTACGACACCGCGCATTTTCACGCCGCCACCGTCACCGGGCACAATCAGGTGCAGCCGGAGGAACTGCTTGAGGGTGGGCAGGTGGAGCTGATCCGGCGCCTGCGCGGTCGCATCGGGCACGTTCACCTGTGTGACACCGATGGGGATGTCACACGCAATTTCTTCTCCCGGAAAATAGGGTTCGGCAAGGGGGTCGTCGACTTCGAGGAGTTGCTTCCCGTTCTCGTGGATTGCTACGAGGGCGAATGGTGGTGTGTGGATGTCATCCCGTTCTCCTCGCAAGTGTGGGGCGACCTCTGGGACGGCGTCGCCTTCGTCCGTGATGTCGTCGGGCGCCACGTCGGAGCGGCGGCGGGGCCCATCTGACGGGTATCCGTCCGGTGAGGGGCGCGCCGCCGGTCTGGACTGAGGAGCGAGTGAGGAGCGAGGGACGAGCGACTCCGAGCGACGAAGGCCGTGCCCATGCACGCCTCCGGCATAACCGGCGGATGCGAGCGCCCCGATGAGCGAAGCGGGAAACACAGCGGCCCGGCCGGGGGAGTGGTTCCCCCTGCCGGGCCGCTTGGTGCCGGTCGGTCAGGTGCCCGTCAGTGGAGCTCCTTGCGGTCGCCGGCGCCGACGCCCGCGTGCTCCTCCTCGTGGGCCTCCTCGTGGTGGCCGTCGGTCAGCGGGACACGGTCGGTCCCGTACGCCTCGCTCATCTTGGTCCGGAGCCGGCCGATGGCGCTGCGGGCGCCCTTGGGCGGGATGCCCTCGCGATCCTCGGCGCTCTCGAGAACCGGGATCTCCTTCTTGCCGCGGATGTGATCGGCGATGTCCTCCGCCGGCGGCGTGTGGACCTCGATGTACTGGCCGTTCGGCAGCCGCTTGATGACGCCGGACTCCACGCCGTGGGACAGCACCTCGGCGTCCTTGCGCTGGAGGCCGATGCACATCCGATAGGTGATCCAGTACGCGATGGCCGGACCGACGAAGATCGCGATCCGCCCGAACCAGGTCGTCGTGTACAGGTCGACGTGGAAGTTCGCCGACAGCTCGTCGTTGGCGCCCAGCAGCCAGAGGATGCCGTAGAAGGTCATGCCCGAGATGCCGATCGCCGTACGGTGCGGGTTGTTGCGCGGCCGGTCGGCGACGTGGTGCTCGCGGCGGTCGCCGGTGATCCACTGCTCCAGGAACGGATACAGCGCCAGGCCCGTCATGACGAGGCCCAGCGGCACCAGCGCCGGGATCAGCACGCTCAGCGTCACCGTGTGGCCGAGGAAGTTGATCTCCCACGACGGCATGAGACGGAGCGCGCCCTCCAGGAAGCCCATGTACCAGTCGGGCTGCGAGCCGGCCGAGATGTCCGCCGGCGTGTACGGCCCGAACAGCCAGATCGGGTTGATCTGGGCGAACGTGCCGAGCAGCGCGATGACCCCGAACGTGAACAGGAAGAACGCGCCCGACTTGATCATGAAGGCCGGGTAGAACGGAGCGCCCACCACGTTCTTGTCGGTCCTGTTCGTGCCCGGCATCTGCGTGTGCTTCTGCACCCACATGAGGATCATGTGGGCCGAGACGAGCGCGAGCAGGATGCCCGGGATCAGCAGGATGTGGATCGAGTAGAACCGCGAGATGACGTCGTGGCCCGGGTACTCGCCGCCGAACAGGAAGAACGAGACGTAGGTGCCCACGATCGGGATCGACTGGGCGACGCCCTGGGTGATCCGCAGACCCGCGCCGGAGAGCAGGTCGTCGGGGAGGGAGTATCCGGTGAGGCCCTCGAGAAGCGCCAGCGAGAGCAGGAGGATGCCGATGATCCAGTTGAGCTCGCGCGGCTTGCGGTATGCCCCGGTGAAGAAGATCCGGAGCATGTGCACCGTCATGCCGCCCACGAACAGCAGCGCCGCCCAGTGGTGGATCTGCCGCATCAGCAGACCGCCACGGACGTCGAAGCTGATGTGCAGCGCCGAAGCGTAGGCCTCCGACATCTTCACGCCGTACAGCGGGGCGTAGTTGCCGGTGTACGTGACCTCGCCCATACCCGGCTTGAACCAGAACGTCAGGAACGTGCCGGTCAGCAGCAGAATGATGAACGAATAGAGCGCGATCTCCCCCAGGAGGAACGACCAGTGGTCGGGGAAGATCTTCCTCAGGTTGCGCTTGAGGAAGTTTCCCGCGCCGATGCGGTCGTCGACGAACGTCGAGGCGCCTGCGATGGCCTTCGGGGGAGCGTTCATGATGCGTTCTCCCTAACTTCGGCTTCAGCGTCGCCACGCTCCCAGAAGCTGGGACCGACGGGGACCTTGAAGTCGGACTTCGCGACGAGGTAGCCCTCCTCGTCGATTCCGATGGGGAGCTGCGGCAGCGGCCGGGCGGCGGGGCCGAAGACGACCCTCGCTCCGTCCGCCGCGTCGAACGTCGACTGGTGGCACGGGCAGAGGATGTGGTGCGTCGTCTGCTCGTAGAGAGCCGCGGGGCAGCCCACGTGGGTGCAGATCTTGGAGTAGGCGACGATGCCGTCGTGCGTCCAGTTCAGGTTCGTGCCGGACTTGAGCTCCTCCGGGCGGAACTTGAGCAGGATAAGCGTCGCCTTGGCCAGCGCGTTCAGGTCCTCCTCGTAGCCCTCGGGGACCACGGAGAGGATGCCGCCGGGCGAGTTGAAGTCGGCCGCGCGGATCGGCTGGCCGGAGCCCTCGACCACGAGGCGGCGCGGCTTGCCGTCCTTGGTGGGCTCGCCCCAGACGGTGTGCCTGAGCGAGGTCCCGGGGAGCGGGCCGAGGTCCTTCAGCAGCACCAGCGGGGCCAGGCCCAGCGGAGCGGCGGCCAGCAGCAGCGTGCGGCGCAGCAGCTTGTGCTTGACGAACCCGCTCTCGTCGGCGCCCTGGAGGAAGGTCTCCTTGACGTACTCACGCGTGTCGTCGTCGGAGCGCATCTCGTGGCGCTCCTGGACCAGGTTGTACTTCGGCATGATCTGCCGCACCCAGACCGTGAGGCCCGCGGCCAGCGCGAGCAGGGCCAGGGCCAGGGTGCCGCCGAGCGCGAGGTTCGACGTGGCCGTCTTGCCGATCGTGCCGACCTGGAAGATCACGTACGAGGCGATGAAGCCGGCCCCGGCCAGGAAGGTGATCAGGAACAGCAGCGCGACCAGGCGCTCGGCCTTGCGGGCCTTGACCGGGTCCTGCGGGATCACGCCGGGAACGCCCTCGGGCGCGTGGATCGGGTCGGAGTCGACGATCGGCGCGTCCGCGGGCGGCGTGCCGAGGACGCGCGTCCGCACCCGGCCGCTCTCGGGGTACTCGTTCTGCTCTGTCATGCCGCCCGTCGCTTCTTCGCTGTGATCCAGATGGAGGCCAGGATCAGGAGGCTGAGACCCACGACCCACGCTACAAGGCCCTCGGTGACGGGGCCGATCCGGCCCAGACCCGAACCGCCCGGGTCGACCTGCGACCGCACGTGGGTGATGTACGCGATCATGTCGCGCTTCTGCTCCGGCGTGATCGTCGAGTCGTTGAACACCGGCATCGCCTGCGGGCCGGTGGCCATCGCCTCGTAGATCTGCGTCGGCGTCGCCGGGTTCAGCGGCGGCGCGTACTTGCCGTAGGTCAGCGCGCCGCCGGCGCCCACGAAGTTGTGGCACTGGATGCAGTTGGCGCGGAAGAGCTCGCCACCCTTGGCCGGGTCACCCTTGGCCGGGTCGACCTGCTCGGCGCTGGGCACCGTCGGGCCGCCGCCCAGCGACTGGACGTACGCCGCGAGCTGGTCGACGGCCTGGTCGGTCGCCCACTCCGCGCGCGGCTTGCGCGGAGCCTGGGGACCCGCGTCGGCGGCGGGCATGCGGCCGCTGCTCACCTGGAAGTTCACGGCGGCGGCTCCGACGCCGATGAGCGTCGGAGCCTTCTTGGTGCCCTCGGCGTTCATGCCGTGGCAGCTCGCGCAGTGCGCCACGAAGAGGCTCTTGCCCTGCGCCACGTCGTCGGCCTTGCCCGACGCGATCGCGGCGTCCGCGGTGCTGCCGTTCGGCGCCGTGAGCGCGTAGCCGCCGCCGAGCAGGCCCAGCGCGAGCGCCACGACGGCGACTCGCGCGAGGGGATGGCGCCGTCGGGCGGTGATGGAGTTCACCGAAATCCCCGTTCCGATCATTTGATGATGTAGATGGTCGCGAAAAGGCCGATCCAGACCACGTCGACGAAGTGCCAGTAGTAGGACACGACGATCGCGCTGGTCTGCTGCTCATACGTCAAGCGCTTCGCGGCGTACGTACGTCCCAGGATGAACAGGAACGCGATCAGACCACCCGTCACGTGCAAGCCATGGAAGCCCGTGGTCAGGTAGAACACCGAGTCGTACGGAGAGTGCGAGAGGACGTGACCCTCCTCCGCCAGGTGCCCGTACTCCCAGAGCTGTCCGCCCACGAAGAACGCACCCATCAGGAAGCTTACGACATACCAGAATCGCAGCTTCTTGACCTGGCCTTTCTCGACGGCCCACACGCCCAGCTGGCACGTGACGCTCGACAGGACCAGGACGGTCGTGTTGAAGGTCGCGAACGGGACGTTGAGGTCCGCCTCGGGCCAGTGCGTGCCCTGCCCCAGGCTGACCGACCGGATGGTGAAGTACATCGCGAACAGCGCCGCGAAGAACATGAGCTCAGAGGACAACCACACGATGGTCCCGACCTGAACCAGGTTCGGCCGGCTGGACCCGTGCGGTCTCGTCGTCGTAGTAATTGCGGATGCTGTCGCCACGCCCAGCATTATTGCGGCTCCCCAGGTCGGGTCGCCCCACGACCCCCCGGTAGGGTCCATGCGCGCCTACGAAACGGGCATGTCATGGCAATCGCCCCGGGGCTGCGAGCCCTGCAGCCTCGCCGGTAGCATCACGATGACCATACCCCGCGATTCGACAGTGAGCGTGAAATGAGGGTTCTCGTCTACAGCGACGACGCAAGCACCCGGGAGAAGGTGCGGCTGGCCATCGGGCGGCGCCCCGCCGCAGACGTGCCCCTCGTCGAGATCGTCGAGTGCGCGACCCAGCCGGCCGTGATCAAGCACCTCGACTCCGGCGAGATCGACGTGGCCGTCCTCGACGGCGAGGCGCAGCCGGCCGGCGGCATGGGGGTCAGCCGGCAGGCCAAGGACGAGGTGCACAACTGCCCGCCGATCCTGCTGCTCATCGCCCGCAGGGACGACCGCTGGCTGGCCAACTGGTCCCGCGCCGACGCCGTCGTCGCACAGCCCATCGACCCGGTCGTCCTCGCCGAGGCCGTGGCCGACCTCATGCGGCGCCGCCTCAGCCTCACCCGGGCGCACTGAACCGGCCGCACCCAACCGGGCCACTGAACCGGGCCCACTAACCGGGCCCACCGAACCGGGCGCGCATCCAGGCCGGGCGCCGTCGCGCCCGGTCCGGGCCCACCCGTCCCGGCCCGCCCCGCCGTACCGGAAAGCCGACCCGCCGACCCGACCCCACATCGAATCCCGCGGAGCCCACCATGGACACGCGCACCACCTGGCCCTCCACGCTGAACGCCCTGCTGGCGGGGGAGAACCTGACGGCCGACGAGACGGCCTGGGTAATGGGGGAGATCATGTCGGGGTCGGCCACCCCGGCGCAGATCGCCGCCTTCGCCGTCGCCCTGCGGGCCAAGGGCGAGACCATCGCCGAGGTCACGGGTCTCGTCCGCACCATGTTCGAGCGCGCGACCCCGCTCACGGTCGAGGGCCCGGTGGTCGACATCGTCGGCACCGGCGGCGACCGGGCGCACACCGTCAACGTCTCGACGATGGCCGCGATCGTCGCGGCGGCGGCCGGGGCCCGGGTCGTCAAGCACGGCAACCGGGCCGCCTCCTCGCTGTGCGGCGCGGCCGACGTGCTCGAGCACCTGGGCGTCGCTCTCGACCTGTCACCGGAGACCACGGCCAGGGTCGCGGTGGAGGCCGGCATCGCCTTCTGCTTCGCGCCCGTCTACCACCCCGCGCTGCGCTTCACCGGCCCGCCGCGCAAGGAGATCGGCGTGCCGACGGTGTTCAACTTCCTCGGGCCGCTGGCCAACCCCGCGCGCCCCGCCGCCCAGGCCATCGGCGTGTTCGACGCGCGCATGCTGCCGGTCATGGCCGGGGTGTTCGCCGAGCGCGGGGTGTCGGCGCTGGTCTTCCGCGGCGACGACGGCCTGGACGAACTGTCCACCGCGGCCCCGTCCACGGTCTTCATCGTCCGGGACGGCACCGCGACCCAGACGACGATCGACCCCGCCGACCTCGGCATCCCCCGCTCCCAGCCGGGCGACCTGCGCGGCGGCGACGTCGAGTTCAACGCGGCGGCGGTGCGCGACCTGGTGCGCGGCAAGACCGGCCCGGTGCGCGACGCGGTGCTGCTGAACGCGGCGGCCGGCCTGGTCGCCTACGACGGCCCGGGCGACGACCTGACCGGCGACCTGCGCGCGGCGTACGCCCGCGCGGCCGAGGCGGTCGACTCGGGCAGGGCCGAGCAGACCCTGGAGCGCTGGGTGGAGATCAGCCGCGCGCTCGGCGGCAAGGCCTGACCGCGCCCCTGGTCCCGGTCGCCTCCACCGCGGGAGGGATCACGCGTCCGCCTTGATGGGGACGTGCCGGGTTCGGCCTGAGCCGTACCGTTCCCGCCATGATGCGCTTGTTCGCCCTTCGCGTCATCCACCGCTGGGCCGCGTCGGCCCGCGGTGGGTTGGCCGTACTCGCCGCCGGTCTCCGCGGCGCGCCCTCCGCCGGTTCCCGCCCCGGCGCGGTCCGTCCGGGACGGGGCCGCGGCAGGGGCGGCCGGCAGGTCCGGGCGGAGGGCGGGGACGGCGCGTGGCCGGGGCGTCCCACTGACCCCGCTGCCGAGGACGACCTCGTCAGGGAACGCCTGCGGATCGCCTCGGAGCTGCACGACCTGGTGGCCCACGACCTGAGCGTGATGACGCTGGGCGTGGGAGCGGGCCGGGTGATCATGGACAAGGACCCGGAACGGGCGCGGCAGACCTTTCGCGAGGCCGAGGAGTCGGGCCGCCGGGTCCTGTCCGACCTGCGCCGG
The DNA here is from genome assembly GCF_040644495.1 of Microbispora sp. NPDC046973. NCBI lineage: Bacteria > Bacillati > Actinomycetota > Actinomycetes > Streptosporangiales > Streptosporangiaceae > Microbispora > Microbispora sp. NPDC046973. The sequence continues at coordinate 416,472 of NZ_JBEYWQ010000002.1, read as the reverse complement.
ATGATGGGTCTGCTGCGTATGGACGGGCAGCGCCGCGGTCCCCAGCCGGGCCTGGGAGACCTGCCCGGGCTGGTCGACGACTTCCGCGCGAGCGGGCTCGCCGTCTCCTTCACGGAGGTCGGCGCCCGGGGGAACGGCCCCACGCTGGAGCTGTCGGCCTACCGCATCGTGGAGGAGGCGCTGGGCAACGCCCTGTGGTACGGCATGGCCCGCACGGCGACGGTCACGCTGCGGTGGCTGCCCGCCGTTCTCGAGGTCGTCGTCCACGACGACGGGCTGCCCCGCGACCGGCTCGTCGGCACCTGGGAGCGCGCCGCGCTGTTCGGCGGCTCGGTCGCCGCGCACCCGCTCCCCGGCGGGTTCGAGGTCCGCGTACGGCTGCTGCGCCCGTCCTGATCCGCCGCCCTGGCCGACGGGTGCGCGCGGCCTTGTGAGATCAGTCCGCGTCGGCGAGGCCGATGGAGAAGGCCGCCTCCAGGTCGTGGCGGGAGTAGGTGCGGAAGGCGATGTGCGTCTCGGTGTGGCGCACGCCGGGCACCTTGTTGATGCGGCCGGGCACGACCTCGGCCACCTCGTCGTACCGGCCGACCCTGACCATGGCCAGCAGGTCGAACTCGCCGGTGATCGAGTACACCTCGCTGACGCCCTCGATCTCGGCGATGGCCTCGGCGACCTCGGGGATCCTGTCGACGTCCGCCTTGATGTGGACGATCGCGGTGACCATGCGCGTCTCTCCTGCTGTCTCGCGGCTCGGGCCTGTCGCCCCCGACCTTAGTGCCACGCCCGCCATGTCACCGCAGGGGCCGCCCCTCACGACGGTCGCCGCGCTGGTGCCGGTAGGCGCGCTCGATGCGCTCGATCAGCCGCCCCGCGCCGTACGCGGGAAGGCTCCAGGTGCCGTCGACCTGGACGAGGCGCACGCCGGGGGAGTCGAGCCAGCGCAGCACGCACTCGGTCTCCTCGGCGCTGGCGGCCGGGGTGGGGCCGGGACCGGGGACGACCGTCTCCGCAGTGGCGACCAGCGCGTCCACGTACAGCGTGGGGTGGGCGCCCCTCGGCATCACGCCGGCCGCGGCGAGCCTGCCGTGCCGGATGACGTGGATGTCCCAGCCGCCGTCGAAGGCGGGGCTGGCGGCGACCATCTGCGGGATGCCGGTCAGCGAGCGCAGGCGCTGCATGCGCGCGGCGGTCCTGACGTAGGCGGCGAGCCGGTCCCGGTCGACGGCCGCCTCCTCGTATCGCTGCTCGGCCGACAGGCGCCGCATGCGCGCCTCCATGGCCGAGAAGACGGCCTCCCCGTCGAGCTCCATCGCGCGCCGGGCGCGGTGGACGTGGCGGGCGTAGCCCTCCTCGCTCTCGCGGCCCTCGCAGGGCGCGCCGCAGCGGCCGATCTCGGCGAGCGCGCAGGCGGGGCGCCGCACGCGGGCCGACAGCCGTTCGGTGCACTGGCGCAGCGGCAGCGCCTCGTGCATCGCGGTCCGCGCGTCGTCGGCGGTGCGGCTGCTGCCGAACGGGCCGAGGTAGGTCGCGCCGTCGTCCTTCACCTCGCGCACGACGCTGAGCCGGGGGAACGGCTCGTCGGTCAGCTTGAGCCAGACCGCCCGCTCGGGGAAGCGGGACCGTCTGTTGTAGCGCGGCTTGGTCGCCCCGATCATCCGCAGTTCGCGGATCTCCGCCTCCAGCGCCGTGGCGCAGACGATCGTCCTGACCCGCTCGGCGATGCCGACCATCTCGCGGATGCGGGAGCGGGTCTCGCTCGCGGTGAAGTAGCTGCGCACCCGGTTGCGCAGGTTGGAGCTCTTCCCGATGTAGAGCGCCTCGCCCTTGGCGTCCTCGAAGATGTAGACGCCGGGCGCGCCGGGCACCCCGTCGGCGAGGTGGCGTTTGCGCTGCTGCTCCGGGGTGGGGGCGCGCACGAAGCCGCGCAGGTCCTCCAGCGTGTGCACGCCGAGCGACCCGACCCGCGCGATGAGGCCGTGCAGCACGTCGACCGTGGCCTTCGCGTCGGCCAGCGCCCGGTGGCAGGGCTCGGTCGAGCTGCGGAAGACCCGCGCGAGGGTGGCCAGCTTGCAGTTGGGGGTCTCGTCGCGGGTCAGCACGCGGCGCGCGAGGTCGGCCGTGTCCACCACCGGGTTGGCCGGGGGCGGGTATCCGTTGACCTGGCACGCCGCCTTGAGGAACGACATGTCGAACGGCGCGTTGTGCGCCACCAGCGCCGCCCCGGCGATGAACTCCAGGAAGCTCGGCAGCACCTCGGAGAACTTCGGCGCGGCCACGACCATCGCGTCGGTGATGCCGGTCAGCACGGAGATGAACGGCGGGATCGGGCCGCCGGGGTCGACCAGGGTGGCGAACTCGCCGATCACCTCGCCGCCGCGCACCTTCACGGCGCCGATCTCCGTGATGGCGTGCTCCGCGGCCGATCCGCCGGTGGTCTCCAGGTCGAAGACGACGAACGTCACCTCCCGCAGGGGAGTGCCGAGCTCGTCCAGCGTGCCCTGTACCGCATCCACGCCCATGACCATAGAAGTCCCGACCGACAATTGCCGCCCCCGCCCCAGGCGGAGGCAAAGGGACGGTCAGGCGAGCGACGGGGCGGAGGCCGCTCCGGCGCGCCACTCGCGGGCCAGCATCGCGTAGACCAGCTCGTCGCTCCACGCGCCGGCGAAGAACTCGTTCTCCACCAGGCGGGCCTCCAGGCGCATGCCGAGCCGCTCCATCAGGCGGGCGGAGGAGGCGTTGCGGGCGTCGCAGTTGCCGTGGATCCGGTGCAGCCCGAGCCCCTCGAACCCGATGCGCAGGATCTCGCGGGCCGCCTCGGTGGCCAGGCCGCGGCCGTGGTAGGCCGGGTTGAAGACGAAGCCGATCTCGCCCTGGCGGTGCTCGCGGCTGCGCAGGAACAGCGTGAGGTCCCCGATCACGGGCCCTCCGCCGGCCGTCGCGACGGCCACGCTGAGCAGGTCGCCGTCCTCCCCGAGCGACGCGCAGGCGATCTTCCGGTCGAGCGCGGCCTTCGTCTCCTCCCGCGTACGGGCGTCCCAGTAGAGGTATCTGGTGACCTCCGGCAGGGAGTGGAAGGCGTACAGGTCGTCGAGGTCGGCCTCGGTGAAGGGGCGCAGGACCAGCCGGGGGGTCGTGATCGGGTACGGAGGGGTGAACACGCCGCCGAGCGTACGGACGGGGGCCGGGCGCCCGCCAACGGATTGGGTCTTGCCCGGCCCCGCCGGCGCGGGGCACGGTGACAGATCATGGACGCGACATGGACACGGTGCGACGGCCGTACCCTTGAAAGAGGACAAGAACAAGGGAGTGTCTCGCAGATCTTGCCGTGTGAGGGCGGCCCGGTGGGCGCGCCGCGAGGCTCGGGCCTCGCGGACGGCGGGCATCGGGGACGTTCTCGCACTCGGGGGCGACAGCACCGCGAGGCGCCGCCGGGGCGACCGCAGTGGGCAGAAGATCTGTAGGACACGACCGAGGAGCGACGAGATGAGTTCAGCCGGAGAAGGCCTGTCTCGTCCGTTGCCCGAGCAGGTCCGTTTACACGTGGTGGAGGTCGCCGCGCAGGTGCTGGGCTCGATGCCCGCCGCGGCCGTGCCGCCGCCGTTGCGCAACATCGCCAAGTTCGACCCGCGCAAGCGCGCCCGCCTGGGCAGCGCGCCGATCGCGGCCCAGCTGGAGAACGACAAGGAGTTCCGCGAGCGGGTGGCCGAGACGGTGGAGACCGCCTGGCCCGAGCTGGTGGCGAGCCTGGCCGAGGGCACGGTGCCCCCCGCGGCCGAGCCGGTGCTGGTCGCGGCGGCGGCGTACCTGACCCGCCCGCCCGGCTGGCCGGACCTGGTCGAGCAGGCGCGAACCGACCTGGAGCAGGCCGCCGCCGCGGGCACCCAGCGGGAGCAGGCGGAGACGCGGCTGCGCGAGCAGCTCGCGGCGCAGCGTGCCTCCGCCAAGGAGGAGATCGACCGGGTGCGCGAGCAGCTGAAGGCGGCCCGCGCGGAGAACTCCGACCTGCGGCGCAAGCTGCACGACGCCCGCGAGCGGGTCAGGACCGCCGAGGCCAGGGCGGCCGAGCTGGAGGCCGAGACGGCCGAGGCGCGGGCCAGGGTCGCGAGCGCCAACGGCGCGGCCGAGACCGAGCTGCGCAGGCTCAGGGAGCGCCTGGAGGACGCCGAGCGCCAGCTGGAGGCCAGCCGCAGGGCCGCCCGCGAGGGCCGCAGCATCGAGGACGCCCGGGTGCGGGTGCTGCTGGACGCGCTCCAGGACGCCGCCGCCGGGCTGCGCAAGGAGCTCGGCCTGCCCACGACGATCAGCAGGCCGGCCGACTACGTGGACGCGGTGCTGCCGGGCGAGCCGGGCATGACGGCCGTGCCCGCGCGGGCGCTGGCCAACGACGACCCCCAGCTCCTCGACCAGCTTCTGGCCATCCCTCATCTGCATCTGATCGTCGACGGCTACAACGTGACCAAGACCGGCTACCCGTCGCTGACCCTCGCCGACCAGCGGGCCCGGCTGCTGACCGGGCTCGGCGGGCTCGCCGTGCAGACGCGGGCGGAGGTGACGTGCGTGTTCGACGGCGCCGAACTGAACGGGCCCGTCCAGGTGTCCGCGCCGCGCGGGGTGCGGGTGAGGTTCAGTGCGCCCGGGGAGATCGCCGACGACCTCATCCGCACGCTGGTGCGGGCGGAGCCGTCCGGGCGGGCCGTCGCGGTGGTCTCCTCCGACCGGGAGGTGGCCGAGTCGGTGCGCCGCATGGGCGCCCGGCCGGTGCCCTCGCTCCTGCTGCTGCGCCGTCTCGGCCGCGGCTGAACGCCGCATCCGCGCTCCGGCTCCGGGTCGTCACAGTGAGTGATGACTGCCGCGAATACCTGCGAATAGGTTGAAGCTTCAAGATCGCCTAGATAGAGTCGCGCCGCAGGTTTCGTTGATCTAAAGGGGGCCTCAGTGCGAGGGCGTGTGCCGGCGGCCGCCGGTCTGGTCGCCGTGGTCCTGCTGACGCCGGTGACGGGCGCGCAGGCGGATCCGAAGCCCACTGTCGCGCAGGCCAAGGCGAAGCTGAGCAAGCTCAACGAGCAGGCCGACAAGCTCGTGGACCGCTACAACGCGGCCAACGAGAAGTGGAAGAAGGCGAGGCAGAAGTACCTCGCGATCAACGACGACTACAAGAAGCAGAACGTCCGGGTCGAGGCGCTGCGCTCCGGGCTGGTCTCGATGGCCGTCAGCAGCTACCAGGTCGGCGAGATGGGGTCGTGGGGAGGCGTCTTCTACAGCTCCGATCCCGACGCCATGCTCAGCGGCCTCGCCACGCTCAACCACATGTCGGCCGAGCGGGCCGGGCGGCTCAGGGAGTACGAGGGCGCCATCAAGGACCTCAAGGACCGCCGCGACCAGAGCAAGGCGGTCTACAGGGAGGCCACCGACGTCAGGGGCGAGCTCGCCGACGAGAAGGAGAAGGTCGACAAGCTCGTCCGGGAGCAGATGAAGCTGCTGCGCTCGCTCGGGACGTACAACCCCGGCAACCCCAACAGCGCCGGCGTCGTCTACACCGGTCCGGCGTCCGGCAACGCGCTGTCGGCCCTCCAGTTCGCCTACAAGCAGGTCGGCAAGCCCTACCGCTACGGGGGCACCGGGCCGGACTCCTGGGACTGCTCGGGGCTCGTGCAGGCCGCATGGGCGGCGGCGGGCGTGACGCTGCCCCGGACCAGCTACGAGCAGTGGGCCTGGGGTGCGAGCCGCAGGGTCTCGCTGGACGAGCTCCAGCCGGGCGACCTTCTCTGGCACGCCGGTTACGGTCACGTCGGCATCTACGCCGGCGACGGCAAGGTCGTCCACGCGCCGCAGACCGGCGATGTTGTGAAGATTGTCACACTCGCCGAGTATCACGCGATCGGAGCTGTGCGCCCCTGAGTGTCCGGCGGTCTCTGTGATCCCTGCGCCAGCTGTGACTTTTGTGACCGCATTTAGCCGTTGTTGCCCAGATTGTGAGCAGAGTCACACTTAGCCGATCGTGGTACGGGTAAGCTGCGGTTTCTTCTTCTCCGCCTTCGTTATCCGATCTTTATCCGGCGGGAGGGCTTTGCCGAACACGGCGAGTCCTCGGTAGCTTCTGGGCCGCGGCGAGCACGCCTCGCCGCGGCGCACCCGGTCCGGCCGGCCGGGGCGCGCAGTCATCCACCGTCATCGGCGTCCTCCATCACCCTCCCCTTCGCGGGATCCCCAGGCGCCGGTGGCCTGCCGAGTCCGTGCAGTCAGGAGGCACGGAGCCGGGGAACCATCGACCTTCACGCGAAGGTCCGGGGTGAATCGGCGCATCGCGCGCCGTAGGGCGACTTCCCCGCCCGAACCCGTCAGCTAACCCGGTAGGCGTGAGCGGAAGACCCGAGGAGAGATCCTGTCTACCACCCCCGCTAGTCTGTCCCGTATTGCCCGAATTGCCCTTGGTGGTGCCGCTTTGACGGCATCCGTAGGGGTCGCCGGAGCACAACCGGCGGCGGCCGACACGGTGACGGTCACGGTCGTCAAGACGGCCACAGCGACGAAGACGGCCACGAAGACGGGCACTGCGACGAGCGCGAAGACCGCCGCCCGCACGGCCGCCGCGAAGAAGCAGACCAAGAAGCACGCCGCCAAGCGGAAGATCAGCAGGGCCTCGCTCCAGCGGGTGAAGGCCCAGCGCGCGGTGAAGGCGGCCGAGAAGCAGATCGGCGATCCCTACCGCTACGGAGCCACCGGACCGGGCGCGTTCGACTGCTCGGGCCTGGTCCAGTACGCCTGGCGCAAGGCGGGCGTACGGCTGCCGCGCACGACGTGGTCCATCCGCAGCGCGGTCAGGAAGAAGGTGTCCTGGGGCGACTTCAAGCCCGGTGACCTGATCTTCACCAGCGGCGGCGGCCACGTCGGCATGTACGTCGGGCACGGCAAGATGATCCACGCTCCGCACACCGGCACGCGGGTCAGGATCGACAAGCTGGACGCCTACCGGAGGAGCACCTTCGTGGGTGCCGTCCGCCCCGGCGTCTGACGGGCACCGGTCACCAAGCCCCCTCGACCGGCGCCCTCCTCACGGCCCCGTCCACCTCGCCGAGGTGGGCGGGGCCATGGCATGTGCTGGTCGGGGAGTGCCGGACAGGACCTAGCATGCTCGGCGTGACTGTCACGAGCGGCGTGCCCGGGGGCGTGCCGAGCGTGCGCGCCGAGGCCCATCGGCGCCAGCCCGACGATCGGCCCCGCGGGGGCCGTCCCCGCAGGATCGCGGCCGCGGCCGTCGCGCTGGCCGTGCTGCTGACCGGGCCCGCCGCCGCGGCTCCGCCCGACCCGCTGCTTGCCCTGCGGCTGGATGCCCGCGCCGCCGTGCGGGAGCATCCGGGCATGTGGACCGGCGCCTCCGTCGCCCGCGGCGCGCGTGCCGTCGTCGTCGGGTCGCCTCGGCCGCTGGTCGCCGGCATCGCCGCGCTGGCCGATCGCGGGGGCCGTACGGTGACGAGGGTCTGGGGCGGGCACAGTGGCGCGGTGGTCCTCGTGCCGCGCACCGAGGAGCAGGCCGCCGTGCTGGCCGCGCCGGCGAAGGTGGACGGCCTGGCGGCCGTCGCCACCGGCGGCCGCGTGATCGTGCAGCCGGCCGCGTTCGCCCGCCTGTCGGCGACCGGCCGACTGGTCGTCGTGACCCATGAGCTGACGCACGTCGCGACCACCGGTCCCCGCGCGGTGCCGATGTGGCTCATGGAGGGCTTCGCCGACTACGTGGGCTACCTGGACAGCGGACTGCCGGTCCGCACGGTCGCCGCCGAGCTGGCCGCTGACGTGGCGGCCGGGAGGGCCGCGCTGGACGGCCTGCCGGGGCCCGCCGACTTCGTCGCCAGGCCCGCCCAGGCGTACGAGGAGGCGTGGCTCGCCTGCCGCTACATCGCCGCCCGGTTCGGCGAGCGGAGGCTGGTCGCCCTCTACCGCGCGGCGCTGCGCGAGGAGATCGGCGCCGCCCTGCGGGAGGTGCTCGGGCTGACCGCGGACGGCCTGACCCGCGGATGGCGCTCGTACGCGCGCGAGCGGCTCGCCCGGTCCTGATCCTGATCTCCCAGGGGCGACGGTGCGACCGCGGCTGCGACAATGCGTTCTCGGGCGGCGCGGGCGGACCGCGCGGCCACGCCGGCAGCGGGGGTGAGGATGACGAAGCGGACGCTGATCGTCACGAACGACTTCCCGCCCAGACCGGGCGGGATCCAGGCGTTCGTGCACGGCCTCGCCGCGCGCAGGCCGCCCGGCTCCGTGATCGTGTACGCCCCGCGCTGGAAGGGGTGCGAGGAGTTCGACGCCCGCCAGCCGTACGAGGTGGTCCGGCATCCCTCCTCGCTGATGCTGCCGACGCGCTCGGTGGCGAGGAGGGCGGCGGCGCTGGTCGAGGACGGCGCCACCGTCGTCTTCGGGGCGGCGGCGCCGCTGGGGCTGCTCGCTCCCGTCCTGCGCGCCGCGGGCGCGGGCCGGATCGTCATGCTCACCCACGGGCACGAGGCGTCGTGGGCCCGCCTGCCGGGCGCGCGCGCCCTGCTGCGCCGCATCGGCGCGGGGGCCGACGTCGTGACCTACCTCGGCGAGTACACCCGCCGCCGGATCGCCCGGGTCGTCCCCGCCTCCAGGCTCGTACGGCTCGCGCCCGGCGTGGACACCGCCGTCTTCCACCCGGGAGCGGGCGGCGACCGGGTCCGGGCGTCCCTCGGCCTGGGCGACCGGCCGGTGGTCGTGTGCGTCTCCCGGCTGGTGCCGCGCAAGGGCCAGGACGTGCTGCTGCGGGCGTGGCCGCTCGTCCTTCGGCGGGTGCCCGGCGCGGTCCTGCTCCTCGTCGGCGGAGGTCCCCTGCGGCGGTCGCTGGAACGGGCGGCCGCCCGGGCCGGCCTGCGCGGCTCGGTGGTCGTCACCGGGTCCGTCCCCTGGGCGTCCCTCCCGGCCTACTACGACGCGGGCGACGTGTTCGCCATGCCCTGCCGCAGCCGGTTCGGGGGGATCGACGTCGAGGGCCTCGGCATCGTCTACCTGGAGGCGTCGGCCACCGGGCTGCCGGTGGTCGCGGGCTCCTCCGGAGGCGCCCCCGACGCCGTACGGCACGGCGAGACGGGACTGGTGGTCGACGGCATGTCGCACACGGCGGTGGCCGGCGCGCTGTGCGACCTGCTGGCCGACCCGGCCCGCGCCCGCGCGATGGGCGAGCGGGGCCGGGCCTGGATCGAGGAGGAGTGGCGCTGGGACCTCGTCGCGGCCCGGTTCGCCGCACTGCTGTGACGTGCGGCCGCCTCAGCCGCTGAACACCTCCACGAGGAGGAAGCCGTTCAGCGCGCTGATCACAGCGGCGACGACGACTCCGGCGACGGTGGTGAGGCGGCGGTTGACGAGGTCGCCCATCAGCTTCCTGTTGCCGGTGAACGCCACGAGCGGGACCAGGGCGAACGGGATGCCGAAGGACAGCGCGACCTGGCTCAGCACGAGCGCCCGCGTGGGATCCACCCCGGCGGCCAGGACCGCCATGGCCGGGATGATCGTGACCAGCCGTCGTGCCAGAAGCGGCACGCGGCGGCGCAGGAACCCCGCCATGATCACCTGCCCGGCGTAGGTGCCCACGCTGGAGGAGGCCAGGCCGGAGGCGAGCAGCGCGAGCGCGAACGCGACGGCCGCCCCGGGGCCGAGGACCTGTCCGAGACCGGCGTGGATGGCCTGCAGGCTGCCGGGGTCGCCGCCGCCGAACGTGGCGGCGGCCACGGTCAGCATCGCCATGTTCACCAGCCCGGCGGTGCCGAGGGCGACGACGATGTCCATCCGGCTGGCGCGCACGGCCTCCCGGCGCACGTCCTGCCTGCGCCCGCCCTCCTCGGGCCCGTCGTCCGCGCCCTGATGCTGCGTGAGGGCCGAGTGCAGGTAGACGACGTGGGGCATGACGGTCGCCCCGACGATCCCGGTGGCCAGCAGCAGGCTGTCGGTCCCGGCCAGGCGGGGCACGAAGCCGCCCGCCACGCCCGCGAGGGACCCCGACAGCAGCACCTGGTAGGCGAATCCGGCCAGGACCACGCCGAGCATCGCCGCGACGGTCGCCTCGAACCGGCGGCGTCCGCGCGGCGCGAGCATGAGCAGCAGCGAGGAGACGACGGCCGTGATGGCGGCGGCCGGCAGCAGCGGCACGCCGAACAGCAGGTTCAGGGCGATCGCCCCGCCGATGAACTCGGCCAGGTCGGTGGCGGCGGCGACCAGCTCGGCCTGCACCCACAGCGGCAGGCTCACCCGGCGCGGCAGGTGGTCGCGGCACAGTTCGGGCAGGTTGCGGCCGGTGGCGATGCCGAGCTTGGCGGAAAGCGCCTGCACGAACATGGCCAGCACGTTCGCGAGGGCGATCACCCACAGCAGCATCGTCCCGTACTGGGCGCCGCCCGCCATGTTGGTCGCGAAGTTGCCCGGATCGATGTACGCCACGGAGACGACGAAGGCGGGACCGCACAGGCCGGCCAGCCGCGCCAGGCGGCCCGGCGCGGCCCGCCCCTCGGCGTGTACGGCGGGCGCACGCCCGTTCAGGGGACGGCGGGAGTCGAGCACGAGAGCCTCACAGGGAACACGAAAGCCTCACAGGCAAGGAACCCGGCGTGCGGCCCACCCCGCCGGCCTCGGCGTGGCGCGGGCGGCGCGCCGGTGCGGTACGGCACGTGCGGACGTCAGGTGCCGTGGGTTGAGCGTGGTGCGGTGGAAAGGTGGTGCGGTGGAAGGAGCGGAGGCCGGTGTGCGAGCGGCCTCCGCGTTCGCTCACGGCTCGACGGAGCTCGGTCAGGTGAGCTTGTCCTTGAGCTTGCCCACGGGGCCCACCTCGGTGCCGAGGGCGGGGCTCTTGGGCTCGCCCATGCTGCCGTCGTAGGTGTCGTACAGCTTCGGGTCGGGCGGCGGCGCCATGGCGGCGTCCCCGAGCGGCTCCGGGTTGAGGAGGTAGGCGAACTGGTGGCGGCCGTCGGGCTGCGGCCCGCTCGCCCAGCCGCCCGCCTGGCCCTCGGTGCCGTCGGACAGGTCCCAGATCGTCTCCGCGTGCTCGGCGTACTCCTCGTCGAACAGCGCGTCGGGCACGACGACGTCCTCCAGGCCGTCCGCCTGAAGCTCCTCGATCGCCTTCAGCCACAGGTTCTGGTGCAGGGTGTCGCGGGCGAGGTTGAACTTGAGCATGTTCTTCACGCCCGGGTCGTCGGTCATGTGGTAGAGCCGGGCGGTCTGCAGCCTGCCGTGCGCCTCGGCCGCGACGTTCGCCCGGAAGTCCGCCAGCAGGTTGCCGCTCGCGACGATGTAGCGGCCGTTCCAGGGATAGCCGTTGCTGTCGGCGGGCAGGGGGCCGCCGCCGGACACGATGGCCTGCTGCGGATCCATCCCGCCCAGGACCGCGCCGAGCACGGGGTCGGCGGTGGCCATCTTCGTGACCGCGGTGGAGGGCGCGCCTTCGAGGAGGCGGGCGACCATCGTGGCGATCATCTCGACGTGCCCGATCTCCTCGGTCGCGATGTCCATGATGAGGTCTTTGTACTTGCCGGGCATGCGGCAGTTCCAGCCCTGGAACAGGTACTGCATCGTGACCGTCATCTCGCCGTAGGCGCCGCCGATGAGCTCCTGGAGTTTGCGCGCGTACACCGGGTCGGGCTTTTCGGGCTTGGCCTCGAACTGCAGGCGGCGGGTGTGCCGGAACATATGACTCCTTGCGTAGGAAACCACAGGGAGCCGCAGGCCTTACGCGGGCTAAGGGCGCGACCCCGCTGGTGCATGTGGTGGGGGGTCACGCATAAATCCCAACACGTGCCGCAACGGGACCACAGGAGCGACACCTAACGAAGGATCCAATGGATGGACAGGTGCCGCCCTACGCCGCGATTGGGCGCGAAGAAGCCGCTGTTCCCGCATATGCGACACACCGGCGTGCGCGTGCGGGCCAGGAAAGGAGTGGGTCAGGGTTTGCGGCCGATGCCGCCGGCGACGCAGACGCCGCCGAGGTCGAGGGGGTAGCGGACGGGTTCCTCGGGACGCCACTCGGGCACGTGGACCACGCCGGGCTCGACCAGGTCGAGGCCGTCGAAGAACCGCGCGATCTCGGGCATGTCCCGGGCGCGGCCGGTGCCGAGCATCTGCAGCAGCACCGCCTCCAGCTCGCGCATCTCGGGCGCGCAGGAGCAGAAGTGGGTGAGCTGCATGTAGCTGCCCGGCGCCAGGCGCGCCTTGTACGCGTCCACCAGGCCGTTCGGGTCCTCCGCGTCGGCGAGGTGGTGGACCACGGCCACCAGCAGCAGGCCGACAGGACGGGAGAAGTCGAGGAAGCCTTCCACCTCGGGGTGGTTGAGGATCACCTCGGGCTCGCGCATGTCCGCCGTGATCACGCGGGTGCGCTCGTCGGTCTGCAGGATCGCCCGCGCGTGGGCCAGCACGATGGGGTCGTTGTCCACGTAGACGACCTTCGCGGCGGGGTTGATCCGCTGCGCGACCGAGTGGGTGTTGTCCATCGTGGGCAGGCCCGAGCCGATGTCGAGGAACTGGTCGATGCCCTGCTCGGCCATGTACTTCACGCCGCGGAACAGCATGGCGCGGTTGTTGCGGGCGCCCTCGCCGCGGTCGGGGAAGTGCCGCATGCCCTCCATCGCGACCGCGCGGTCCACCGCGAAGTTGTCCTTGCCGCCCAGGAACGCGTCGTACACCCGCGCGATGCTGGGCTTGGTCGTGTCGACCTCCGGCGGGAGGTAGTCGGGATCGCGGTGCGTCCAGTTCCAGCTGCCGACCCTGTCGCCCATCGCCCGCTCTTCTCCAGTCATCGATCATGGGATGCGTCTGGAGCATAACCAAATGGAGCGCAACGTTGCGGTCCATCAGCGACATTTTCGGCGGTCCACGCAGATCGACAAGGCGTCCCCGCAGGTCGCCAACGGCCGGTGAACAGAAGATCCGCGCCTATCGCGGCAATCCGGCCGTCCCAATCGGCGCACGTCCCAGGGCTGTCCGATCCGTCTCCACGCCCGCACCTCGCTTCGTCCGGGCGGTGCGCCGAAACGGTCGAAAGTTTCAAGAATCATCGACAAGTTTCGGCGCACCCGTGTCGTCCGCGACCGGTGCGCACCGTGTCGTCCACGACCGACGCGCTCGGTCAGCCGCCGTACAACTCGTCGATCTGCTTGGCGAAGTCGCGGGCCACGACGTGCCGCTTGATCGACTGCTTCGGCGTGACGTGGCCGGTCTCCTCGCTCAGCTCGATGTCGAGGATGCTGAACTTCTTGATCTGCTCGGCCTTGGAGACCATCCGGTTGGCGTCGTCCACGGCCTGCTGCACCTCGGCGACGACGTCCGGGTCCGAGCAGAGCTCGGCCATGGAAGCGCCGGAGCGGCCGTTGGCCTGCTTCCACTGCTCCATCGCCTCGTGGTCGAGGGTGACGATCGCCCCGATGAACGGCTTGCCGTCACCGACGACCATGACCTGACTGATCAGGCGGTGCGCCCGGATGGCGTCCTCGAGCGGCGCCGGCGCGACGTTCTTGCCGCCGGCGGTGACGAGGATCTCCTTCTTGCGGCCGGTGATGCTCAGGTAGCCGTGTTCGTCGAGGCGGCCGACGTCCCCGGTGTGGAACCAGCCCTCCGGGTCGATCGCCTCCTTGGTGGCCCGCTCGTTGTTCCAGTAGCCGTCGAAGACGTGGCGGCCCTTCACCAGGATCTCGCCGTCGTCGGCGATGCGGATGCTCACGCCGGGGAACGGCTTGCCGACCGTGCCGATCTTGTTGGCGCCCGGGATGTTGACGGTCGAGGGCGCGCTGGTCTCGGTCAGCCCCCAGCCCTCGAACACCTCGATGCCCACACCGCGGAAGAAGTGGCCGAGCCGCTCGCCGAGGGCCGAGCCGCCGGAGACCGCCGCCGTCAGCGCGCCGCCGGTGGCCGCCCGCAGCTTGCCGTACACGAGCTTGTCGAAGGCCGCGTGCTTGAGCCGGGCGCCGAGGCCGGCCCCGCCGGAGCTCTCGGCCTTGCTCCACTCGATCGCGGCCCGTACGGCGGCGTGGAAGATCTTGCCCTTGCCCTCCGCGTTGGCCTTCTGCTCGGCGGCGTTGTAGACCTTCTCGAACACGCGCGGCACGCCCAGCAGGAACGTGGGCTTGAACTCCCGCAGGTCGGGGGCCACGTTCTTCATGTTCGGGCTGTGCGCCAGCACCGTGCCGGTCTCGATCAGGACGATCTGAATGAGCCGGGCGAAGCTGTGCGCCAGGGGGAGGAAGAGCAGCGCGGCCCGGCCCTCCACGTCGAACAGCGTCTCCAGCGGCCCGTGGGAGACGTTGCGCGCGGTGAACAGCAGATTGTCGTGGGTCAGGCGGCAGCCCTTCGGCATGCCGGTGGTGCCGGACGTGTAGATGATCGTGGCGAGGTCGCGTCCACCCTGGCTCGCCCTGCGCTCGGCGAGCGTGTCGTTGGTGACGTCCGCGCCGAGGCGCTCCAGCTCGGCGAACCCGCCGTCGTCGATGCGCCACAGCAGCGGCAGATCGGGCACCGCCTCGCGGACGGTCTCCTCGTGCGCGGCCGTCTCCACGAAGGCGGCCTTGGCGCCGCTGTCGGTGAGGATCCACTTCACCTGGTCGGCGGAGGAGGTCTCGTAGATCGGCACCCCGACCGCGCCGGCCGCCCAGATGGCGTAGTCGGCGACCGTCCACTCGTAGCGGGTGCGCGACATCAGCCCGACCCGGTCGCCGGGCTCGATCCCGGCGGCGATCAGCCCCTTGGCGACGGCCGCCACCCGGTCCCTGAACTGCGCGGCGGTGACCGGCGTCCACGGCGCGGCCGGGTCCTCGCCCTCCTTACGGCGGATGACGACGGCGTCCGGCTCGTCCACGCCGCGCTGGAACACCACGTCGGTGCAGTTCGCGGACGGGGGCACGTCCACCAGCACGGGAACGCTGAACTCGCGCACGGGTCACTCCTTCGCGCACGGCCGCGCGATCCCCGGAGCGCAGGGCGGGGACCGCGTTGCGGGCATAACTCTTCGTGTCTCGTTGCGGGCATAACTCTTCGTGTCTCACCGGACGCTACCGTTTGATGTTACGCATGGGTAGGTCCGTCACCCAGGCGTTATCCAGGGACAAATGGACGCTATCAGTGTCCCCCGCGCGGCGGGCCCGACACCTTCCCGTTACCCAAGCGGATGCTAGGTAAAGCGGCCGTTACCATGTCCGCATGCGCATCCACGTCGTCAGCGACGTCCATGGCCGGGCCGACGCGCTCGCCCGCGCGGGCGACGGGGCCGACGCCCTGATCTGTCTCGGAGACCTGCTCCTGTTCATCGACTACGCCGACCACTCGCAGGGCATCTTCCCCGACCTGTTCGGCGCGGAGAAAGCGAGCGAGTACGTGGACCTGCGCGCGGCGGGCCGCTTCGACGAGGCCCGGCAGCTGTCGGCCGGCCTGTGGGCCTCCCTCGACGGAGACCCCCGCGACGTCATGGAGGCGGCGGTCCGCCGCCAGTACGAGCAGATCTTCTCCGCCATGCCGACGCCGGCCTACCTCACGTACGGCAACGTCGACCTGCCGCGCCTGTGGGCCGACCATCTGCGGCCCGGGCAGCGGGTCCTGGACGGCGAGGTGGTCGAGATCGGCGGGCTGACCTTCGGGTTCGTCGGCGGCGGCCTGCGCACGAAGTACCGCACGCCCTACGAGATCGACGACGAGGAGTACGCGCGCAAGGTCGAGGCGGTCGGCGAGGTGGACGTACTGTGCTGCCACATCCCGCCCGCCATCCCCGACCTCCTGTACGACGTGGTGGCCCGGAGGTTCGAACGGGGGAGCGAGGCCACACTGGAGGCGATCAGGAGGACGCAGCCGCGCTTCGCGTTGTTCGGCCACGTCCACCAGCCGCTGGTCACCCGCACCCGTGTCGGGCGCACGGAATGCGTCAACGTCGGCCACTTCCGCGGCCGTGGCACGCCTTTCGCCCTGGAATGGTGAAGTACGGTTGGCGCATGGCTGATCGCACTTCGTCGAGCATCACGATCGGCGCCGGCCGGTCGACAATCATGGCCGTCATCGCCGACTTCCCGGCCTATCCGGAGTGGGCCGGCCAGGTGAAGAAGGCCGAGGTCCTGGAGACGGGCGCGGACGGCCGCGCCTCCCGGGTCCGCTTCGTCCTCGACGCGGGCGTGATCAGCGACGAGTACGTCCTCGGGTACGACTGGGACGACGACGCGGGCGTGAGCTGGCGGATGGTCGAGGCCGGGAAGATGCTCTCGGGCCTCACCGGCAGCTACCGCCTGGCCGACGACGGCGGCGGCACCGAGGTCACCTACGACCTCGCCGTGGACCTGAAGGTCCCGATGATCGGCATGATCAAGCGCAAGGCCGAGAAGGTCATCGTCGACACCGCGCTGAAGGGGCTCAAGCGGCGCGTCGAGAGCCGATGAGGGTCCTCCTCTTCACCGGGAAGGGCGGGGTCGGCAAGACCACGGCCGCCGCCGCGACCGCCACGCTCGCCGCCGAGCGGGGCAACAAGACGCTGGTCGTCTCCACCGACACCGCGCACTCGCTCGCCGACGCGCTCGGCGTGCCGCCCTCGTCTGAGCCGGTCGAGGCCGCGCCGGGCCTGCACCTGCAGCAGGTGGACACCCAGAAGTCACTCGAGCGGCACTGGGGCGAGTTACGCGACTACGCCGGCAACGTGCTGGCGGAGCTCGGTCTCGACGAGGTCACCGCCGAGGAGATCACCGTGCTGCCCGGCGCCGAGGAGATCCTCGCGCTGCTCGAACTGCGCGAGCAGGCCCGCACCGGCCGTTGGGACGTGATCGTCGTCGACTGCGCGCCGACGGCGGAGACGCTGCGCCTGCTCGCCCTGCCGGAGGCGCTCGACTGGCACGTCAACCGCCTGCTCCCCACGGGCAGGCGGATGCTCAGGGCGCTGTCGCCGGTCATCCGGCACGTCGCCAAGGTGAGCGTGCCCGAGGGCGAGGTCGTCTCGGCGGGGGAGCGGCTGCACCGCGGCCTGCTGGAGGTGCGCGCGCTGCTGACCGGCGACGACGCGTCCGTGCGGCTCGTGCTGACCCCTGAGGCCGTGGTCGTCGCCGAGGCCCGCCGCACCCTCACCTCACTCAGCCTGTACGGCTACCGCGTCGACGCGGTGATCGCCAACCGGGTCTTCCCCGCCGAGGGCGCCGACGAGTGGCGGCTGGGCTGGGTGGAGGCCCAGGCCAGGCAGCTCGCCACGGTGCACGAGTCGTTCGCGCCGCTGCCCGTCCTCACCGTCCCCTATCTTCCGGCGGAGCCGGTCGGGACCGCCGCCCTCTCGAACCTCGCCGCGCGGATGTACGGAGACCGGGATCCCTTCGCGCGCCCCGGCGTCGAGCCGCCGCTGAGGTTCACCACCGACGAGCTGGCGCTGTCCCTGCCGCTCGCCGACCGCGACGACCTCGACCTCGCCCGCAAGGGGGACGACATCATCGTCACCGCGGGGTCCTACCGGCGCGTCATCGCCCTGCCCGCCGCCCTCGCCCGGCGTGAGATCTCCTCGGCCGCGCTCCGGGACGGCCGGCTCCGGGTACGGTTCGAGGCAGGAGGGGCGAAATGACGGATTCCAACGACAGCACTCCGCGCCGCCAGGACCCGCTCGGGTCCGCGGCGGAGGAGGCGATGAAGCTGCTGGACGCCGTACAACGGCGGATGGGCCGGGAGTTCGGCAAGGGGCTCGTGAAGGGCGGCGTGAGCGGCTTCGGATCCGCCTTCGGCGGCGCAGGCGCGAGCGGCCGCGGCGGCGACGTGTGGAGCGAGGCCGTCTCGGAGGACCACGACGAGTACGTCTGCCGGGCCTGCCCGGTGTGCCGGGTCATCGCGGCACGCCGCGAGGCCGGCGGCGACGTCACCGGCCACCTGATCGCGGCGGGCGGAGAGCTGTTCGCGGCGTTCCGGGAGGCGGTCGACGCCCTGCAGCGCCCCCAGGCGGGCGGCAGGGCGCGACCGGCCGAGGAGCGGCGATCCGGCGAGACGAAGGTCGAGCACATCGATCTGGGGTGACGGGCCGGTTATGGGCGGGCGACGGCGGGATTGCCACAACCCGGCTCGATCGGCTTCAATCGGCGCGGCGTGATGGCTCGGGCGGGTGACGGCCCGGGCGAACGCGGATCGGGCGGAAGCGGATCGGGCGGAAGGAAGACGGCATGGCGCTGACCATCGGCGTGGACGTGGGCGGTACCAAGATCGCGTATGGTGTCGTCGACGAGCACGGCGCCATCATCGAGCGCGGCCTGCGGCACAGCCCGGCGGGCAGCCCCGAGAAGATGGCGCTCACGATCGCCGATGCGGTGACCGAGCTCGCGGCACGGCACTCGGTCGAGGCCGTCGGCATCGGCGCGGCGGGCTTCGTCGACGAGACCCGCTCGATCATCCGCTTCGCCCCCAACCTCGCCTGGCGCGAGGAGCCGCTGCGCGAGAAGGTGGGCGAGCTGGTCGGCCTGCCGGTCGTGGTCGAGAACGACGCCAACGCCATGGCCTGGGGCGAGTACCGCTTCGGCGCGGGCCGGGGCGAGAGCCACGTCGTATGCGTGACCGTGGGCACGGGCATCGGCGGCGGCATCGTGTTCGGCGGCGAGCTCTACCGCGGACGGTGGGGGATGGGCGCCGAGCTCGGCCACATGCAGGCGGTGCCGGGCGGCCGTCCCTGCGGCTGCGGCAACAGCGGCTGCTGGGAGAGGTACGCCAGCGGCAGCGCGCTGCTGATGGACGCCAGGGACAACGCGCAGGCCGACCCGGAGGGCGCCGCGCACCTGCTGCGGCTCGGCGGCGGCTCGGCCGAGGGCATCCAGGGCGAGCACGTGACCGAGGCGGCGCGCCAGGGCGACCGGGCGGCGCTGGCCGCCTTCGAGTCGCTCGCCCAATGGCTCGCCCAGGGGCTGGCCGACATGGCCGCGGTCCTCGACCCCGGGTGCTTCATCATCGGCGGCGGCGTCTCCGGCGCGGCGGACCTGTTCGTCGACCGGGTGCGCGAGGAGTTCGCCGCGCGACTGACCGGCCGGGGCCACCGCCCGCTCGCCGAGATCAGGGTGGCCGAGATGGGCCCGGCGGCGGGGCTGGTGGGCGCCGGTGACCTCGCCCGGCTCCGCTGACGGCGTGCTGCGGGTCGCGACCTACAACGTCCGGGGACTGAAGGACGACCGGAGGGCGCTGGTCCGGGTGATCCGGGCCCTGCGCCCCGACGTGCTGTGCCTGCAGGAGGCGCCCCGCCTGCCCGGCTGGCGGCGGGAGCGGCGGGCGCTGGCCCGCGCGGCCGGCCTGTCCGTGGCCGCCGGAGGCCGCGTGGGCGGGACCGCCGTGCTCACCGCCCCCGCCGTACGGCTCCTGCGCGGCCGTGGCCACCGCCTGCGGTGGTTCGCCGGGCTCGAATGGCGCTCCATCGCGCTCGCCGTGGTGGAGAAGGACCGCGAGAGGTACGCCGTGTGCTCGGCCCACCTCGACCTCCTGGCGGGGGCGCGCCTGAGCCACGCCGCCCAGATCGTCCCGCTCCTGGAGCGCGCGGCCCGGGAGTTCGGGGCCGCGCCGGTGCTCGCCGGGGATCTCAACGAGGTCCCCGGTGCCCCGGTCTGGCGTCTTCTCGGCGGGCGCTACACGGACTGCTTCACCGCCGTGCGGGGCGCTGCGCCGCCGATCGGAGCGGACGGAGACGACGGGCGGGCGGGGGCGACCTTCCCCGCCCGCGATCCCCGCGTGCGGATCGACGCGATCTTCGCGGGCCCGGGCCTGACCGTCGTGTCGTACGGCGGCGCGGACGTCCCTGCCGAGGACCTGCCCGCCGCGAGCGACCACCGGCCGGTCGTCGCCGAGATCGCCTTCAGGCCGCCCGCCCGGGCCTGAGACGCCGCCGGTGGGCCGGGAGACGGCCTCGGATTCCGGCCGCCCGGAAACGGCCGGCACGGTCGCGTCCCCGCGTCTCTAGGTAGTCGGATTCGCGACCTGTGTGACGGGGAGTGCCCGGTCCCCCGTACGATCGTTTCATGACCCGCCGCCTCATACGGCGTGCGGTGCCGTTGTGTGTGCTGTCCGCCGGCCTGCTGGCCGGACTCCTCCCGCGCGCCACATCGGTCGCGCACGCGCACGCAGGGACCGTCCGCGCCCAGGCGGAGCGCAGCCCGTCGGGCGACGAGGTCGCCCAGGACGCCGGCTCCTCCACCGGACGGCTCCGGCCCGACGGCTCGCTGTCCGACGTGGCCGGCCTGTCGGCCAAGGACGTCTGGGCCGTGGGCCAGCAGAACGCCTGGGACTTCTGGCGCAACCAAGGAATCATCACCCACTGGGACGGCTCCTCCTGGAGCGAGGTGCCGATCCGGGGCGACGCCACCGGCGCCGGCCACCTGCGGTCGGTCGCCGCCGCCTCCGCCACCGAGATCTGGGCCGTCGGCGACGGCCACGACGGCCTGCCGTACGTCGCGAAGGGCTCGCGCGACGGGTTCGACCGCCTCGGCGTGCCGCAACTGCGCACCGGGGACTGGCTCGGCGGGGTCGCCGCCTCGTCCGGACGGGTGGTCGCGGTCGGCAGCAGGGACGGCAAGGCCTTCCTGCTGAGCAGCGGCGGCTCCGGCAAGGGCACGACCTGGAAGACCGGCCAGGGCCCCGCGGGCGCGATGTACGGCGTGGCTCTCGCGGGCCGGTCGGACGGCTGGGCGGTGGGCGACTCCGGCTCCGGGCCCCTGGCCATGCGCCTGACCGGGAGCGGGTGGAAACAAGCCGACCTGCCGGAGATCAAGGGCGGCTTCCTGCGGGACGTCTACGCGGACGGCCGCAAGCGCGCGGTCGCGGTCGGCGGCGTCTACCAGAGCGACGGCGACATCGCCCCGCTGGTCCTCGACTGGGACGGCAGGCACTGGAAGCGGGTGACGCCGCCGGAGCGGCGCGCGGAACTGTACGGCGTCACCGGCGACGGCGACGGCGTCTTCTGGATCTCCGGATACGACCCGAGGCACGACGCGGAGGGCCTGCTGCTCCGCTACGACGGATCGCGCTGGACCACGCTGCGCGGCCCGGAGCCGGCCGAGGACCGCATGGTGCGGCTGCAGGCGGTCGCGCACGTCGGCGACCTCACCGTGGCGGTCGGCCACACGCTGGACGACAAGGGCCGCTACACCGACCTCGTGGAGCGGTTCGGCCCGCCTCCCGCCGACGGCGACACGGTGAAGGCGGCTTCCGAAGCCGAGTGAGAACCCCCGCACGCCGAAAGCGGCCGGGGCGCGCGGGTGCGGCCGGGCGACCGCGCCGGCGAGCGCCGGGGGTCAGGCGACGCGGAGGGTCAGACGACCGCGCCGTCGTCCCAGCCGGAGTCGGCGGGCGGGCCGTCGCCCATGCGCACGACCAGGATCACGAAGCCCGCGATGAACGCCGACACCGCGGCGAACACGATCCAGCCGTCCATCGGCCAGTCCAGCAGCGCGGCCAGGAGCAGATAGGCGGGGCCGCCGAACAGCGCCAGCCAGGAGAGCCGGCTGAGGGTGTCGCCCTGCGGAAGCGGTGGAGGGGGCGGCGGGATGTAGTGGTCGTGGTCGTCGTCGCCGGCCGGGGTGGGCGCCTGTTCCTCGCCGGTCCGGTCGTCGTCCTGGACCTCGTCTCCGGGAGCCTTGCCGCCGGGAGCCCCGCCGGAGGCGTCGTCGCCGTCGCCCGCGTCGGTCTCCTCGGAGACGTTCTCCCGGTCAGGCCATGGTTGTTCGGCCGAGGCGTCCTCGGCTGTCTCGTTGAACGAGGCGACGATCTGGCGCCAGACCTCGTCCTCGTCACTTTGCGGCGTCACGTCGATCCCGGGTCACAAGTCCTTCGTCAAGGGTACCGAGGCGTGGGAGCGGATGAACTCCAGGCTCCCTTCGAAGATCACAGGCGCGTCGTTGTCGAGGGTGGCGACATGGTAGCTGTCCGCCAGCTCTCTGACCTCCAGATTGTTTCCCATTCTCGCCTGCAGGAACGCGACGCTCCCCGGCTTTACCACGTGGTCGTTCCTGCTGTGGAACACCAGCACCGGCTGGGTCACCTTGGCGATGTCGGACTGGACGAGCTTCCACAGCCGGGGCAGCGTGGCGGCGGCCCGGACGGGCGTGCGCGGATAGCCGAGCTCGCTCATGCCCTCCTTCTTGATGTCGCCCGCCACCCCAGGGATCGAGCGTACGACGTACTTGAGCGCCGGGGCCAGCCGCAGCAGCGGCACGTCGTTGACCACGGACGGATTGACCACCACGACGCCCGCGACGGCGTCGCCGTGGACCTCGGCCAGGCGCAGCGCCATGCAGCCCCCGAGGGACAGGCCCATCACGAACGCCTCCGCGCACCGCCCGCGCAGGTCGGCGAACGCCTTGTCCAGCTCGGCGTACCAGTCCTCCCAGCGCGTGCGGCTCATCTCCTGCCACGTCGTCCCGTGTCCGGGCAGGCGCGGCAGGGACACCGTCAGCCCCGCCTGAGCCAGGTGTTCCCCCCACGGCCGCAGCGACTGCGGCGAACCGGTGAACCCGTGACAGAGCAGGACGCCGATGTCGCCGCCCTCGTGGTGGTACGGCTCCGCACCGGGCAGCACTGGCATTGGGTGACCTCCGTGAAACGGCGGCGTGTTCCGCCCGATACTCGCACGTTGGTCACCGTTAGTGCGAGAGGGCTGGGCGTGCGAAGATGACTGCACATCCGAGCCGAGGGGGTGCCCGCGTGTTCTACTGGGTGGTGAAGGCCATCCTCTGGCCGATCCTCCGCTTCGTGTTCCGCCCCTGGGCCGAAGGGGTGGAAAACGTGCCTAAGGAGGGCCCGGTCATCCTGGCCGGCAACCACCTGTCGTTCGCCGACCACTTCTTCGGGGCCGGATTCCTGCCGCGCAAGGTGATTTCTCTGGGCAAGGCCGAATATTTCACCGGCCGCGGGCTCAAAGGAGTGGTGAGCCGCGCTTTCTTCTCCGGCGTCGGCACCGTCCCGATCGACCGTTCCGGCGGCAAGGCGAGTGAGGCGGCGCTCCGCACCGGTCTGCGAATCCTCAGGGAGAACCAGGTGCTCGGCATCTACCCCGAGGGAACCCGCTCGCCGGACGGCCGCCTCTACAAGGGCAAGACGGGCGTGGCCCGGCTCGCGCTGGAGTCCCGGGCGCCGGTCATTCCGTGGGCCATGGTCAACACGTTCGAGATGATGCCTCCCGGCCGGCCGTTGCCCAAGTTCGGCATCCGCCCCGGCGTCCGGTATGGCAAGCCGCTCGACTTCTCCCGCTACTACGGCATGGAAAACGACCGCCTCGTGCTGCGCGCGGTCACCGACGAGATCATGTACGCGCTGATGGAGCTGTCGGGTCAGGAGTACGTCGACAAGTACGCCGCCGCGGCCAAGACGGAAACGACCAGGGCAGCTCGCGAGAATTCCTAATACTTCCGGACCGGACGGGTAACGTGGCGGTGTCCGCCGCGCACGTTGGGACGTTCAGGCACGTTCGGATGGAAGGCGTAGGAGCATGCCAGCACGCAGGCACCGCGCATGGGCCCAGCCCGGCGCCGTGAGGGACGGAGCGGACGACGGCCCGGACGGCCCGTCCACGGCCCCGGCGAGCAGGTCCGCCGCGTCCGGTGGGGCCGCTGCCCGAGACGCCGCTCGCGGGTGCCCCGCATGAGCGTCCGCGAGGAGCAGCAGGCCGACACCGGTTATCTGCCGCACCGCCAGATCCTGGTGGTGCTGTCCGGGGTGGCGGCCGGAATGCTGCTGGCCGCCCTCGACCAGAGCATCGTCGGCACGGCCCTGCCGCGCATCGTCAGCGAACTCGGCGGCCTCGACAAGCTGTCGTGGGTCGTCACCGCCTACCTGCTCACCTCGACCGCGGCGACCCCGCTGTGGGGCAAGATCTCCGACCTGTACGGCAGGCGGACGATCTTCCAGGCCGCCATCGGCATCTTCCTGCTCGGCTCGGTGCTGGCCGGGCTCAGCCAGAACATCGGCCAGCTCATCGGGTTCCGGGCGATCCAGGGCCTGGGCGGCGGCGGCCTGATGGCGCTGGCGTTCAGCATCATCGGCGACGTCATCCCGCCGCGCGAGCGCGGCCGATACCAGGGCTACTTCGGCGCGGTCTGGGGCACCTCCAGCGTCGCCGGACCGCTGCTCGGCGGTTTCTTCACCGACGGCCCCGGCTGGCGGTGGATCTTCTGGATCAACCTGCCGATCGGGCTGATCTCGCTCGTCGTGACCTCGATGGCGCTGCGGATCCCCTTCACCCGCCGCAGTCACCGCATCGACTACCTGGGCGCGGCGCTGATCGTGGCCGGGGTGTCGTGCTTCCTGCTCTACCTCGACTGGGCGGGCGGCGAACTCGGCTGGACCGCGCCCGGCTCGCTGGCCCTGCTGACCGGATTCGTGGCGCTGGCGGCGCTGTTCGTGTTCGTCGAACTGCGGGCGGCCGAGCCGATCCTGCCGATGCGACTGTTCCGCAACAAGATCTTCAGTGTCGGCAACGGCTTCAGCTTCCTCGCGGGCCTGGCGATGTTCGGCGGCATGATCTTCCTGCCGGTCTACCTCCAGGCCGTCCAGGGCATGTCGCCGACCGTGTCTGGCCTGGCGCTGCTGCCGGCGGTCCTCGGCATCTTCTCCACGTCGATCACCTCCGGCCAGATCATGAGCAGGACCGGCCGATACAAGATCTTCCCGATCCTGGGCGGGGCCGTCCTCCTGGTGGCCATGTGGCTGCTGTCCACGATCGAGGTGGACACGCCGTACTGGCAGGTGGCGGTCTACGCCTATCTCTTCGGCGCCGGGCTCGGGTTCACCATGCAGACGATCGTCACGGCGATCCAGAACGCGGTGGAGCGCGGCGACATGGGCGTGGCGACGAGTTCGACGACGTTCTTCCGGATGATGGGCGCCGCCATCGGCACGGCGATCATGGGTGCGGTCCTCACCAACCGGCTCGCCCACCACCTGACCACCGAGTTCGGCGGCAGGATGCCGCCGGGGCGCGTGGACGCCAACAACGTGCAGGCGATCCAGCGCCTGCCGCAGCCGGTCAAGGAGCACGTGCTGGTGGCGTTCACCAATGCGATCGACGACGTGTTCCTCGCCAGCCTGCCCTTCGTCGCCCTCGCGCTGGTCGTGGCCTTCTTCCTCAAGGAGATCCCGCTCGCCGCGCGGAGCACCGAGGGCCCGGCCGCGATGGGCTGACCCCGCGTCTGGTCGGCGGCGTGTAGTCCGCGGGGTGTGGTCGGCGGCGTGCGGCCCGGGGCCGGGCGGCTCGCCGCCGGCGTGGCGCGCGGTCTCGCGCCTATACAGACGCGCGGTCTCGCGTTTGTTGAAAGGGCCGAGCCGGTGCGGAGCATTGCCGGGTGAGGGCCGGGTGAGGGCCGGGCCGCGGCGGTCTCCTGCGCGAGGTCAGGCCGGCGACCGGTGGTGACGAACTCGCGACGCCGGCCTCGCCGCCCCCCGGAGCGGAGCTCAGGTGAGGTGGGAGCGGATCTCGCGGATGTGGGCCGGGGTGGTGCGGCAGCAGCCGCCCACGTAACGGGCGCCGAGCGAGGCCCACCCGGCCGCCGCCCTGCCGAACTCGACGGGATCGGCGAGACCCAGCCAGCGCCGGTTCGCGGCGTCCCACGTCTCGCCGGAGTTCGGGTAGACGATCGAGGCTCCGTGCTTGATCAGGTCGGGTATGAACCGCGGCGCGGTGCAGTTCACGCCCACGGCGACCACCTGGGGGAGGCCCGCGAAGATCGCCGCGCACTCCTCGAACGGCGTCCCGTCGCTGACGTGCTCGCCATCCCGGCAGGAGAAGGTGACCCACGCCCGCACGGACGGCGTCTCGCGCAGGAGCCTCGCGAGCGCACGGGCCTCGGCGTGCGAGGGGATCGTCTCGCACGCCAGCAGGTCGGCCCCGGCGTCGGCGAGGATCTCGAACCGCTCCCGATGCCACTCGGTTAGGCCGTCCTCGTCCAGGTCGTAGTCGCCGGTGTACTCCGCGCCGTTGGCCAGGTAGGCGCCGTACGGCCCCACGCTCGCGGCGACGAGCCCGTGCCCGGCCTCGTCCCTCGCCTGTACGGCAAGCGTCACCGACAGCCGGATGAGCTCGCGCGCCTTCGGGGGGGTGAGGCCGTGCCGTACGAACCCGGGGACGCTCGCCTGGTAGCTCGCCGTGGTGGCGACGTCGGCCCCGGCTTCGTAGTAGTCGAGGTGCGCCTGACGGATGACGCCGGGATCGTCGGCGAGCAACCGTGCCGACCACAGGTCGTCGCTCAGGTCGCAGCCGAGTGTCTCCAGGTGCGTGGCGAGACCACCGTCGAGGACGATTGGGTTCATACCGGGCAACACTACGTGCTCGCGCAGGGTACGGGCGTTGTGGCCTGGTCGGCGAGACGAGTGCTCCGGTGCCTCTGGCCGGTTCGGGGCCGAGCCGGCGGCGGGGCCGTGTGCGGGGGAACCGGCGGCGGGGCCGTGTGCGGGGACCCGCTCAGCGGGCACTCGCCGGGCGGCGGGGCGCCCACAGCCGGTCGGCGTCGCCGGCGGCGAGGCGGCCTCGATAGACATCGATCTTGTGGTCGATGAGTCTGAGGTTCTCCTGGACTTCGGCGAGCTTGGCGGCCACCTCGGCACGGTGGGCTTCGAGGAGAGCGAGCCGTTCCTGCTCGTTGCCGGCCCCGGCGGAGACGAGCTGGGCATAGCGGCGAATGGCCTTGATGGGCATGCCGGTCGCCCGCAGCTTCGTGCAGATGACGATCCATTTGAGGTCGAGCGGGCGGTAACGCCGCCGGCCGCCGGCGGTGCGGCCGACGGGAGTGACGACCAGGCCGGCGCGTTCGTAGTAGCGCAGCGTGTGCACGCTGACCCCGGTGCGGCGGGCGGCCTCGGCGATGCTCATGCCCTCCTGCGGGTCCGGGTGGGCGGGTTCGGGCATCGCCTGCGAATCGACTTCGAGCACGCTCTAAATCCTAGCGACGCCCCGGGCGAGGAACCGATCGGCGATCCCACGCGTTGGCGGCACATGGGGCTGAAAGGGCTCATCAATCGGTTGCTGCGCCGCCGGTCTCCCGTCCCCGCAGGTGGACGCGACGATCGGCCCGACACGGGAGGGGTGAGGGAGCCGCGGCGTCCCGCACCCACCCCGCCGTCCGACGTCATTCGCCTACCGGAACCCTCGTAGGGGCTCCGCCCGCAGCGGAACCCGAACCGATGCGGCCGGGCCCGGCTTCCCACCGGTGTCCCGGCCGCACTCGCTTCAGCCCTGCCGTGTGGCCGCCTCTCCCGGATGCCGTCTCACGAGCGCTTCCAGAAGGGACGCCGGCCCTCCTTGGCACCGGGGGCGGAGCCCGTGGAGCCCAGGGCATCCGGGAATGTGGAGCCTGGGGACGTGGAGCCTGGGGACATGGAGCCTGGGGACATGGAGCCCGCGGATGCGGAGCCGGAGCGGCCGGTCAGGGCGGTCAGCAGGTCGGCCGTCCGCCGCCAGAGGTCGTCGAGCGAGACCTCGGCCCACTCGGCCCTTTCCAGGTCGGCCGCGAGCGCGGCGAGGTCCGGGTGACCACCCACCATCTGGGCGACGACGCGCAGGCGACTGGCGAGATCCGCCAGGTAGCGCCGCCGCTCCCGCTCGGGCAGCGACTCCGCCTGCCCCAGCTTCGCGAGCTCTTCGGCCAGCAGGGGCCGGATGCCCTCGAAATCCGTGGCCGGTGCCATCTTCTCTCCAGGTTGTGGAAGGAAGCGACCGACGGAGAACCCGCGGGAGGCCCGCCGCCTCGGAGCCGGTGCGGGCGCGGCGGCGTAAGGCGGAGCCGGAGGCGCGGCAGGGGGTGCGGCAGGAGGTGCGCCGGGCGGCGGGGCCGCCGCGATGGGCCGGTCCGCAGCGGAACCGGAAGGTGCCACCGGGCCGGCCGTGGTGAAGGCGGCCATCTTCGCCATCATCGGAGCGCCCGCCGCCGTCATCGGCATCGCGGTCGGCATCTCCCACCCGCTCGGCGGTTCGACCGGCTGGATCACCCGATGCTCCGGTCCGCCCTCGCCGGTGACCCGGGTGTCGACCGCCACGAAGGCGGTGAACCGGCACAGCACGCCGAAACGCAGCGAGGTGTCCACGATGCGCTGTTCGAGGGAGTGGTCGCCCATGGCGTACCGGTCCTCCAGACCGCGCAGGTGCGCCCGCGCCCACACGGCCCTGGCGGCCGGGCCGTGGGTGGGACGGCCCTCGATCCGCTCCTCCCAGGGGCGGCCGTCGGCCGTGCGGCCCTGCACGGTGAGGGCCCCGGCGGGGCGCAGTCCCCGGTAACGGCCGCTCACGACCAGAGGGACGCCGGGGTAGAGCGAGCCGGCGTGCGTGACGGTGTCCGCCACGAGGTCCATGCCTTCCGCCTTCAGCGCGACGTCCGTCACCAGTGGCGAGCCGATGCGGCGGTGGATGTGCTCCATCGCCGCGTCGAGGCGGTCCTCCGACTCGACCAGTTCGCACCGGCCCGAGCCGAGCAGGGCCAGCCGTCCGAGGAACCCGGCGTTCACCGCCCTGTCGATGCCCACGGTGTGCACCCGGACGCCGTGCAGCCGGGCGCCGATGCGTTCGAGGATCTCGTCCTCGTTGCCCACCTGGCCGTCGGTCACCAGGACGAGCACCCGATCGCGTGCCTGCTCCCGGGCCGGACCGGATCCGCCGTGCCGGTCGCCCTCGCCCAACCGGGCGGGGTCCGTGCCGGTGGCCGCACCCGGGACGGGCGTGTCGTGGCCGTCGAGTAGCCGCAGGGCCTCCTGCAGGGGAGCGAGCAACTCCGTCCCCCCGCGGGCGTCGAGCCGGGACAGGTGCTCGACGGCGCGGTATCGGTTGCGGTCGCTCGCGTCCACCAGGCCGCCGGAGAAGGCCCGCTCCACCACCGAGTCGAACGAGAGCACGGCGAAGCGGTCATGCCGGGTCAGCGTGTCGACGATCCGGGCGCCGGCGCGCCGCGCGGCCACCATCTTCCAGCCCGTCATGCTGCCGGAGCGGTCGAGCAGCAGGACGACGTCACGGGACGCGGTCCCGGTGGCGTCCTCCTGCGGCGGCAGCAGGGTCAGCACGAAGGTCCCCTCGGCGTCCGCCGTGTTCCTCGCGGCGTCCTCCGTGGCGTCCTCCGTGGCGTCCTGCGCGGTGTCCTCCGCGGTGTCCTCCACAGGGTCGCTGCCGCTGCCGCCGGCCGTGCCCTCGGCGGGTGAACCGGCGTCCGCGGCGTCGTCCGCGGCGTCGTCCGGGACGAGTGCGAGCGACGAGGAGGCGTCGAAGGCCAGGCGCAGGATGAAGTCGCGGTCGAGCCGCTCGCCGGGCCGCAGCCTGATCGTGTCGCCCTCCCGCTCGACCTCGTGCAGGCTGGAGCGGACCTCCCGCAGGTCGAGCCCGGCGGAGTCGATCGTCGCCGCGAGCGACAGCCGTACGGGGTAGGGGAAGCCGGGAAGCAGGACGGGCGGCGTGATCCGGGAGGCGTCGGGCACGGCGTCGGTGTCGGGCGACACGCCGCCACCGGCCGGAGTCCCGGGCAGCGGAGCCCCGGGGATGTAGCGGGGCGCCACGACCAGCGGGAAGCGGAACTCGGCCGCGCCGTCCTCGTAGGGGAGCGGCTGGCTCAGCGTGAGGCGGACCACCACCCGCTCTCCGGGGACGATGTTGCCGACCCTGATCGTGAACACGTCGGGCCGGTCCTCCTCGGCGATCGCCGCGCGCCTGCCCTCGGCGAGCGCCCGGTCGTAGTCGGCCCGTGCCTGCCCGCGCTCCTTGAGCACGCCGTCGACCACCCGATCGTCCGCCTCCATCCGGAAGGCGGTGACCGCGGCCCGCGGCGGCAGCGGGAAGACGTAGGTCGCCTCCAGCGACACGTCGAAGGCGTTGCGGAAGGTCTGGACGACCTCGACGCCTGCCACCAGTCCGGTGACGCGGGCGGCGACGTCCACGCTTTCCAGCGGAAGGTTGCCCTTCTCGGTCTCCAGCGCTCCAAGCCCGGCGTCCGGCACGGGCCGGCACTCATCCGGCCGCAGAGGTGTGATGGGAACGGTCATGACGTCATCCCTCCAGCGTGTCGGAAGCGTGTTGATCGAGTGCCGAGGCGTCGTGGGGGTCAGGGGCGCCGTCGAACGGCCCGGCCAGACCGAGCGCGGCGAGGGCCGTGAGGAGCGGCGCCGCGGCCCGGCGTAGCGCGGCCACGTCGTGACCGTGCGGAGCCCGGCGGGCCGGATCGAGCAGGACCGTGACCCCGGGTGCGAGCCGCACACCGTGCACGATGTCCGGCAGCGCGGTGTTCGTGGGCACGGTGTTCGTGGGCACTGCGTTCGTGGGCAGGATGTTCACGGGCATGGCGTTCACGGGCACGGTTTCCCTGTGCGTGATGCCTCCGTGCGCGGTGACGGGGTCGGAAAGATCAGCCGGGGAGTGGCCGGAGCTCGCCGTCGCGGCGGATGAGGGCGGACGCGCCCAGAAGCGGTCACGCGCCGCCGGGCGCGCGACGTCCGGCATCGCGACGTTCGGCATGGCGGGCTCGGCGCCGGTTTCCGGCCTCGTTTCGCACCAACCGGGAGCCGGCGGTGCCGCGGTGCCCGGCGCGCCCGAGAGGTGGTCGGCGGTGTTCGCCGTGACCGGGGCCGCCGGGCTGCCCGGAGGAGGCGGGACGAGCGGCCGGGGCACCGGTCCGGACGGCGGCTCGGTGAGCCCGGCGACGCGCTGGAGCATGGCGTCGGTCGCTCCCGCCAGCTCCGCCTGGATGGCGGCGATGGACAGGCCGTCCGCCTGACGGCGCTTCACGGCCACGAGCTGGAGCAGGTGACGGCGGCCGTAGAGGGCCACCCGGCCGCGCCGCCCCAGCGGAGGGTCGAGCAGCCCGATCGTCGTGTACCAGCGGATGAGACGTTCGTTCGGCACCTCGCGGACCCTGCCGTTCAGGCGTGGCTCCGGACCGTCGGCGCGTCGCTCCGGGGCGTCGTCGCGAGGCCCCTGGCCGTGGGCGTGGCGCTCCTGACCGAGCAGGTCCGCCGCCCGCTCCGCCAGTTCGCCGATCGTCCAGGTGTCGCTCATGCCTTCACAATGACACTGTCACAATGACACTGTCAATGTCGCTTCCGTAACGTGGCCGCACGGTTTTCGAAGAGTTCGTCTCGGCGAGGGACGCCGCTTCTCCCGCCGTTCACGCGAGACGGGTCGACTGGGCGCCGCGACGTGTGCGACGTGCGGCCACGGGACAGGAAGACGCAGGACAGGAAGACGCAGGACAGGAAGACCGGGACGAGAAACACGGGACTGGGACAACCCGGTCAGGTGCCCGCCGGGCGGGTAGGGGAGCGAGGTGGTCCCGGCCCGGTCCGGGGGCGGCGGCCGCGCGGAACGAACGAACGGCCAGGCCCGTCGTGGGCGGACCGGCATGACCAGGGGCAGGTCGAGGAGGCGGTCAGCGGTGCAGGGTACTTCCGTCCGATCGGCGGCGATCTCGGCGCTGCCGGGAGCGGTGTGGCGCACGACGTTCGCACGGCCCGGCGACGGACGCGAGCCGCCCGGCAGGAGCGAGCCGTGCGGGCAGGGTGATCCGGGCGGCCCGTTCCCGGCGGACGTGCTGCGGGCCCTGCCGCCGGGCTTCGCCGGCCGGATCGTGGCGCGGTCGGGAGAGCGGGCCGGGGGAGTGGTCTGGCACGCGGCGCCGGACGGCGGTGGATGCTTCCCGGACGGAGACGGCTGGATATACGTGTCCAACTGCGCGCTGCCGCTGCTCGGCGGCGTGACGGCGCTGCGTTTCGCCCCGGACGGGACCCTGCGCGGCGGATATCGCATCCTGTCGGGCGCCGACCGCAGCGGGGCCGGCGCCGTGACACCGTGGCACACGTGGGTGTCGGGCGAGCGGACGGCGTACGGCCGGGTCTTCGAATGCGACCCCTACGGCCTGCGCGCCCCCATGCCCCGGCTCGCGATGGGCCTGTTCACCCACGGCGGCGTGGCCTGCGATCCCGACCGCGGCGTCGTCTACCTCACCGAAGGGGAGCCGGACGGATGCCTGTACCGCTTCCGCCCGGACGACTGGGGCGACCTCACGACGGGCGTGCTCGAGGTGATGGTCGGCGACCCCGGCGAGGAGTCCGTGGCCTGGGCGCGGGTGCCGGTCCCCGCCCTCCGCGACCATGTGCCCCTGCGGGAGCAGGTGAAGGGGGCCAGGAGGTTCGCGGGCGGCGCCGACTGCCACTGTTCCGACGGCCTGGTGCGGTTCGTCACCGAGGGAGACGGCCGGGTGTGGGCGTACGACGTCGCCCGCGAGTGCCTCACGGTGCTGCACGCCGCGGACGGCGGGTCAGGCGGCGCTGCGGACGGCGAGATCACCCTCGTCGCCGGGGACCGGGCGGTGCCGTTCCTGCGCCTCACGGGCGGCTGGACCGTCGCGGGCCCCGCGATGTCCCCCGCCGGCGACAGGCTCTACTTCTCCTGCCGTCCGCCGCAGGACACCCCGCCGGCCCCGGCCGCCGTGACCGTCGAGGTCCGCGGGCCGTTCCGCGATCTCATGCCTGCCTGAATCGCGAGGGCGGCCGCTCCCGCGCAGGGCCACGCCGACCCCGGCATGGGATCATCCGCGCGGTCGGACCCGGAAGGTCACAGGTCCCTGGCCCATACCTGATCGTTGACGGCGATGCCCGACTCCTCGCCCGGGTGCTGCTCCACCAGTTCGAACCCCGCGGCCTGGTAGATCCTGCGGGCGCTCGCGAGCACGTCGCGGGTCCAGAGCACGATGCGCCGGTAGCCGGCCGCCGCGGCGAAGCGCAGGCACTCCTCGACCAGCCGCCCGCCGATGCCCAGGCCGCGCGCGGACGGCTCGACCAGCAGCAGGCGGAGCTGGGCCGTCGTGTCGTCCTTGCGTACGCAGAAGACGCACCCCACCGGCTCGCCGCGCACCTCGGCGATCCAGGCCGCCTCGCGGCGGGGGTCGTGGTCCTCGACGTACTCGGCGACGATCCGCGCGACCAGGGCCTCGAACGCGGCGCCCCAGCCGTACTCCTCGCTGTAGAGGACCCCGTGCCGGTGCACGACCCAGCCGAGGTCGCCCGCCCGCGGGGGTCGGATCACGTACGGCTCGCGCCGCTCGGCGGGCTCCAGCAGGCTCCGCACGGTGCCCATCGCGGTGACGAGCCGCCGGCGTTCGGGATCGGTCAGCTTCGCCAGCAGGGCCTCGATCTCGGCGGCCGAGCGCCGGTCGAGGACGGCGAAGGTGTCGCGGCCCTTGGGGGTGAGCCGTACGACCTGGCGGCGGGCGTCCTCGGCCGACCGCTCCCGGGACACGAGGCCGTCGCTTTCGAACCTGGCGAGGATCCGGCTCAGGTAACCGGGGTCGAGACCGAGCATGGCCCTGATGCCGGCGGCGTCGGCCGTCTCCCTGGTGCCGAGTTCGAACAGCACCCGCGCCTCGGTCAGGGAGTAGGAGGTGTCGTGCATTCCCGCCCCGAGGACGCCGATGACGGACGTGTAGAAGCGGTTGAACGCACGGACTTCCGGAACAATGTCCATTTTTCCCTTGCCTAACTCAAGGAAATGGTTGACGGAGTCAAAGATAGAGCTGCGGCGAGCCGTTGGGAAGACGCCTCTCACGACGCGCGCGGTCTCGCCGTGCGAGACTGAGTTGGTCTGGTCGGCCGGGTGGCGTAGCCTCTCCTTTTGGTCTAGACCATTGAGATAGGCTCAGGCAGAATGCGGTGCGGTGGAGCGCCGGGTCTGCGTCGGGCCGGCCGCGCCTTTCCACGCGTAATCCCAGATGGAGGAAGAACCCGTCATGCGTATTGGAGTCCTGACCGGAGGCGGCGACTGCCCCGGGCTGAACGCGGTGATCCGCGGCGTCGTCCGCAAGGGCGTCGGCGTGTACGGGCACGAGTTCGTCGGATTCCGGGACGGCTGGCGTGGCCCTCTGGAGGGCGACACCATGCCGCTCGACATCCAGGCCGTCCGGGGCATCCTGCCGCGCGGCGGCACGATCCTCGGCTCCTCCCGCACGAACCCGATCAAGATCGAGGGCGGCGTCGAGCGGATCAAGGAGAACCTCGCCGCGCAGGGCGTCGACGCGCTCATCGCCATCGGCGGCGAGGACACGCTGGGCGTGGCCAAGCAGCTGTTCGACCGCGACGTGAAGGTCGTCGGCGTGCCCAAGACGATCGACAACGACCTCAACGCCACCGACTACACCTTCGGCTTCGACACCGCGGTCAACATCGCGATGGAGGCCATCGACCGGCTGCACACCACCGCCGAGTCGCACCACCGCGCGCTGATCTGCGAGGTCATGGGCCGCCACGCGGGCTGGATCGCGCTGCACGCGGGCATGGCCGCCGGCGCCAACGTCATCCTCATCCCCGAGAAGCCGTTCGACATCGAGAAGGTCTGCGCCTACGTCGAGTCGCGCTTCAAGACCCGCTACGCGCCGATCATCGTCGTCGCCGAGGGCGCCCACCCGCTCGAGGGCCAGATGGCGCTGCAGGCGGGCGAGCTGGACGCGTTCGGCCACGTGCGTCTCGGCGGCATCGGCGAGGTCCTCGCCAAGGAGATCGAGAAGCGCACCGGCAAGGAGGCCCGCACCACGGTCCTCGGCCACATCCAGCGCGGCGGCACCCCGACCGCCTACGACCGCGTGCTCGCCACCCGCTTCGGCCTCGGCGCGATCGACGCGGTGCACGAGGGCGACTTCGGCAAGATGGTCGCGCTGCGCGGCACCGACATCGTCCGCGTCGCCCTCGCCGAGGCGACCGCCGAGCTCAAGACCGTGCCGGTCTCCCGCTACGAGGAGGCCGAGGTCTTCTTCGGCTGATCGGCCGCGGGCCCGTCACACGGCCCCCGCACCATCCTGTACGGCTCCCGCGTCGCCCCGCGGGAGCCGTACGCATGCGAGGCCCCGGACGGCACCAAGTGCACCCCCAGGGCGCGGCGATTGCTCGAGTATGTGAGCGGAGGGCACGGCCCTCCCGGCTCGATCAGGAGAGGGCGCCGCGCGATGGGCATCGAGGGACCGTTCTGGCGGGCGATCGCGGTCTTCCGCGTGGCGTCGCTCGCGTACGCGGCGCTGCTCGTGCTCAGGGCGGGCGGCTACGCCCGTCCCGCCGTGGCCTGGGCCGTCGTCGGCGTCATGGCCGTCTGGACGGTCGTCATGCTCGTCCCGCGTCCCGCCGCGCGGCGGGGGCCGCTGCCGGCCGCCGACCTCGTCGTCACGGCGGGATGCCTGCTGGCCACGCCGTACGCGCAGAGCCGCGGTGACATGTTCGCCGGGGCGATCCCGATCACGGCGACCTGGGTGGCCGGCCCCGTCCTGGCGTACGGCGTGGCGCGGGGACGCCGGGCCGGTGCGGTCGCCGCCGCGATCATGTCGGCGGCCGACCTGTGGCTGCGCAGCGGCAACGGGGTCGACCTCGCCTCGATCCCGGTGAACGGCGCCGTGCTCATGTTCATGGCCGGAGTCGTCGTCGGGCATGTCGCCCAGCTCGCGCGGCAGGCCGAGGAGCGCATGCGGCGCGCCGCGCGGATCGAGGCGGCGGGCCGCGAGCGGGAACGGCTGGCCCGGGGCATCCACGACTCGGTGCTCCAGGTGCTGGCCCTGGTGCAGCGCAGAGGCGCGGAGATCGGCGGCGAGGCGGCCGAGCTCGGCAGGCTCGCCGGGGAGCAGGAGGCGGCGCTGCGCGCGCTGGTGCAGGCCCCGTCCGTGGCGCGGGCGCCGGACCCCGCCCCGCCGCCCGGACTTCGCGGCCGGTTCCGGTCGCCGGCGCGGCCTCGCCGTCCCCTCGTGGGCGAAGGGACCTCTTCCGAGCCGGACCTCACGGGGACCGGCCCGGTGGAGCCCGAGGCCGATCTGCGCGACCTGCTGCGGCCGTACGGCACCTCACGGGTGACCGTGTCCGCGCCCGCGACACCGTTGCCGCTGCCGGCCGAGAGCGCGCGGGAGGTGGCGGCGGCCGTCGGCGCGGCTCTCGACAACGTCGCCCGGCACTGCCCCGAGGGCACCCGCGCGTGGATACTCGCGGAGGAGGACGGCGGCGCGGTCGTCGTCACCGTACGCGACGACGGGCCGGGCATCCCCGAGGGCCGGCTGGAGCAGGCGGCCCGGGAGGGGCGCATGGGCGTGGCCCGCTCGATCCGGGGCCGCGTGGCCGACCTCGGCGGAACGGTGGCGATCACCTCGTCGCGGACGGGAACGGAGATCGAGCTGTCGGTCCCGGTGCGGGCGGACGAAGGGAACGAGAGGCGGTCGTGAGCGGAGACGAACGGCTGCGCGCGGACGATCCCGCGCGCCCGGCCCCGGGGGCGGGGGCCGAGGACGGAGCGGCGGCCGGCGGCCGGGAACGCCCGCGCGTGCGGGTGATGGTGGTGGACGACCACCCGATGTGGCGGGAGGCGGTCGCCCGGGACCTGAGCGAGGCCGGGTACGAGGTCGTCGCCGCCACCGGGGAGGGCCGTCAGGCGCTGCGCGTCGCGGCGGCCGTGCGGCCCGACGTGGCGGTGCTCGACCTGCGGCTGCCGGACCTGCCGGGCGTGGAGGTGGCCCGGGGGCTCGGCGCGTCGGCGGCCCCGCCGCGCGTGCTCGTGCTGTCGGCCAGCGCCGAGGAGGCGGACGTGCTGGAGGCGGTCAAGGCGGGCGCCTCCGGATATCTCGTGAAGTCGGCGAGCCGGGAGGAGTTCCTGGACGCGGTCGGCCGCACCGCCGAGGGCGACGCCGTCTTCACTCCCGGCCTGGCCGGGCTGGTGCTGGGGGAGTACCGCAGGCTGGCCCACCGGGCGACCGGCCCGGGCCGGGACGCCGCGCAGGACGGCCCCCGGCTGACCGACCGGGAGACCGAGGTGCTGCGCATGGTCGCCAAGGGCCTGACCTATCGGCAGATCGCCGAGCGCCTGGTGCTGTCGCATCGCACCGTGCAGAACCACGTGCAGAACACGCTGAGCAAGCTCCAGCTCCACAACCGGGTCGAGCTGGTCCGCTACGCGATCGAGAAGGGCCTGGCCGGACTCGACTAGAGGCCGATCGGCGCCGTCGCGGCGACGGCATTACAGTGGGGAAGCCCGCATCGCCGTGACGCGTTGTCCTTGGCGTATGTCCCCCGGCCGTGCCCTCCCCGGTGTGACGGCCGTCCATGTCCGTCCGGAGGTTTCCACAGATGACCATGACCGCCCTCGGAGAGCCCTCGGTGCTGCTCAAGTTAGGCGAGGTGGTTCTGAAGGGCCGGAACCGCGAGATCTTCGAGATGCGCCTGCGGGCGAACATCAAGCACGCTCTCAAGGACCACCGGGTCGACATCCGCCAGCGGCACGGGGTGATCGCCCTGTTCCTGCCCGCGGGGACCGCAGTGGAGGAGGCCGAGGCGGTGGCGGCCCGCGTGGCCGACGTGCCCGGGATCGTGCTGGTCCACCTGGCCTGGCGGGTGGCGAAGGACCCCGACTCCATCACCAAGGCCGCGATCGAGCTGATCGGGGACAGCGACGAGGTGGCCCGCAAGGCGCGTTTCGCCGTACGGTCGCGGCGTCGTGACAAGCGCTTCCCGCTGCGCTCCAACGAGCTGGACCGCGTGGTCGGCGGGGCGATCAACGACACCTACGGGCTGCCGGTCGACCTGAGCAACCCGGAACTGACCGTGCACATCGAGGTGGACAAGGACGAGGCGTTCCTGTTCACCGGGGGCCGGCCGGGCCAGGGCGGCCTGCCGGTCGGCTCCAGCGGCCGGGCGCTGGCGCTGCTGTCCGGCGGCATCGACTCCCCGGTCGCCGCCTACCGCATGATGCGGCGGGGGCTGCGGGTGGACTTCCTGCACTTCTCCGGCATCCCGTTCACCACCTCCGAGTCGATCTACAAGGCGTACGCGCTGGTGCGCAACCTGGACAAGTTCCAGGGCAAGTCGCGGCTGTGGGTGGTGCCGTTCGGCAAGGCGCAGCAGTCGATCAGGAACTCCGGCCAGGACCGGCTCGCGGTGATCGCGCAGCGGCGGCTGATGCTCAAGACGGCCGAGGAGGTCGCCCACCGCATCCACGCCGAGGCGCTGGTCACCGGCGACAGCCTCGGCCAGGTCTCCTCGCAGACCCTGGCCAACATCACGGCGCAGGACCACGCCGTGGACCTGCCGATCCTGCGCCCGCTGATCGGCCTGGACAAGACCGAGATCATGGCCGAGGCCCGCAGGATCGGGACCCTCGAGATCTCCGAGCTGCCCGACGAGGACTGCTGCACGCTGCTCGCGCCCCGGCAGGCCGAGACCCGCGCGAAGATCGAGGACCTCAAGCAGATCGAGAGGCGCCTGGACGCCGAGGACCTGGCCGCCCAGCTGGCCGACTCGATCCAGCCGTACAAGCTGGACGTCTGAGACGGCCTTCGTCCTTCACGCCCGGCCGGGACCCGTAACCGCCTGACGCGGTTCCCGGGCCCCGGCGGGGGCGCGACAAGGCGGGCGGGTTCAGGCGGGGACCGGGGACGCCGCCGTCGCCGCGGTGGTCGTGACGGTCGCGCTGCGGCCCACCAGCGGAGGGAAGTCGCGCATGACCGCCGCGAGGTCGTCCAGGTCGCCGTTCACCAGGGCCTGCGGGCCGTCGCACAGGGCCTGCTCGGGGTGGGGGTGCACGTCGACGATCAGGCCGTCGGCCCCGACCGCGACCGCGGCACGCGACAGCGGCAGCACGAGGTCGCGCCGGCCCCCGGAGTGCGACGGGTCCACGATCACCGGCAGGTGCGACAGCCGCTGCACGACCGGGACCGCCGAGATGTCGAGCGTGTTGCGGGTGGCGGGCTCGTAGGTGCGGATGCCGCGCTCGCACAGCACGATGTCGAGATTGCCGCGCTGGGCGACGTACTCGGCCGCCATCAGCCACTCCTCGATGGTCGCCGTCATGCCGCGCTTCAGCATGACCGGCTTGCCCGCCGCGCCCACGGCCTGCAGCAGCGCGAAGTTCTGCGCGTTGCGGGTGCCGACCTGCAGCATGTCGGCGTACGATGCCACGAGCGCCACGTCGTGGGCGTCCACGACCTCGGTGACGATCGGCAGCCCGGTCTGCTCGCGCACCTCGGCCAGGATCCGCAGGCCCTCCTCGCCCAGCCCCTGGAAGGCGTACGGCGAGGTGCGCGGCTTGTAGGCCCCACCGCGCAGCAGCGTCGCGCCCGCCGCCTTGGCCATCAGCGCGGCCTCCAGCGTCTGCTCCGGCGTCTCGACCGCGCACGGACCCGCGATCAGGGTGACGGTGTCCGGGCCGATCGGCACGCCGCGCACGGTCACCGTGGAGCGTTGGGGATGGTTCTCCCTGCTCACGAGCTTGTACGGCGTGGAGACCCGCACGACGTCCGCGACACCCGGCATCGCGCGCAGGTTCAGCGTGGCGAACTGCTCGACGTCGCCGATGAGGCCGATGATCGTACGGTTCACGCCGCGGCTCGCGAACGCCTCCCCTCCGGCGGCGGCGACGAGGTCGGCGATCGCCTCGATGTCGTCCTGGGTGGCCTCGGGGGTCATGACGATGACCATGGTGACTCCTGTCGGTGTGGATGGTGCGGGTCCGGAAAACGACGAAGGCCCCGGGTCCGTGTGGACCCGGGGCCTTCGTTCGCCGTGGCTGTCAGCGCAGCGCATGGAGGCGATCGGTCCTCACGGGTCCGTCGCCATACCAAAACGACCAAGCGGTGCGCATGTGACGCAATATAGCGCACGCTTCCTTGATCGTGCCGCACCCGCACCCCCGGGGTCCGGTGCGGCCGCCTTCCGGGCGGATGGCAGGATGGCGTGCGTGCCGGAGAAACCTGAGGAGGAGACGCGCCTGCCGCCGGGCCAGTACGTCCCCCGCGGACGGCCCGTCGTCCACTACGGGCGGGTCCCGGCGTTCCGCCCTGAGACGTGGCGTTTCCAGGTGTTCGGCGCCACGGCCTCGGGCCGGGTCCACGAGTTCTCGTGGGAGGAGTTCTCCGCGCTGCCCAGGACGACGGTCGTCGCGGACTTCCACTGCGTCACCAAGTTCTCCCTCATGGGCAACGAGTGGGGTGGCGTTCCCACGTCGGCGCTGCTCGACCGCGTCCCCCCGGCGCCGGGCGTGCGCCACGTCATGGTCTGGGCCGAGTACGGCTACAGCGCCAACCTGCGCATGTCCGACTTCGACCGCCCGACGACGCTGTTCGCCACCCACCTCGACGAGAACACGCTGTCCCCCGAGCGCGGCTATCCCGTACGGATCGTGGTGCCGCACCTGTACGCCTGGAAGAGCGTGAAGTGGGTGCGCGCGGTGGAGTACCTGACCGAGGACCGGCGCGGCTTCTGGGAGGAGCGCGGCTACCACAACGTGGCCGATCCCTGGAAGGAGCAGCGCTACTCATACCAGGAGGACCCGGGCGACGGCCCTCCGTGAGGCCGCCGAGCGGCTACGGTGTCCGGCGTGTCTTCAGCCGTGTGGGTCACGTTGTGCGCGCTCTGCGGGGTCTGCGGCGGCGCCCTGGGCCGCGCCCTCGCCTGCCGGCGGCCGGCCCCCGGCGAACTGCCGGGGGAGGCGACGTTCCTCGCCCTGCGCGTCGCCGGGCTGGCGGCGGGCTCGCTGCGCGCCGGACTCACCCGCGGCTCCGCCCGCCGCGCCGCACGGCACCTGCGGACGCTGCTCGGCACCGCGGGCCTGGTGCTCGCCACGAGCGAGCGCGTCCTGGCCAGGGACGGCACGGGTGCGCCGGCGGACGAGGCGGTCCTCGCGGAGGTGCGCGCCGCCCTGGCGGGCGGCAGGCCGCGCCGCGCCCCCGCCGCGGGCGGCGACCGGCACGGGGTGGTCGTCCCCCTGACCGTGGAGGGCCGGGTGGTCGGCGCGCTCGCGGCGTACGACGCGGAGATCGGCGCCGCCATGGTGCGCACGGCGGCCGAGGTGGGCCGCTGGATGTCCGGCCAGCTCGAACTCGCCGAACTCGGCGCCTCCCGCAGACGGACCCTGGAGGCGGAGGCGCGGGCTCTGCGCGCGCAGATCTCGCCCCACTTCGTGTACAACTCGCTGACCACGATCGCCTCATTCGTCCGGACCGATCCCGAGCGCGCCCGCGAGCTGCTGCTCGACTTCGCCGACTTCATCCGGTACGCGCTGCGCCGGGCGGCCGACTTCACCTCGCTCGCCGACGAGCTGAGCTGCGTGGACCGCTACCTGCTGCTGGAGCAGGCGAGGTTCGGCGACCGGCTGCGCTTCACCGTCCAGGTCGCCCCCGAGGTGCTGCGCGTCGACGTGCCGTTCCTGTGCCTGCAACCCCTGGTGGAGAACGCCATCAAGCACGGCATGCCGGGGGAGGTGCGGGTCGTGATCAGGGACGCCGGGCCGGAGGCGCACATCTGGGTCGAGGACGACGGCGTCGGCATGGACCCCGAGCATCTGCGGGCCGCGCTCGCCGAGGAGAGCAGCGGGATCGGGCTGAGCAATGTGGATCTGCGCATGCGCCACCTCTACGGCCAGGACTACGGGCTCATGGTCGAGACGGCGCCAGGCAAGGGGACCCGCATCCGCCTGCGCATCCCCAAGACCCGCCCACGCGCCGTCGCTGCCCGCTCCTGAACCCCGGCGGCGAGCACGTGCGCGAACGCCCGGGTCAGGCTCAGCCGGTCAGGAGCGGGAGCCGGAGGACGAACCGGGCGCCGTGCGGGGAGTCCTCCACGCACAGGCTGCCGTCGTGCGCCACCGCGATCGCCCGGCACAGGGCCAGGCCGAGGCCGCTGCCGTCGGGGTCGAGGCGCCGTCCCGCCTCCAGACGCGTGAAGGGTTCGAAGATGCGCTCCCTGTCCTTCTCATCGACGCCGTCGCCGTCGTCCAGCACGACCACCAGCGCCTGGGCGCCGGCGCGCTCGGCGCTCACGTCCACCTGGCCGGTGGCGTGGCGCTGCGCGTTCACCAGCAGGTTGGTCACGATGCTGGCCAGCTGCACGCGGTTGCCGAGGACCCGCACGTCCGGCTCGGCCCTGGCGTGCACCGGCACGCCCGTGGTGCGCGCCGCCGCCTCGGCGCGTACGAGCGCCCCGAGGTCGACCGGCTCGGACGAGCACGGCGTGTTGCGGAGCCGGGCGAAGGCGAGCAGCTCGTCGATGATCTGCTGCATGCGGTCGGCGGCGGGCAGCGTCCTTGCGATCGCCTGCCGCGCGTCGATCTCCGGGTAGAGCAGCGCCTCCTCCAGCCCCGTGCGCAGGCCGGTGAGCGGGGACTTGAGCTCGTGGGACACGACGGCGGCGAACTCCCGCTGCCGTGTGACCGCCGACTCCAGCCGGCCGAGCGTCTGGTTCGCGGCGCGGGCCAGCTGTGCGATCTCGTCCCGGCCGGACGGCTGCGGCACCCGCAGGGACAGGTCGTTGGCGTTGATCTCCGACATCCGCTGCCGGATCGCGTTGATGGGACACAGGATGCGGCCGGTCGCCCGCCAGGTCGTCCACGTCCACAGGGACGCCAGCAGCACCCCGCCGGTGCCGATGAGCAACTCCAGCCGCTGCCCGCGCAGGGCGGGCGGCTGGTCGGTGCCGGCGTAGACGAAGTGGGGCTCGCCCCTCCAGAGCTCGCGGGCCTGGAACGACGGAACCCGGGCGGCGGTGAGCATGACGCACCGCTCGCTCTCGGGGCACTCGGTCACGTCGCGGAAACGGTCCTCCTCGGTCGGCCGGACCGTGCTCAGCGGCCGGTCGCCTGCCATGGGCCCGGCCGCCGTCACCCGGCCCCGCGAGTCGACGAGCTGGACGAGCGGGACCCGCGCCGTCGGCGTCGGCGGCGGCACCTGCCCGCGTTCCATCAGGCCGATCCACTCGGTGGCGACGCGGCGCGTCTCCATGAATATCTCGCTCTCGACCCGGTGCCGGATCAGCAGGCACAGGCCGACCGCGATCACCGC
Organism: Microbispora sp. NPDC046973; assembly: GCF_040644495.1. NCBI lineage: Bacteria > Bacillati > Actinomycetota > Actinomycetes > Streptosporangiales > Streptosporangiaceae > Microbispora > Microbispora sp. NPDC046973. The sequence goes on along the minus strand of NZ_JBEYWQ010000002.1, from coordinate 373,711 downwards.
GGCGACGAGCACGGACACCGCCGCCACGGCCAGCGTCACCCGCGCCTGGATGGAGTGGGAGAGGGGAAGAAACGTGCCCAGCCTGATCCTCATCGACGTTCCTCGTTGGGCCTGGTCTCCTGTCAACGGTAAGCAGCCCTGGTAGACAAAACGTCTTCTAAGCGGCAAAAGCCGAATAGCTCTACCTAGTCTTGGCTCGGAGGGTCCCTCGGCGCCCCCTCAATGGTGGCGGAGAGTATCGGGAATGTCACCTACCGCTCGGTCACCCCTTGCGCGGAGGGCAGGGCACGCGGCACGGTGGACGCCATGCTGCGTGTCCTCGCGGTGGACGACGAGGTCCCCGCCCTGTCCGAGCTCGCCTACTTGCTCCGCCAGGACGCCCGGGTGGAGCACGTGAGCACGGCAACCGACGGCGGGGCCGCCCTGCACGACATGGTCCAGATGATCGCCGACGGGGAGCGCCTCGACGGCGTCTTCCTGGACGTGCGCATGCCAGGCCTCGACGGCCTCGACCTGGCCCGGCTCATCGGCGGTTTCCCCACGCCTCCCCGCCTGGTCTTCGTGAGCGCCCACGACTGCGCCGTCCAGGCGTTCGAGCTGGAGGCCGTCGACTACCTGCTCAAGCCCGTACGCCCGGAACGCCTGGCGGAGGCCGTACGCCGGCTGTCGGCCGCCGTCGCGCCTCCCGGCGCCGAGGAGGACCTGGAGACCATCCCGGTCGAGCTCGGGGGCCGCACGAAGTTCGTGGCGCGGCAGGACGTGTGCTACGCCGAGGCCCACGGCGACTACGTCCGCCTGCACACGGCCGACGCCGTCTACCTCGTACGGATGTCCCTCGCGGCGCTGGAACGCCGCTGGGCGGGCGCCGGGTTCGTCCGGGCCCACCGCAGCACCCTCGTCAACGCCCGGCACGTGAGCGAGCTGCGCTTCGACGCCGGGCGGGTGGTCCTGCAGGTGGGCGGCGAGACGCTGCCGGTGAGCAGGCGGCACACCCGGCAGGTGCGCGAGCAGCTCGTCCGCCAGTTCCGTCCCTGAGCCTCCACGCGATGCACCCCGTCGCGTCTCAGGGGCGGGCCTGGGGCACGACCATGCCGCTCTCGAAGGCGCGGGTCACGGCGGCGGCGACGCCGTGCCGGGGGAGGAGGCCCTTCTCGGCCGCCTCCCAGCCGGTGTAGGTGAGGGCCCACAGCACCTGCTGGATCCACTCGGCGCTGACGCCGGGGTCGAACACGCCCTCGGCCTGGCCGCGCTCGATGAGGCCGACGGTGGTCGGCGCCGACAGGTCGGGCTCGAAGCAGGCCGTGAACTCCTCGAGCACCCGGGGATCGCCGAACAGGAACGCCAGGCGGTCCCCGGCGTCCACCAGGGCGGCGATCAGCCTGCGCATCGCCTCGAGCGGCGGGCCCTGGTCGATGGCCGCTTCGGCCGTGGATCTCTCCACCACGCGGAAGGAGTCGACGACGGCCGCGTTCACGAGGTCCTGCCGGTCGGAGAAGTAGCGGTGCAGCGTGCTGCGGCCGATCTGGGCGGCTTCGGCGATGTCCGCGAGCGTCGCGCCGCGATCGCGGGCGAGGACCGAGGCCGCCGCGGCGAGGATGGCACGGCGCGTACGGCTGCGCGTGCCCGATTCCCTGGTGTCGGTCACCTCCGGAAGGCTAGCAGCGCTTCCATTAGGAGACGATGGCGGTTGATAATGAGACATTCAAGTCTCATTATGGGCTCATGAACTCTTATTCCATCGTCGCCGAGGCGCTGGGCAAGCGCTACGGCGACACCAGAGCCCTCGACGGGTTCGACCTGAGAGTCGCTGTCGGGAGCGTGTGCGCGCTGCTCGGCCCGAACGGCGCGGGCAAGACCACCGCCGTCCGCGTGCTGACCACGCTGGCGCGGCCGGACTCCGGCCGCGCGCTCGTGGCCGGGTTCGACGTCGCGCGGCAGCCGGCCGAGGTGCGCCGCCGCATCGGCCTGGCCGGGCAGGAGGCGGCCGTGGACGAGATCCTCACCGGACGGGAGAACCTCCAGATGTGGGGGCGGCTCCACCACCTCGGCGCGGCGGCGGCGCGCCGCCGCGCCGAGGAGCTCCTGGAGCGGTTCGGGCTGTCCGAGGCGGCCGACCGGCGGGTCAGGAGCTACTCCGGTGGCATGCGGCGCCGTCTCGACCTGGCCGCCGCGTTCATCCAGGCTCCGCGCGTGCTCTTCCTCGACGAGCCCACCACCGGCCTCGACCCCCGCAGCCGCACGGAGGTCTGGCGCACCGTGCGCGGGCTCGCCGACGCCGGCAGCACCGTGCTCATGACGACGCAGTACCTGTTCGAGGCCGACCAGCTCGCCCGGCAGATCGCGGTGATCGACGGAGGGAGGGTGATCGCGGACGACACCCCCGAGCGCCTGAAGTCGCTGATCGGCGGCGACCACCTCGACCTCGTCGTGCGCGATCCCACCCGCCTCGGCGACGCCGCCGCGGTCCTCACGGGCGTCGCGCGGGCCGAGCCCGTGGCCGACGCGGACACGCGCCGCCTGACCGCCCCCGTGCGCGACCGCGTCGGGGCGCTCACCGCGGTCGTACGCGAGCTGGAGCGGCGCGGCATCGAGGTCGAGGACGTCTCCCTGCGGCGTCCGACGCTGGACGAGGTGTTCCTCAGCCTGACGGCGGAGGCGGCGGCGTGAGCGCCCTCAGCGCCCCGGACGCGCCGCCCGGGTGGGGCGGGCGGCTGCGCTGGACGCTGTCGGACGCGTCGGTCATCGCCCGCACCAACCTCAAGCACTGGGTCCGCAACCCGGCCGCGGTCCTCAACCTGACGCTGTATCCGATCGTCATGGTCGTGCTGTTCGGCTACGTCCTCGGCAGCGCGATGAACGTCGCGGGCGGCGGCGACTACCGCGAGTTCCTGATGCCGGGCATGTTCTCCCAGACGATGGCGATGGGCGTGATGACCACGATGACGGTGGTCAGCCTGCAGACCGCCCGCGGGGTGACCGACCGCTACCGCTCGATGCCGATCTCGCGGCCCGGTGTGGTGCTCGGCCGAGCCCTCGCCGACATCGTCAACTCGATGCTCGAACTGCTGATCCTGCTCGCGTGCGGCCTGGTGGCCGGATGGGGCTGGCATCGGGGGATCGGCGACGCCCTGGCCGCCGTGGGCCTGCTCCTCCTGCTCCGCTTCGCGCTCATCTGGGTGGGGATCTACCTCGGGCTGGCGCTCACCCCGGAGGCGGCGGGGGCGGCCTGGCTGCCGCTGCTGCCGCTCACGATGCTGGCCAACACCTTCGTGTCCCCGGCGCTCCTGCCGGGCTGGCTCGGGGCGATCGCGGAGTGGAACCCGCTGTCGGCGACGGTCGCCGCGTGCCGGATGCTGTTCGGCAACCCCGGAGGGCAGGGCGGATCCTGGGCCGCCGAGCACGCCCTCACGCTGGCGATCGGCTGGCCGCTGCTGATCACGCTCGTCTTCCTGCCCCTGTCCGCCCGCCGCTACCGCCGCCTCGGCGGCTGAGCGGGACCGCGGCCGGGGGGCGTCTTCGCGCGCCCCGATCTACCGCTCGTCGTTTCGCGGGGCCCGCTCGTCGTCCGGGAGCGGGCCGCATGGCGCTAACTAGAGACCGCTCGTCCGAACGGCCATCCCGCCGCCCAACTACACCTCGTAGTCTTTCGCACGTCGCAAGACACGCGGGGTAATCACAAAGTGAGCAGGTTGTCACCGGGTGGTTACCTAGCGGGGCCCTACTCGGGGGGGAAGGGCCCCGCCAGCGCGTATCGGGGGGTGCGCGGCGATCCGGCCATACGGGGGCGCCGGATCGCCGCGAACGCCCCATCCCGCTTTTCCCGGAAGTGCCGTTCCCCGAACGCCGGGTGCTCCGCCGCGGCGCGGTGACCGCGGCCCGGGAGCGCTCCGGTCAGTCGCCGCGCAGCTTCTTGAGCAGTTCGATGTCCTCGCGGTGTTTCTCCACCTTGCCGGGCGTCTCGATGCAGACGGGCACCCCGGCGGCCGTGGGGTGGCGCATCAGCTCGCCGAACGCCTGCGCGCCGATGTACCCGGCCCCGATGTTCTCGTGCCGGTCCCGCTTGGAGCCGCAGGGGTCCTTCGAGTCGTTGGCGTGGATCAGCTTGAGCCGGCCGGGGGCGACGTCGTTCAGCGCGTCCATCATCTCCTTCACCCCGCCCGGAGCGGCCAGGTCGTGCCCGGCGGCGAAGGCGTGGCAGGTGTCGAGGCACACGCCGACCTTGGGGTGGTGGTCGAGGGCCTCCAGGTAGGGGCCGAGGTCCTGGACGGTCGCGCACAGCATCTGGCCCTGGCCCGCCATCGGCTCGAGCAGCAGGTCGGGGCCGTCGTCGGGAAGCTCGTCCAGCACCGGCAGCAGGCGCTCGTGGATCTGGCGCATCGCGGCCTCGCGCGGCTGGCTCACGGCCGAGCCGGTGTGGACGACCACGCCGAGCGCGCCGGTCTCGACGCCCCTGCGCAGGGTGTGGCGGATGACCGCGATCGAGTTCTCCAGGGTCTCCGCCGTCGGCGACCCGCAGTTCACGAGATAGGCGGCGTGCAGGAAGACCGGTACGCCCGACTCGCGGAGCTTGGCGTCCTCGGCGGGGTTCCCCTCGCTGAGCGCCCAGCCCCGCGGGTTGGTGACGAAGACCTGGATCATCTCCGCGCCGATGTCGGCGGCGTACTTCAGCCCGCCCTTGGCGAGGCCGCCGGCGACGAAGACGTGCCCGCCGATGAGATTGGAAGAAGTCATGGTGCCCCCCAGAGTATTGGCACAGGACGTTGGCGCAGGCTGGTGCCGCCCCCTTTGTCACAACGTACAAAGCGGCCCCCGGAGCAGGGCGTCCGGTTCGGACTTCGCGCCGCTGGAATCGCCCCGGGCCCGGCGGTTGACTGACGGGCATGCGCGAACTCAGCCGGGAGGACCTGCGGTCCTGCTGCGCCTCCGCCAGGTGGGTGGAGGCGGTCGTCGCGCGCGGGCCGCACCGGGACCTCGACGGGCTCCGCCGTGCGAGCGAGGCGGCTATCGCGGATCTGACCTGGGACGACGTGCTGGAGGCGCTGGCGGCGCACCCGCGGATCGGTGAGCGGCCCGACGGCGCGGGACGCGAGGCCGCGTGGTCGCGGTCCGAGCAGTCCGGGACCGCTGACGCCGGCCGGGAGGTGCTCGGCGCGCTCCGCGAGGGCAACGCCGCCTACGAGAGCCGGTTCGGTCACGTCTACCTGGTCTGCGCGACGGGCCGGGAGGCCGGCGACCTGCTGGCGCTGCTGCGCGACCGGCTCGGCAACGACGAGGAGACCGAGCGCAAGGTCGTGAGAGACGAGCTGTCGAAGATCGTCGCGCTGCGGCTGGCCAAGCTCTGGGAGGGCCGGTGAGCCTTTCGACGCACGTGCTCGACACCGCCGCCGGGCGGCCGGCCAAGGACCTGTTCGTACGGCTGTCGCGGCGCGCCGCGCACGGCTTCGTGCCGGTGGCGGAGGGCCGCACCGACGGCGACGGCCGCATCCGGGAGTGGACCCCGCTGGGCCGGGAGTGGGACCCGGCCGCGGATCCGCGCCCGGGGACCTACCGGCTCGTGTTCGACACCGGCGCCTACCTGGGGGACGAGGCGTTCTTCCCCGAGGTGAGCGTCGTGTTCGCCATCCGGGAGGCCGGCGGGCACTACCACGTGCCGCTGTTGCTGAGCCCGTTCGCCTACTCGACCTACCGGGGGAGCTGACGTGGCCGTTCTGGGGCCCAACAGGTATGGCAAGGCCGAGACGAGGGTCGTGCGGGTGACCCGGCACGGCGACGCCCACCGGATCAAGGACCTCACGGTCAGCACGTCGCTGTCGGGCGACATGACCGAGGTGCACCTGAGCGGGGACAACTCGGCCGTCCTGCCCACCGACACGCAGAAGAACACGGTCTTCGCTTTCGCCAAGAAACACGGCGTCGGGGCGATCGAGGACTTCGCGCTGCTGCTCGCGCGTCATTTCGCGGACTCCCAGGCCGCGATCCGCCACGCGCGGGTGGCCGTCGAGGAGCTCGTCTGGGAGCGCAACGGCTCGTTCGGGCACTCGTTCGTGCGCTCGGGCCGGGAGGCCCGCACCTGCGTGGCCCACTACGACGGTGCGCGGTCGTGGGTGGTCTCCGGGCTGCGCGACCTCGTCGTGCTCAACACGACCAACTCCGAGTTCTGGGGCTTCGCCACCGACGAGTACACGACGCTGCCGGAGACCCGCGACCGCGTCCTCGCCACCGCCGTGGACGCGGCGTGGCGGCACGCGGACGCCTCCCAGGACGTGACACAGGACTGGGACAAGACCTACGAGAACGCGCGGGGCGCCCTGCTCGCGGCCTTCGCCGACACCTACAGCCTGTCCCTGCAGCAGACGCTGTACGCCATGGGCACCCGGGTGCTGGCCGAGTGCCCGGGGGTCTGCGAGGTGCGGCTGTCGCTGCCGAACAAGCACCACTTCCTGGTGGATCTCGCGCCCTTCGGGCTGGACAACGACGGCGAGGTCTACTTCGCCGCCGACCGGCCGTACGGGCTGATCGAGGGCACGGTGCTGCGCGAGGACGCGCCCGCCGCCGGCCCGGCCTGGGAGTAGCCGATGGACTTCCTGCGACCGCTGACCTGGACGGACGCCCTGGCCCTGAAGGCCGGGCGGCCCGAGGCCACGCCGATCCAGGGCGGCACCGACGTCATGGTGGAGATCAACCTCGACAAGGGACGCCCGGCCGCCCTGCTCGACCTCACGCCGATCCCCGAGCTCGGGGAGTGGTCGCGGGAGGGCGGCGAGATCCGTGTGGGCGCGGGCGTGACCTACTCCCGGCTGATCGCCGAGCTCGGGACCGATCTGCCCGGCCTGGCCCAGGCGTCCCGCACGGTCGGGTCGCCGCAGATCCGCAACCGGGGCACGGTCGCGGGCAACCTCGGCGCCGCCTCGCCCGCGGGCGACAGCCATCCGCCGCTGCTGGCCTGCGGCGCGGTCGTCGAGGCGGAGTCGGTGCGCGGCGCCCGGCTGATCCCGATCGGGGAGTTCTACACCGGAGTGAAGCGCAACGCGCTCGCCCCCGACGAGCTGATCCGCGCCGTGCGCGTCCCGGCCGCCACAGGACCGCAGTACTTCTCCAAGATCGGCACCAGGAACGCCATGGTGATCGCGGTGTGCTCGTTCGCGGTGGCGATCAAGACGGCAGAGCGGCGGGTGGGCACCGGCATCGGCTCGGCCGCGCCGACCCCCCGCCACGCCCCGCAGGCCGAGGACTTCGCGTCCGGGGAACTGGACTGGGACGGCCGCGGCCCGCTCGACCCCGCGACGGCCCGCCGCTTCGGCGAACTCGTGGCCGCCTCCGCCGCGCCGATCGACGACGTGCGCGGCCGCGCCGCCTACCGCACGCACGCGCTGGCCGTGATGGCGCGCCGCGCGCTCGGCTGGGCATGGGACGACTTCAGAGCAGGCGACCGCAGGGGGAGCGCATGAGGGTGAACCTCACGGTGAACGGCCGCCAGATGACGGCCGACGACGTGTGGGAGGGCGAGAGCCTGCTGTACGTCCTGCGCGAGCGGCTCGGCCTGCCGGGTGCCAAGAACGCCTGCGAGCAGGGCGAGTGCGGCTCCTGCACGGTCTACCTCGACGGCACCCCGGTCTGCGCGTGCCTGGTCGCCGCGGGTCAGGCGGAGGGACGCGAGGTGGTGACGGTCGAGGGCCTCGCGACCCCCGGCGGGGGGCCGGACGCCGGGCTGAACGAGGTGCAGCGCGCCTTCGTGGACGCGGGGGCCGTGCAGTGCGGCTTCTGCACGCCCGGTCTCGTCGTCCAGGCCCACGCGCTGCTCGCGGGCGCCGACGGGGTGCCGCCGGACGCCGACATCCGGGAGGCCCTGGCCGGCAACCTCTGCCGCTGCACCGGATACGAGAAGATCCTCGACGCGGTCCGCCTGGCCGCCGCCCGCCGTGCCGGTACGGCACACGGTTCCCGCTCATGACGCGCCACGATCCCGCCATCGCCCGCCCCGGGGGTCCCGTTGCCTGAACGCCCGCGTCCTGTGGTCATCGAGAACGCCTACATCGTCCCCGTCGCCGGGGAGGAGATCCCGTCCGGTCACGTCGTCGTCGAGGACGGCCTGATCACGGCGGCCGGCCCCGGCCCGGCGCCGGCCGTGCCGGAAGGCGCGGAACGCGTCGACGGCTCCGGCTGCCTGGCCACTCCCGGCCTGGTCAACACCCACCACCACCTCTACCAGTGGGCGTCGCAGGGAGTGACACCGGACGGCACGCTGTTCGAGTGGCTGGTGGCGAGCTACCGGCTGTGGGCGCGGATGGACGCCGAGGTGGTGTCGGGCGCCGCGACGGCGGGGCTGGCCTGGCTCGCCCTGTCGGGCTGCACGACCTCGACCGACCATCACTACATCTTCCCCAAGGGCAGGGGAGACCTCTTCGAGGCGGAGATCGAGGCCGCGCGGCGGGTCGGGCTGCGTTTCCATCCCTGCCGGGGCTCGATGGACCGGGGCGCCTCCGGAGGAGGCCTGCCGCCGGACGAGGTCGTGGAGGACATCGACGAGATCCTCCGGGCCACCGACGAGGCGATCCGGAAATATCACGATCCGTCGTTCGGGTCGATGCTGCGCGTCGCGGTCGCCCCCTGCTCGCCGTTCTCGGTCAGCGGCGAACTCATGACCCGCTCGGCCGACCTCGCCCGCTCCCACGGCGTACGGCTGCACACGCACGTGGCGGAGACGGCCGACGAGGACGAGCACTGCAGGGAGCAGTTCGGCGTGCTGCCTGTTGAATACCTCGACGACCTCGGCTGGCTGGGCCCCGACGTGTGGCTGGCCCACTGCGTCCACCTGACCGACAAGGACGTGCGACGCTTCGCCGAGACCGGCACGGGCACGGCCCACTGCCCGTCGTCCAACGGCCGTCTCGGGGCGGGCATCGCCCGGATCTGCGACCTGCTGGCCGCGGGCGCGCCGGTCGGGCTCGGCGTCGACGGCGCGGCCTCCAGCGAGATGACCCCGCTGGCCGGGGAGATCCGCATGGCCGTGCTCACGCAGCGGGCCCGGTACGGCCCGCGCGCGCTGACCGCCCGCCAGGCCCTGGAGATGGCCACGCTCGGCGGCGCCCGCTGTCTCGGCAGGGAGGCCGAGATCGGCTCACTGGAGCCCGGCAAGGTCGCCGACGTGGCGCTGTGGCGGCTCGGCGGCTTCCACGCCGCGATCGACGATCCCGTCGTCGCGTTCGCGTACGGCGCGACCCCGCCGCTCGCCCGCCTGCTCGTGGGCGGCCGGACCGTCGTGGACGACGGCGAACTGCGCACCGTCTCGGAGCAGGAGGCCGCGCGGGCCGGGGCCGACGCGCATCGCAGGCTGACCACCATGGATCATGTCTGAGGCGTTCCCGGACACGATCGAAGGGCCACAGGTGAGCCACACCATGACAGGACACGTCGTCATCGCGCCGGACAAGTTCCGCGGATCCCTCACCTCGCCCGAGGTGGCCGCGCACGTGGCCGCCGGGTTGGGGGACGTCCCCGTCGTCGAGCTGCCGGTGGCCGACGGGGGCGACGGCACCGTGGACGCGGTCGTGGCGAGCGGATTCACCCGGGTCGAGACGGAGGTGACCGGGCCGGCCGGCGATCCGGTCACCGCGAGCTACGCCGTGCGGAGCGAGCCCGGCGCGCGGGTCGCCGTGATCGAACTGGCCGAGGCGTCGGGCCTGCGCCGGCTGCCGGGCGACCCCGTGCCGCTGACCGCCACCAGCCGCGGCACCGGCGAGCTGATCGCCCACGCCGTACGGCACGGCGCGACGCGGATCGTGCTCGGCCTCGGCGGCAGCGCCTGCACCGACGGCGGCGCGGGGATGGCCCAGGCCCTCGGCGTGCGGCTGCTCGACGCGGCCGGCGACGACCTGCCGGCGGGCGGGGCCGCGCTGCGCGACCTGCATGCGATCGACGCCTCCGGCCTGCTGCGCGGGTTCGAGGTGATCGTGGCGAGCGACGTGGACAACCCGCTGCTCGGGCCGTACGGCGCGGCGGCGGTCTACGGCCCGCAGAAGGGCGCGAGCCCGCAGGACGTGGCGGTGCTGGAGGCAGGGCTGGCCCGGCTGGCGGCCGTCGCCGCGCACACCCACGGCCTGGCCGGCGCCGCCGAGCACGACGGCGTCGTGCGCGCCATGGGCGTGGCCGGGCGGCCGGGGGCAGGAGCCGCGGGCGGGGTGGGCTTCGGCGCGCTGACGTTCCTCGGCGCCGAGATCCGGCCGGGCATCGGCTACCTGCTCGACCTCGTGGAGTTCGACCGCCACGTGGAGGGTGCCCGGCTGGTGATCACGGGCGAGGGCTCGATCGACGAGCAGACCCTGCGCGGCAAGGCCCCGGTGGGCGTCGCCGCCGCCGCGGCCAAGCACGGCGTGCCGGTCGTGGCCGTCTGCGGGAGGCGCACCGTCGGCGACGACGAGCTGAGGGCGGCCGGGATCGAGGCGGCGTACGCGCTGACCGACGTCGAACCCGACGTGCGGCGGTGCATGGCCGAGGCCGGGCCGCTGCTGGAACGGCTGGCGGCGCGGATCGCCGCCGGACATCTCATGACATGAGGAGCGGCGCGTGGGAGAACCGTACGACCTGGTGGTGAGGTCCCGGCGGACCGTGACCCCGGAGGGGGAGCGTCCGGTCGCGGTCGCCGTGCGCGGCGGCCTGATCGCGGCCCTGCGCCCCTACGAGGAGACGGTCGCGGCGCGGGAGTCGGCCGACCTCGGCGACCTGCCGCTGCTGCCCGGGCTGGTCGACTCCCACGTGCACGTCAACGAGCCCGGTCGTACGCACTGGGAGGGCTTCGCGACCGCCACCAGGGCGGCGGCGGCCGGGGGCGTGACCACGATCGTGGACATGCCGCTCAACTCGCTGCCTCCGACGGTGGACGTGGCGGCGCTGGAGGTCAAGCGGAAGGCCGCCGAGGGCCGGTGTCACGTGGACGTCGGCTTCTGGGGCGGCGCGATCCCCGGCAACCTCGCCGATCTGCGGCCCCTGCACGAGGCCGGGGTGATGGGCGTCAAGTGCTTCCTGTCCCCGTCGGGCGTGGACGAGTTCCCCGCGCTCGACCGCGACGGGCTGCGGGCCGCGCTGGCGGAGGTGGCGGCCTTCGACGGCCTGCTGATCGCGCACGCCGAGGACCCCGGGCTGCTGTCCGAGCCCGGCGGCCCGGCGTACGACGACTTCCTGCGGTCACGTCCCCAGGAGGCCGAGCGGCGGGCCGTCGAGCAGGTGATCGCCCTCGCGGCGGAGACGGGCGCGCGGGCCCACATCGTGCACGTGTCGGCCGCCGCCTGCGTCGGACCGCTGCGCGCCGCGCGGGCGGCGGGGGTGCGCGTCACCGCCGAGACCTGCCCCCACTACCTGACCCTGACGGCCGAGCAGGTGACCGGGCCCGCCTACAAGTGCTGCCCGCCCATCCGGGAGGCCGCCAACCGCGACGCGCTGTGGCAGGCGCTCGCCGACGGCGTGCTCATGGGGATCGTCTCCGACCACTCCCCGTCGACGCCCGACCTCAAGGTGCCCGACTTCGCCGCCGCCTGGGGCGGCATCTCCTCGCTCCAGGTCGGCCTGCCCGTGGTGTGGACCGCCGCGCGCGCCCGCGGCCACGGCCTGGCCGACGTGGCGCGCTGGATGGCCGAGGGACCGGCCCGCCTGGCGGGCCTGCCCCGCAAGGGGGCGATCCGGGAGGGCAACGACGCGGACCTCGTCGCCTTCGACCCCGACGCCGAGTTCACGGTGGACGTCACGGCGCTGCACCACCGCAACCCCGTGTCCCCCTACCACGGCGCGCGGCTGACGGGCGTGGTGCGCACCACCTGGCTGCGCGGCACGCCCGTGGACCTCGCCACTCCCCGTGGGCGGCTGCTGAGGAGGGGAACTCGGTGAACGACTTCATCCGCCTGCCCGACCTCGCCCTGCGCACGTACGGCGGGTCGGTCGTGGCCGCCAACGACGAGTCGTTCGCCGAACGGGAGGCCCTGATCAGGCCGGGACCGGCCGAGTTCCGGCCGCACACCTTCGGGGCCAAGGGCCAGGTCTACGACGGCTGGGAGACCCGGCGGCGGCGCGAGCCCGGCCACGACTGGGCGGTCGTGCGGCTCGGCCTGCCGGGGATCATCAGGGGCGTCGTGGTCGACACCGCCTGGTTCCGCGGCAACTACCCGCCGTACGCGTCGGTCGAGGCGTGCGCGGCCGAGGGCCACCCCTCGCCGGACGAGTTGGACGGCTGGGTGGAGATCGTGCCGAAGAGCCCGCTGAAGGGCGACGCGGTCCACGAGTTCGCCGTGACCGATGCCCGCCGCTTCACCCACGTGCGGCTGAACATCTTCCCCGACGGCGGCGTCGCGCGGCTGCGGGTCCACGGGCGGGTCGTGCCCGACCCGGCGTTCCTGGAGGGCCTGACGGTCGACCTCGCCGCGCTGGAGAACGGCGGCCTGGTGACGGCGTGCTCCGACGCGTTCTACTCCTCGCCGAACAACGTCCTCGCGCCCGGCCTGGCCCGCAACCAGGCCGAGGGCTGGGAGACCGCCCGCCGCCGCGACGGCGGCAACGACTGGCTCGTCGTCGCCCTGGCCGGGCCCGGCCGGGTGGCCGTCGCCGAGATCGACACGACCAACCTGGTGTTCAACGCCCCCGGCTGGGCGTCGCTGAAGGGCGCCGACGCGGACCGGGCGCCGCTGGAGGACGAGGACGCCTGGTTCCCGCTGCTGCCGAGGACACGCCTGCAGCCCGACACCCGCCACCGCTTCCGTCTCGACGACGACCGCAGGATCACCCACGCCCGGCTCGACATCTACCCCGACGGCGGCCTCGCCCGCCTCCGCCTCCTCGGCACCCTCACCCCCTGAGCCCTGCCCTGACGGCGGACTTGAGCTTTCTGACCGGGCGCCGCGCCGGGGGTGGTGCGGGCGGGGGACGAGCCGGCGAGCGGGGCGGTGGCCGCGAAGGTGACCCGGTAAGGCCGGCGTGCGGAGGCGATCAGGACCGCCGCGCCGCGTACCTGCGGACGACCGGTTCCAGGTAGTCGACGTGGGGCCCGCTGAGACGTGCGAGGTCGGCGGGGGAGTGGACGAGGGCGATCAGGTCCAGTTCCGGATCGCGGCCCAGCGCCGTCTCCGCGACCACGAGGTCCGCGAATCGCTCGTCCAGATACGACGCGGGCCGGGACGGGGCGAGGAACATGACACCGATGCTTCCGTCCTCTCCCCGGGTGACCAGCCACGATGTCAGATCGCCGGGCGCCGTGCCGACGCCGATCTCCTCGGCCAGCTCCCGGGCGGCATGCCGGCGAAGCGCGGCCGTGTCGAGGAGCCCGCCGTCCTCGGGAGGTTCGGCGGATCCGCCCGGGAGCTGCCATTGCCCCGGAGCGGCCGTCCACGACGACATCCGCACCACCAGGAGGCGTCCGTCGTCCGACGGCTGCACGACGCTGACGAAGAGGGACGGCAGCCACGCTGTGGCGCCCGGGACACGGCGCAGGGCATGAAGCCGGAAGGTCGTCCGTGCCCACGTGATCACCAGGCCGTCCGGGTCATCCCGTTCCAGCCCCGTGCACGACACGGTCGGTCCGTCGAAGAGGGCCGGATTGGCCTGCACCGCCTCATCCCACACGCGGTTCATGGCCGCCTGCTCTTCGGGCGGGATCCGCGGCGCGGCGGCTTCGACGAGGCGGAGCCGGTGAGCCTCCAGGAGTTCGACGCCGGAAGGTCGCCACAGAGCCTCGCTCACCGGCTCATGTTCGCACGTGCGGCGCCCGTGGGGTGGCGGCCGGCGCGACTCGTACGGCGCAGGGGGCGCGTCCCGGCGCGCAACCACCATCGCACCGGACGGGCGCCGCCGCCCGGACGGCCGGTCCGGGCGTCAGTGCCAGATGGTGATGGTGGTGCCCGCCGGCTGCTGGCCGAGCGGGTTCTCGCCGATCACGCGCTGGGTGCCCACGCCCGCCAGCCTGCGGACGTTGACCTTGAAGCCGGCCGCCTTCAGCTCGTTCACCGCGTCCTTCACGAACTTGAAGCGTACGTCGGGCACGTTGACGACGGCGGCCGGGCTCTGGTTGGGGTCGGCGGGGTTGGTCTCCCACGGCCAGTGGAAGCCCTGGTCCGGGCCGCGCGAAACCGTCAGGTGGACGGTCGCCCCGGCCACCACCTCGGCGCCGCCGGGCGGGTCCTGGGCGATCACGGTGCCCGGCGGGGCGTCGTCGGCGGTCTCGTCGACCTGGACGTTGAAGCCCTTCTCACGCAGGAACTTCTCCGCCTGGTCGCGCATCATCTGCGTGACGTCCGGCATCAGCAGCCCGGCGCTGACGACGAAGTTGACCGTGCTGCCCTTCTTGACGCGCTTGCCCACCGGCGGGTTGGTACGGATGACCTGGTCGCGGGGGACGGTGTCGCTGGCGCTCTTGCTCACCCGCCCGGGGGTCAGCCCGACCTCGGCGATCTTCGCCCGGGCGTCCGTCAGGCTGGAACCCTCGACCTTCGGCACGGGGATCGTCTCCGGGCCGGCCGACGGGATGAGGGTGAGCACCGACCCCTTGATCACCTCGGCGCCCAGTCCCGGCTCGGTGTCGAGGACGACGCCCTTCGGCACCTTGTCGTCGAACCGCGCCTCGCCCACCCGGACCTCGAAACCGGCCTGCTGCGCCACCTGCCTGGCGACCGTGACGGGCTTGTTCACCAGGTCGGGGACCTTCGTGTAGCGGCCCTGGGAGAACCACCAGCCGGTGAAGGCGACGCCCGCCAGCATGACGAGGGCCAGCGCGGCCACGAACCAGACGGGCCTGATCCTGCGTCCCCGGCGCCGCTCGCTCTCGGCCGGGCCGGTCAGCAGTTCCGAGCGCGGCTGGATCATCGTGTGGCCGAGCGGCGACCCGGGCTCCGCGAGCGCGTGCTGCGCGGTGCCGAACGACGAGGCCCCGCCGGCCGGCGGGACGGTGCGGTGCGCGCCCGTCCGTACGCCGCTGTGGGCGCCGGTGTCGAAGGCCCCGTGGGGGGCGGCGTGCGCGCCGGTGTGCCCGGTCTTCGGCAGCGTACGGTGGATCTCGACGGCGGCGACGAGCATGGCGGTCGCGTCCGCCGGGCGCGCGGCGGGGTCCTTGTCGGTGGCCGCGGCGACGAGCGCGTCGATCGGCGGCGGCATGTCGGGCACGATCGAGGACGGCGCGGGGACGGTCTCGTGCACGTGCCGGTAGGCGATCGACATCGGCGTCTCGCCCGCGTACGGCTGCCGCCCGGTGAGCAGCTCGAACAGCATGATCCCGGCGGCGTACACGTCGCTGCGGGCGTCGGCCGTGCCGGTCGTGACCTGCTCGGGCGACATGTAGCCGATCGTGCCGATCATCATGCCGGTCTTGGTCTGGTTGGTCGCCTCGATCGCGCGGGCCAGGCCGAAGTCCACGACCTTCACCCGGCCGTCGTCGGCGAGCAGCACGTTCTCGGGCTTGACGTCGCGGTGGATGAGCCCGGCCTGGTGGGCCGCGCCGAGGGCGGCGAGCACCGGGATGACCATCTCCAGGGCCTCGCGGGCCGGGAGGCGGCCGCGCCTGCGAAGGACGTCGCGCAGCGTCCGCCCGGGGACGTACTCCATCGACAGGTAGACGTGCGCCCCGTCGGTGCCCTGGTCGAAGACCTGCACGATGTTGGGGTGCGAGAGGCTGGCCACCGACTTGGCCTCGCCGATGAACCGCCGCACGAACTGCGGGTCCTCGGCCAGCGAGCGGTGCATCACCTTGACGGCGACCGTGCGGTCGAGCCGGACGTCCAGAGCCAGGTAGACGGAGGCCATGCCACCCCGGGCGATCCGGGACTCGACGCGGTAGCGCCCGTCGAGCAACTGCCCCACGAGCGGGTCGGTTAGCGTCGTGTCCACTCGCCAGAGTTTACGGGTGATTTGCCGCCCGGCGTGTTCCCGAATCCTAAACCGAGACCTATTCGGCAGCCTCCCGCGCCGTCCGAAAAGCCGTGCCGATTGCGAAAGCCGGGCTTACCAGACGGGGAATCGCGCGCCTCCCCGCTCGCCCGCGCAGACGTCTCGGGACGGGCGGGCCAGGGGAGGGCGGGCGAGGGGAGGAGGGCCGGCCGCGGCGGTGGCGGGCGAGGGGAACGGGGCGGGGAGCACGGCCGGCCGCGGCGGTGGCGGACTCAGGACAGGCGGGCGGGGGAGGACGCCTCGGCGTAGCGGCGGCGGGGGATGCGCCCGGCCAGGCGGGCCAGCCGCCCGGCCGTGACCGCCTGCCGCATGGCCGCGGCCATCAGTCCGGGCCGGTGCGCCCGGGTCACGGCGCTCGCCAGCAGCACGGCGTCGCAGCCCAGCTCCATCGCCAGCGCGGCGTCGCTCGCCGTGCCGACGCCGGCGTCGAGGATCACCGGCACCGTGGCGGCCTCGACGATGAGCTCGATGCTGTGCGGGTTGCGGATGCCCAGACCGGAGCCGATCGGGGCGCCGAGCGGCATCACCGCGGCGCACCCGGCGTCCTGGAGCCTGCGGGCCAGCGCCGGGTCGTCGCCGATGTACGGCAGCACCACGAAACCGTCGGCGACCAGCCGCTCGGCGGCGTCGAAGGTCTCGATCGGGTCGGGCAGCAGGGTCCGCTCGTCCGCGATGACCTCCAGTTTGACCCAGTCGGTCTCCAGCGCCTCGCGGGCCAGGCGGGCGGTCAGCACCGCCTCCCCCGCGGTGAAGCAGCCCGCCGTGTTCGGCAGCACCTTGATGCCGCGGGCGCGCAGCACGTCGAGCACCGAGCCGCGTGACTCCGGGTCGAGCCTGCGCATCGCGACCGTCGTCAGCTCGGTGCCGGACGCCTCCAGCGCCTGGTCCAGCACCTCCAGAGACGGTGCGCCGCCGGTGCCCATGATGAGCCGCGAGGTGAACTTCTCCCCGCCCAGCACGAAGACGTCGTCGGTCATGCTCACCCTCCCTGCACGGCCGTGAGCACCTCGACGCCGTCGCCGTCGGCGACCGGCGTGGAGTCCCAGGCGCTCCGGCTCACCACCTCGCCGTTCACCGCCACCGCGACCCCGGACGTGAGGGGCGTGAGGGTCCGTACGGCGTCGCCGACCGTGGCGCCGTCCGGCAGTTCGGCCGCGCCTCCGTTGATCGTGACTTTCATTGGCTGAATCTCCCTGGATCGCAGAACCTGGCGACCGGGGGCACCTCGTCGCCGGTGAGGAACGCGGCGACGGCGTCGGCGGTGATCGGGGACAGCAGCACCCCGTTGCGTCCGTGCCCGGTCGCCGCGAGCACGCCGGGCGGCCCGGCGGGGCCGATGAGCGGCAGGTTGTCGGGCGTGCCCGGGCGGAAGCCGGCCGTCGTCTCGGCCAGTTCGAGCTCGGTGATGCCGGGCACCAGTTCGCGGGCGTCGCGCAGCAGCTCGTACACGCCTCCGGCGGTGACCCGTGCGTCGTACCCCATCTCCTGCGTCGTCGCGCCCAGGGTGATCTCTCCGTCGCTCCGGGGGACCAGGTAGGCGGGGGAACCGTGCACCAGCCCCCTGACGCACCGGGTGAGGAAGCCCCGGGGCCCGCGCAGCCGGAGGATCTCGCCCTTGACCGGGCGTACCGGCAGGCCGGGCAGCAGGGACGCCGACCACGACCCGGCCGCCACGACGACCTGGCCGGCCGCGACGGCGGCGCCCGACTCCAGCCGCACGCACGGAGCGCCGGGCCCGCGGGAGTCGATCCCGGCGACGCGCTCGGTCACCAGTGTGCCGCCCGCCTTCTCGAACGCCGTGAGGAGGGCGCGCACGACCCTGCGGGGATTGACCCACGCGTCGTCGCGGGCCAGCAGCCCACCGCGTACGGAGGGGGAGAGCATCGGCTCGAAGGAGCGGCACTCGCGCCCGGTGAGCCGCTCGACCCGCAGGCCGAGCGTCTGCTCGAAGGCCGCGAGGTCGTCGAGGACGGCCATGTCGTCCGCGCCGCGGGCGACCTCCAGCGTGCCCTCGGTGCGGTAGTCGAGGTCGGCGCCGGTCTCGTCCTCCAGCTCCGCCCGGAACGCCGGCCAGGCCGCCAGCGACGCGAGGCCGAGCCGCAGCAGCGGCTCCTCCGTGTAGGTCACCTCGCTGACCGGTGCGAGCATCCCCGCCGACGCGTGGGTGGCGCCGCCTCCGGGCGCGGGGTCGACCACCGCCACCGACAGGCCCCGCCGCGCCGTGCGCCAGGCCGCGGCCAGGCCCTCCACCCCGCCGCCCACGATCACGACGTCGTAGCCGGCCTGTGCGCCGGACTGCACGCCGGACTGGGCGCCGGATGGCGGTGTGCGGGACACAGCGCTCCCTTCGCCGGCATTACCCGGATCAGGTCGGGGCGGTCGAGAGCCTCACGCTCTCCTCTCAGCCCGGTCCGCCGGGCTCCCGCGCGTCTTACGCACACAAGGGTAGTACGCCGCTCACAACGGCCGATCGCCGGACCGATGATGACGGGGGCCGTCCGCCGTCACACGAGGACGAGCGTTCACCGACCCGACGGAGGTGCCTCATGGCCACCATGTTGTATTCGGCCACCATGTCCCTGGACGGCTTCATCGCCGGGCCGGGCGGCGACATGTCCTGGCTGACCGAGCACCTCGGACCCAATCCGGCCGTGGACGGGCTCGTCGGCGAGATCGGCGCGCTGCTCGTGGGCAACCGCACCTTCCGCGGCGACGACCCGCATCGCGGCACCCCGCAGGAGGGCGCGTTCGGCGGCACGTGGAGCGGGCCGCAGTTCGTGCTCACCCACGACGTCCCGGCCGCGCCGGTACCCGGCGTGACCTTCGTGACCGACCTCGGCGCGGCCGTCGCGGCGGCCACGTCGGCCGCCGGGGACAGGTACGTCAACGTGCTCGGCGCCGACGTCGCCGCGCAGTGCCTCGACGCGGGCCTGATCGACGAGATCCTCGTGTGCGTGGCTCCGGTCATGCTCGGCGACGGCGTCCGGCTGTTGTCCCGCCCCGGCGGCGCCCGGGTCCGGCTCGAACGGATCGGCCTCACGCACGTGCCGCACGCGACGAACATCCGGCTGCGCGTGCTCCGGTGAGAACGCCGGACGAGACGCGGCGGGGTTCACAACGTGGGCCCCCGCGGAAGTGCGCGGCAATTGCCCAACTCGTTATGGGGGGCCCGTTGGCCAGGGCCCCCGTTGACAATCTATGGTCAAGCTGTGGATCACGTCGTGGTGGTGGGTGCCGGCCTGGCCGGCGTGCGAAGCATCGAGGCGTTGAGGTTCCGTGGGTTCACCGGACGCATCACGCTCATCGGCGAGGAACACCATCGCCCCTATGACCGGCCGCCGCTGTCGAAGGCGGTGCTGCTCGGAGAGACCGACTCGACCGTGGTCGACTCCGACCTCGACGCCCTCGACGTACGGCTGTGCCTCGGCACGGCGGCCAAGGGCCTGCGCGAGGGCGTGCTGGAGACGACCGAGGGCGAGCTGGAGTACGACGGCCTGGTCATCGCCACCGGCGCCACGCCGATCCGCCTGCGCGGCGAGGGCCGTCAGCACGTGCTGCGCACGATCGAGGACGCGCTCGCGCTGCGCGAGCGGCTGGTCCCCGGCGCCCGCGTGGCCGTCGTCGGGGCCGGCTGGATCGGCGCCGAGGTCGCCACCGCGGCGGCCAGGGCCGGTTGCGCGGTGACCGTGGTGGAGGCGGGGGAGACCCCGCTCGCCGTGGCGCTCGGGCCCGAAGTGGGCAGCCACACCACCGACTGGTACGCGCGGGCGGGCGTCGAGCTGCGCCTCGGGGCGTTGGTCGGCACCGTGGACCCCGACGGCCTCACGCTCATGTCCGGCGCCCGGGTGCCGGCCGATGTGATCGTCACCGGCGTCGGGGTGCGCCCGGCGGTCGACTGGCTGAAGGGGTCGGCGGTCCGGGTCGA
Organism: Microbispora sp. NPDC046973; assembly: GCF_040644495.1. NCBI lineage: Bacteria > Bacillati > Actinomycetota > Actinomycetes > Streptosporangiales > Streptosporangiaceae > Microbispora > Microbispora sp. NPDC046973. Next base: position 353,871 of record NZ_JBEYWQ010000002.1, on the reverse strand, counting down.
CGACGGGGTGGTGGTCGACGAGCACCTGCGCACGTCGCTGCCCAACGTCGTGGCGGTGGGCGACTGCGCGAGCTGGTGGTCGCGCAGGTTCGGCGCCCGGCTGCGGGTCGAGCACTGGGACACCGCGCTCCAGGCTCCCGACACGGCCGCCGCCACCCTGCTGGGCGAGGAGGCGGTCTACGACCCCGTGCCGTACTTCTGGTCGGAGCAGTTCGGTCACATGGTGCAGTTCGCGGGTCACCGGGAGGCCGGCGACCGCATGGTGCTGCGCGGCGACCCGCGCAGGGACGCGAAGTGGGCGGTGTGCTGGCTGACGGCGGACGACCGCCTCGCCGCGGTGCTCACCGTCGACAGGCCGCGCGACGTGGTGCAGGGCCGCAAGATCATCGAGGGCGGTCAGCGGCTCGACCCCCTGCGGGTGGCCGATTCGGCCGTGCCGCTCCGCGACTGCATTATGGCCTAATCGAGGTGTTTCCTGGCAGCTCCGCTGTGGTAATGGTGGACCCGTGACGCTTACTGTTGCGCAGATCGACCGGGAGACCGACCAGCTCGTAGGGGAATGGCTCCCCCTCTCGGAAGCCGCCAAGAAGCTGGGACTCAACATCGGCCGCGCCAAGCAACTCCTCAAGGACAAGAAGCTCGTCGGCGTCCGGCGGGGCGGCGGCGAGCCGCAGATCCCGGCGGTGTTCATCGCGGACGGCGAGGTGCTCAAGGGCCTGCCCGGCACGCTCACCGTCCTGTCCGACGCCGGGTACGACGAGGTGGAGTCGATCCGGTGGCTGTTCACCCCGGACGACTCGCTGCCAGGGTCCCCGATCGACGCGATCGTGAAGGGCCGGCACACCGAGGTCAAGCGCAGGGCCCAGGCCCTGGGCTTCTGACCTCGCCGCCGCATGGCATTGTGGTCGGGTGAACGACATCCGGCGACAGCGCCTCGCGCAGGCCAGGCTCTACCTCTGCACCGACGGCAGGAGGGACCGCGGCGACCTGGAGAAGTTCCTCGACGCGGTCCTGTCCGGCGGCGTGGACATCGTCCAGCTCAGGGAGAAGGGCCTGGAGGCGCGCGAGGAGCTGGATCTGCTCGAGGTCTTCCGCGCGGCCTGCGACAGGCACGGGGCGCTGCTGGCGGTCAACGACCGGGCGGACGTGGCCTACGCCGCCCGGCCCGACATCCTGCACCTCGGCCAGGACGACCTTCCGGTCCCGGTGGCCCGGGAGATCCTCGGTCCCGATGTCCTCATCGGCAGGTCCACGCACTCGGCGGCCGAGGCGTCGGCCGCGGCCGTGGAGCCGGGCGTGGACTACTTCTGCTGCGGGCCGATCTGGCCCACACCCACCAAGCCCGGCCGCCCGGCGCCCGGCCCCGCGCTGCTCGAGCACGCCGCGCGCCTGGGCGCCGACCGGCCGTGGTTCGGCATCGGGGGCATCGACCTGGGCAACCTCGACGAGGTGATGGCGCACGGCGTGCGCCGCGCCGTGGTCGTCCGGGCGATCACCGAGGCCGACGATCCGGGCGCCGCGGCCGCCGCGCTCAAGGCCCGGCTGTCCGCCGTCCCGCTCTGAGCGGAAGGCTTCCGCCGGGCCCATCGCGTCGCGTCAGGTGCGGCGGGACGTGGCCGCCACGGCCAGGGCGGCCAGTGCCGTGCGGGCCTCCTCCTCGATCGGCGCCTGGTCGAGGGCGTGCAGCGCGTCGTCGAGGTAGCGCTTGATCATGCCCTCGCACGCGGCCAGCGCGCCGGTCTCCTCGATCACCGTGCGCAGCCGCCCGACCCCCTCGGCGTCCAGCTCGGGGTCGCCGAGCAGGGCCCCTACGACCGACGTCTGGGCGGGGGTGGCCGAGGCGAGCGCGCGGGCGATCAGGACGGTCCGCTTGCCCTCGCGAAGGTCGTCCCCGGCGGGCTTGCCGGTCTCGGCCGGGTCGCCGAACACGCCGAGGATGTCGTCGCGGAGCTGGAAGGCGATGCCCACCTGCTGGCCGTACTGCACGCAGAGCCGGTCGATCCACGCGTGCCGGGCCCGGGCGGCGAGGACGAGCCCGAGCCGCAGTGGCTGCTCCACCGAGTATTTGCCGCTCTTGTACAGCGCCACCCGCAGCGCGCTGTCGAAGGTGCTCTCGCCCTGGGCCTGTTCGAGCAGGTCGAGGTACTGCCCGCACATCAGCTCGGTGAGCATGTAGTCGTGCATCGGCTGGGCGACGGCGATCGCCTCCGGCGCCAGGCCGCTGGTGCGCCACATCTCTCCGGACCACACCAGCAGCAGGTTGCCCAGCAGCACGGCCGAGCCCTCGCCGAACTGCCGCGCCGAGCCGTGCCAGCCCGCCTCGGCGTGCATCCGTTCGAACCGGCGGTGCGCCGACGGCATGCCCCGGCGCACGTCGCTCGCGTCCATGACGTCGTCGTGGATGAGCGCGCTGGCCTGCAGGAGTTCCAGCGAGGCGGCGGCGAAGCGCAGTCCCGGCTCGTCGCCTCCCCCGGCGGCGCGCCAGCCCCAGTAACAGAAGGCGGGGCGCAGCCTCTTGCCGCCGGCCAGGAAATCCTCCGCGGCGGACAACAGGGCGGCCAGATGAGGGTCACCGAAGTGTGGTCGCTGCCGGTCGAGGAACTCCCGGAGTGCGAGGTCCACCTCCGTACGGATGGAATCGAGCGAGGCGGCGGAAGCGGTCATGCTCTGAGACTAACCGGGGTTGATCCAGGCACCCAGCAGCAGATCCCCTCCAAGTGGGCCAACTCACTCTGATACGGCAAATGTCCACATAGCAAGACCGTGGAGGCCGTGAAAACCGCCATCGCTGTACCCTTGCCGGTATGGCTCTCGGTCTGCCCTCGCGGCTTCCTGATCGCGTCCCGACGGTCCGCGAACTGCTGGCCGCGGGCGAGCGCTCGTTCTCGTTCGAGTTCATGCCGCCGAAGACCGACGAGGGGGAGCGCCAGCTGTGGCGGGCCATCCGCGAGCTGGAGGCGCTGCGGCCGACGTTCGTCTCCGTGACCTACGGCGCCGGAGGCTCGACCCGGGACCGCACCGTGGACATCGTCGAGCGGCTGGCGCACGAGACGACGCTGACCCCCGTCGCCCACTTCACCGCGGTCGACCACTCGATCCGCGAGCTGCGCCACCTCGTCGGCAGGTTCGCCGACGCGGGCGTGCGCAACATCCTCGCCGTACGCGGCGACCCGCGCGGCGGCAACCCCCTGGACGAGTGGGTCAAGCACCCGGAGGGCGTCCTGTACGCCGAGGAGCTGGTGCGGCTGATCCGCCAGGCGGGCGACTTCTGCGTGGGGGTGGCCGCCTTCCCGTACAAGCACCCGAGGTCGGCGTCCATCGAGTCGGACACCAAGTATTTCGTGCAGAAGTGCCGGGCCGGCGCGGACTACGCGATCACCCAGATGTTCTTCAGGGCGGAGGACTACCTGCGGCTGCGCGACCGCGTGGCGGCCCAGGGGTGCGACACCCCGATCATCCCCGGCATCATGCCCGTCACGCAGATGAGCACGATCGCCCGGTCGGAGCAGCTGTCCGGCGCGCCGTTCCCGCCGGAGGTGGCCGAGCGGTTCGAGGCCGTCGCCGACGACCCGGCCGCGGTCCGCCGCCTCGGCATCGAGCACGCCGTGGAGCTGTGCCAGAAGCTTCTCGACGAGGGCGCGCCCGGGATCCACTTCATCACCTTCAACCGGTCGAGCGCGACCCGCGAGGTGTTCCAGGCGCTGCACAGCGTGCCCGCCGCCGTCGCCGGCTGAGCCGGCGCGGTCCTCGCCGGCCCGTCAGTCCTCCCGGGCTCCGCGCTCGGGCAGCGGCAGCCGCAGGCCGGCGATGACGTACTCCTCGTAGCCGCCGGGGAAGACGAACCGGGTCATCAGGTCGGCGAACCCGACGTCCCCGTAGAGGCGCCGGGCCACCGTGGGGGCGTCGTGCGTCGACAGCACGGCCGTGCGCTCCGGGCGGCCCTCGCACAGCGTGTGGATCAGCCGCCTGCCGATTCCCCGGCCCTGATACTCGGGGCGCACGTGGATCTCGGCGATCTCCAGGGCGTCGCCGAACCAGTCCTCCGCCACCACCGGCCCGGCCCGGTCCTGCAGCGCCCCGCGTACGACGTCGTGCCACCACTGCCCCCGGCCTCCGTGGAAGCCGTACGCGAAGCCGGCGATGCCGGAGGTCTGCGTGTCCTCCGCGAGCACGCAGTCGAAGTCGGGATAGGTGGCGTGGTTGCGCATGATCGCCATGCGGCCCGCGAGCTGGTCCGACGGCGGGCGCATGGCCACCGTGTAGATCTCCAGCACGGTGTCCAGCACCGCCCTGAACTCGTCGGGCCCCACCCGTCGCAGTCGGATCACTCGTCGCACATTAGCAAAGCGCCGCCGGGCCGGTCCGGCAGGCGTCACTCCACCTCGGCGGCCGTGCCCCCGGTGATGCGCAGCAGCTCGTCGTAGGACGTGGGGAAGACGGTGTGGGGGTGCCCGGCGGCGGCCCACACGACCTCGTGCTTGCTCAGCCAGGTGTCCACCAGCGTCCGTACGGGCGCGGGATGCCCGACCGGGGCGACGCCGCCGATGGGCTGCCCGGTGTGCTCGCGGACGAACTCCGGCGTGGCCCGCCGCACCTTCGCCGCGCCGACGAGCCGCGCGATCAGCCCGGTGTCCACGCGGTGGGCGCCGCTGGTCAGCACCAGCAGCGGCGCGCCGTCCGCGTCGAAGATCAGGCTGTTGGCGATCGCGCCGACCTCGCAGCCTAGCTGGGCCGCCGCCGTGGCGGCCGTCGGGGCGGCGTCGTCCAGCACGACGACCTCGCCCGTCACCCGGCCGGCCCGCAGGGCCTCCTGAACTCGGACGACGTTCGGATGCAACTTTTCTGCCACCCGGTCACTCTAAACGGATTGCCAGGACATACGCGGCCGATTATGGCCACTTACGATCACGCGGCTCACAATCGGACCGTAAGGTGAGTCCTTTGATCGAAAAACGGGCTTATGAGGGGTTGGTCAGGATGAGGGGTCGACGGCGACTGCTCGTCGTGGTGGGGGCGGCGACGTTCGCGACCGCCTTCGCGGCGACCGGCGTGAGCGGCACGGCGCAGGCGCGCACCGCCGGGCAGACGTGGGCCGTGACGACGGGGACCGCGCTCCCGGCGCTTCCGGCGTCCTCGGCGCTCTCCGGGCTCCCGGCGCTCCCGGCGCGGAGCGCCGTCCCCGCGCGCGCCACCGGTTACCCGCCGTTCACCGCGCCGGGCAAGACGCTCAAGCTCGGCGCCAAGGGCTCCGCCGTGAAGGCGCTGCAGGCCCGGCTCAAGGAGCTCGGGTACATGCCCGGCAGCGTCGACGGCCGGTACGGCGGGGCCACCCTGACGGCGGTCTGGGCGTTCCAGAAGGTGCAGGGGATCACGCCGACCAGCACGGTCGCCGCCCGCACCTGGAGGGCGCTGGAGAACCCCCGGGCGCCCAAGGTCCTGGTGCCCAGGGGCAAGGCGACCCGCGTCGAGGTGAACCTGACCAAGCAGGTGATGGTTCTGTACCGGGGTGGCGCGCCGGTGCTGATCAGTCACATCTCCAGCGGCAGCGGCATTCCCTACACCGAGTACGCCACCTGGAACGGCAAGCGGCAGCGGTTCTCCGGCAGCGCCCGCACGCCGACCGGCGACTACAAGACCACCTGGCGGGCCAAGGGCTGGCACCGGTCCTACCTCGGGCAGCTCTACAACCCCATCTTCTTCAACGGTGGCATCGCGCTCCACGGCGCGCTGTCGGTGCCGCTCTACCCGGCGTCGCACGGCTGCGTGCGGCTGCCCATGAACGTGGCCGAGATCCTGCCGGGCATGCTCGGCAAGGGCGTTCCGGTGCACGTCAGGGGCGCCTTCAGGCGCTGATTCCATCCCCGGAGGGGCCCCGCGCGAGGTGGTCGCGCGGGGCCCCTTTCGTCGTCTCACCCTGCGCGTTTCGAACGCGGTCCTCGAACACGTATTCGTTGACAGCCTTGACAGGGGACATGATCGAATCTATGTTCGATGGAGTGGGCGTGGGACTCGCGGCTCGCGCCCACCCCGTTGGATTCGTGCCTTCGTCGTCGGCGGAGACGGATGCGGCACGGCCCGCGGCGTGGGCCGGACGGGGAGAGGGGAAGCTCCTCGTCCGGCCGCCCACGGGAGCCTGAGAAAGCGTCGGGCGATCTCGAGCGGTTCACGGGATCTCCCGGCCGGCGAAATTGTCGGTGCGATCTGCGACTGTGAAGTCACCGGCGACCTTCGCCGGAGTGCCACGACTCAAGGAGGCGGGCATGACTGAGGAGAACGACGAGCAGAAGAGCGGGCCCCGGCTCTCGCAGGCGGTTCTGGCACACCTCGCGGACGCCAGGGCATGCCTCGCGGACGCCACCGTCGGGCCCACCCCCGCGGACCGCTACGTGTCGGCCCACCTGGCGGCCCTCCGTGCGGCCGCCGGGATCCTCGCGGCCCGTCCGCGGCCGATGGACGGCCGCAGGCGGCGGCTGCGCAGCGCCTGGGAGCTGCTGCCGGAAGCGGAGCCCAAGCTCGCGGACTGGGCGGCCTACTTCGCGGTGAGCGCGACCAAGCGTGCGGCTGCCGAGGCCGGAATGGTCCGAGCCGTCACGCAGAACGACGCAGAGGAGATCATAGCGGAGGCGGACAGGTTCGTCGGCGAGGTCGAGTCGATCCTCGGCCTGCCCGGCCGCCCCACCCTGCCCATGGCCGGCTGACCTGCCTCCTCCGCCCATGGCCGGGTGGTCTGCGTATCCGCTCATGGCCGGGTGGTCTGCGTCTCCGTCCAGGGCCCCGGCTCGCCCGTCCGGCACGGCGGGGGCGTTCCTTTCCTCAGCCGATCCCGCGCAGGGCCCTCGCGACCGGGGTGATCAGACGTCGTCGCGCTCCAGCGGGCAGCTCATGCACCGCGGCCCGCCGCGTCCCCGGCCGAGCTCGCTGCCCCGGATCGTGATGACCTCGATGCCGTGCCTGCGCAGGTGGTTGTTGGTCGTGGTGTTGCGCTCGTAGGCCACGACCACGCCGGGTTCCAGCGCCAGCACGTTGCAGCCGTCGTCCCACTGCTCGCGCTCGGCCGCGTGCACGTCCTGCGTCGGCGTGAGGACCTTGATGTCGTCGAGGCCGAGGGCCCGCGCGATCGCCTTGTGCATGTCCTCCGGCGGGTGGTCGGTGACTTTCAGCTCCTTGTCGGTGTCGCCCGGCTCCACCGTGTACGACGGCAGCATGCCGAGCCCGGCGTACTTGGTGAACACGCCCACGTCGACGTTGGTCATCACGGTGTCGAGGTGCATGAACGCACGGGTCTTGGGCAGGTCGAGCGCCACGATGCGGGTCGCCGACCCCGCCCGGAACAGGTTGGTCGCCAGCATCTCCACGGCCTGTGGCTGGGTGCGCTCGCTCACCCCGACGAGCACGACGCCGTCGCCGAGGACCAGGACGTCGCCGCCCTCGATGGTGGCCGGGGCCATGCGCACGCCCTCGTACCAGACGTTGAACCCGCCGCCGCCGGGGTTGCCGTATCCGGCGGCGAACAGCGGGTGCCACCGGTAGACCGCCTCGTAGTTGACGGTCTCCCGCCTGCGCGCCTTCTTGCGCATCGCGTTGATCGACACCCCGTCGTACACCCAGCACGAGGTGTCGCGGGCGAACAGGTGGTTGGGCAGCGGCGGGAGGACGAAGTCGTCCATGCCGAGCGTGTGGAAGGCGATGGAGCCGGGGTCGCAGCCCAGTTCCATGATCTCGCGTTTGGTGATCCCGCCGGTCAGCAGCGGAGCGAGGGTGTCCGCGTCGAGGGAGTCGAGCGTGTTGCGGATCGCGTCGGCGGCCAGCGGGCCGAACCAGTGCTCGTCGACGCTGCCGTCGAGGATGTGCTTGCGCGCGTCGGGGATCTCGATCACCTCCCGCAGGAGGTCGCCGAGGTGGTGCACTTCGACGCCCCGCCCGGCGAGCACCTCGCACCACTCCCGGTGCTCCTCCAGCGCGCGGTGCACCCACAGCACGTCGTCGAACAGCAGGCCGTCCTTGTTGCCCGGGGTGAGCCGCTTGAGCGCGAGTTCGGGTATGTCGACCAGGACGCGGCGAAGCCTGCCCACCTCGGAGCCCACGTAAAACGTCATGTCCTGCCTATCCCCGCCTGGCGGGAATCACTCGTACCGGCGGCTCCCCGTTGCGGAGGCGCCGCCCGTGACTACGCCGGAGTGGGCGGACAGCGTCACGGGGAGCCGCGTACGGACAGGCGGGAGGTCAGAAGGACTCGACGGCGCGGCGGGCCTCCGCGTCGAGCACGCCCCAGTGGATGAACTCCTCGGTCAGCTCGACCGGCGACTTGTCGTAGATGACCGCGAGCGAGCGCAGGTCCTCCTGCCGGATGGACAGCACCTTGCCGTTGTAGTCGCCCCGCTGGCTCTGAATGGTGGCGGCGTAACGGGCGAGCGGGCCGGCCTTGTCCTTCGGCAACTGCGACAGCCGCTCCAGGTCGATGACCAGCTTGGGAGCGGGCGCAAGCGGGCTGGGGGCGGCTCCGCCCGGAAGAAGCTCCGACACCGGCACTCCGTAGAAATCCGCGAGCTCGGCAAGCTTCTGCACGGTCACCGCGCGGTCGCCCCGCTCGTAGGAGCCCACGACGACGGCCTTCCACCGTCCGCGGGACTTCTCTTCCACACCGTGCAGGGACAGCCCCTGCTGGGTCCGGATGGCGCGCAGGCGCGCGCCCAGCGACTTGGCGTAGTCAGACGGCATTGTGTGGCCCCCGGCTTTCTATGTCTCTTCTCACTTGATTGTGCGTCCTTGTCCCAAGCGTTCCGAACACCGGGGCTGGTGCCCGTGACCGGCACCTTCGGTGACCGCTGCGTCGGGTTTTACCCAGGAAGGTCGCGTGTTGTGGTTACGGACAGTGACGGTAAAGCCGACACTCCCAAAGGTCAAGCTGATTGGAAAAAAGAGCGTCAAACAGTGCTCTCACCGAAATCACCGACACCCGGTGCGATGCGGCTTCCGATCCCCGGCACGTCCCTCGCCCGTCCCCCCGGAACGTCCCCTCAACGTCCCCTCAACGTCCCCTCGACGTCCTCGGACCGTCCTCTCGGCGTCACGGAAGGTTTCCAAGGTCACCTGGCAGGTCCCCGGCACCTCCTCGTCACGCCGAGGGCGAACACCCTTGCGAGGGGCATCACCCCTGGCGGGAGGGGGGTTCGCAGACGGTCCTGATACTCTAAGCAGAACCGACACCCTTTTAAGACCCGTCCTGTGAGGCGGGAAAGGCGGTGACTTTTTCATGTCTGATGCCCGAAATCAGGCCCGCGCCGTCCTGGAGGGGCCCGACATCCACCGGGCGCTCACCCGGATCGCGCACGAGATCCTCGAACGCACCAGGGGTGCGGAGAGCGTCGTCCTGCTCGGCATCCCCACCCGCGGCGCCACCCTGGCACACCGGATCGCCGGGCGCATCGCGCAGTTCGAGGGAGTCAAGGTCCCCGTCGGCGCCATCGACGTCACGATGTACCGCGACGACCTGCGCCTGCGGCCCGCGCGCCCGCTCGGCCGCACCGAACTGCCCCCGGACGGCGTGGACGGCAGGACCGTCGTCCTCGTGGACGACGTCCTCTACTCCGGCCGCACCGTGCGCGCCGCGCTCGACGCGCTGAACGACGTGGGCAGGCCCAGGGCCGTGCAGCTCGCCACGCTCGTCGACCGGGGCCACAGGGAGCTGCCGATCCGCGCCGACTACGTCGGCAAGAACCTGCCGACCTCCAAGAGCGAGAAGGTCAAGGTCTTCCTGGAGGAGACGGACGGGCGCGACGCGGTCGTGCTCATCAAGGAGGACGACCGATGAAGCAGCACCTGATCTCGACCGGCGACCTCACCCGCGACGACGCGCTCCTCATCCTCGACACGGCCGAGGAGCTGGCGCGGGTCTCGCAGCGGTCCATCAAGAAGCTGCCGACGCTGCGCGGCCGCACGGTGGTGAACCTCTTCTTCGAGGACTCCACCCGGACCCGCATCTCCTTCGAAGCCGCGGCCAAGCGCCTGTCGGCCGATGTGATCAACTTCTCGGCCAAGGGGTCGAGCGTGTCCAAGGGCGAGTCGCTGAAGGACACCGCGCTCACTCTGGAGGCCATGGGCGCCGACGCCGTGGTGATCCGGCACAGCGCCTCGGGCGCGCCGCACCGCCTGGCCACCTGGGTGCGCGGCAGCGTGGTCAACGCCGGGGACGGCACCCACGAGCACCCCACCCAGGCGCTGCTCGACGCCTTCAGCATCCGGCGCCGGCTGGGCCGCCTGGAGGGCCTGAAGATCGCCGTCGTGGGCGACGTGCTGCACAGCCGGGTCGCCCGGTCCAACGTGCTGCTGCTGCACACGCTCGGCGCGGAGGTGACGCTGGTCGCGCCGCCGACCCTGCTGCCGGTGGCGGTCGAGACCTGGCCGTGCCAGGTCTCCTACGACCTCGACGCCGTGCTGCCGAAGTCGGACGTCGTGATGATGCTGCGGGTCCAGCTGGAGCGGATGAACGCGGCCTACTTCCCCTCGGCGCGGGAGTACAGCCGCCGCTACGGACTCGACCGCGACCGCTTCGCCCGCCTGCACGACGACGCCATCGTCATGCACCCCGGCCCGATGAACCGTGGCATGGAGATCTCCGCGGAGGTCGCCGACTCGCCGCGCTCGACGATCGTCGAGCAGGTCGCCAACGGCGTGACGGTCCGGATGGCCGTCCTCTACCTGCTGCTCGGCGGTTCCGAGCCCGCGATCGGAGGCGCCGAATGAGCACGTACGACCTTCACGAGGGGACTGTGACCACCATCCTCATCAGGGGCGCCCGGATCCTGGGCGGCGCCCCGAGCGACATCCTGCTGCGCGACGGCGTCGTGGCGGAGACCGGCGCCCTCGCGGGTGCGAAGGCCGACCAGACGGTCGACGCCGACGGGCTGGTCGCCCTGCCCGGCCTTGTGGACCTGCACACCCACCTGCGCGAGCCCGGCCGGGAGGACGCCGAGACGGTCGAGACCGGCACCCAGGCCGCGGCGCGGGGCGGGTACACCGCCGTCCACGCGATGGCCAACACCTCCCCGGTCGCCGACACCGCCGGAGTGGTGGAGCAGGTCTGGCGGCTCGGTCAGGAGTACGGCCACTGCGACGTGCAGCCCGTGGGCGCGGTGACCTCCGGCCTCGAGGGCCGCCAGCTGGCCGAGCTCGGCGCGATGGCCGACTCCGCGGCCCGCGTGCGGGTCTTCTCCGACGACGGCAAGTGCGTGTCCGACGCCGTGCTGATGCGCCGGGCGCTGGAGTACGTCAAGGCGTTCGACGGCGTCGTCGCCCAGCACGCCCAGGAGCCCAGGCTGACCGAGGGCGCCCAGCTCAACGAGGGCGAGGTGTCGGCCAGGCTCGGCCTGACCGGCTGGCCGGCGGTCGCCGAGGAGGCGATCATCGCGCGCGACTGCCTGCTCGCCGCGCACGTCGGCTCCCGGCTGCACGTCTGCCACGTCTCCACCGCGGGCTCCGTCGAGATCATCCGCTGGGCCAAGTCGAAGGGCTGGGACGTGACCGCCGAGGTCACCCCCCACCACCTGCTGCTGACCGACTCCAGCGCGGAGAGGTCGCCGCTCGGGCCGTACAACCCGATCTACAAGGTGAACCCGCCGCTGCGCACCGCCGACGACGTGCGGGCGCTGCGCGAGGCGCTGGCCGACGGCACGATCGACTGCGTGGCCACCGACCACGCGCCCCACCCGGTCGAGGACAAGGAGACCGAGTGGGCCGCCGCGGCCATGGGCATGATCGGCCTGGAGACGGCCCTGTCCGTGGTCCAGGAGGCCATGGTCGAGACCGGGCTGCTCGACTGGGCCGGCGTCGCCGACCGCATGTCCGTGCGGCCGGCCAGGATCGGCCGCCTGGCCGGTCACGGCCGCGCGGTCGAGCCCGGCGCCCCCGGCAACATCACGCTGTACGACCCGTCGGTCCGGCAGCCGGTCGACCCTGCCGCGATGGCGTCGAAGAGCCGTAACACCCCCTACGAGGGGCTGACCCTGCCCGGCCGCGTCGTCGCGACGTTCCTGCGCGGCCGTCCCACCGTTCTCGAAGGGAAGCTCGTATGACAGCCCTGCTCGTGCTCGAGGACGGACGCGTCTTCGAGGGAACGCCGTATGGCGCCGTGGGCGAGACGTTCGGCGAGATGGTCTTCAACACCGGCATGACCGGCTACCAGGAGACGCTCACCGACCCCTCCTACCACCGTCAGATCGTCGCGATGACCGCCCCGCACATCGGCAACACCGGTGTCAACGACGAGGATCCCGAGTCCCGCAGGGTCTGGGTCGCGGGCTACGTGGTGCGCGAGCCGTCCCGGATCCCGTCGAACTGGCGCTCCCGCAGGACCCTCGACGACTACCTGCGCGACCAGGGCGTGGTCGGCATCGCGATGCCCGGCACCCGCGCCCTCACCCGTCACCTGCGCGAGCGCGGCGCGATGCGCGCGGGCATCTTCAGCGAGGGCGGCGAGATCGCCGACCTGGTCGAGCGGGTGCGGCGCTCGCCCGGCATGGAGGGCGCCGACCTGGCCCGCGAGGTCAGCACGGTCGAGCCGTACGTCGTGCCGGCGGCCGGGCGCAAGCGCTTCACCGTCGCCGCGGTCGACCTCGGCATCAAGGCCATGACCCCGCAGCGGATGTCCGAGCGGGGCTGCGAGGTGCACGTGCTGCCCGCGACCGCCAAGGCGGCCGACATCCTCGCCCTCGACCCCGACGGCGTCTTCTTCTCCAACGGCCCCGGCGACCCCGCCGCGGCCGGGTACGCGGTCGAGTCGCTGCGCGAGGTGCTGGACGAGAGCGTGCCGTTCTTCGGCATCTGCTTCGGCAACCAGATCCTCGGCCGGGCGCTCGGCCTCGGCACCTACAAGCTGCGGTACGGCCACCGCGGGGTGAACCAGCCGGTGCAGGACCGCAGGACCGGCAAGGTCGAGATCTCCGCGCACAACCACGGCTTCGCCGTGCGGGCGCCGCTCGACGGGCCCTTCGAGACCCCGTACGGCGCGGCCGAGGTGAGCCACGTCAACCTCAACGACGACTGCGTGGAGGGGCTGCGCCTGCTGGACCGTCCCGCGTTCAGCGTGCAGTACCACCCCGAGGCGGCCGCGGGCCCGCACGACGCCGCCTACCTGTTCGACGAGTTCTGCGAGCTGATGGAGAAGAAGGGGGCCAAGGGTGCCTAAGCGTACGGACATCAGGTCCGTCATGGTGATCGGCTCCGGCCCGATCGTCATCGGACAGGCGTGCGAGTTCGACTACTCCGGCACCCAGGCCTGCCGCGTCCTACGCAGCGAGGGCTTCCGGGTCATCCTGGTCAACAGCAACCCCGCAACGATCATGACGGACCCGGAGTTCGCCGACGCCACCTACGTCGAGCCGATCACGCCGGACATCGTCGAGAAGATCATCGCCAAGGAGCGGCCCGACGCGCTGCTGCCCACGCTGGGCGGCCAGACGGCGCTCAACACCGCCGTGGCACTGCACGAGGCGGGCGTGCTCGACAAGTACGGCGTCGAGCTGATCGGCGCCGACATCGACGCCATCCAGGCGGGGGAGAACCGCGAGCGGTTCAAGGAGATCGTCGCCAAGGTCGCCGCCGAGCACGGCCTCAACGCCGAGTCGGCGCGCAGCGTGATCTGCCACACCATGGACGAGTGCCTGCGCGCGGCCGGCGAGCTGGGCTACCCGCTCGTCGTCCGCCCGAGCTTCACCATGGGCGGCGCGGGCTCCGGCTTCGCCCACGACGAGCAGGAGCTGCGCCGCATCGCCGGCGCCGGCCTCGACGCGTCCCCGACCACCGAGGTGCTCCTTGAGGAGTCCATCCTCGGCTGGAAGGAGTACGAGCTGGAGGTCATGCGGGACCGCAACGACAACGTGGTCATCGTGTGCTCCATCGAGAACATCGACCCGATGGGCGTCCACACCGGCGACAGCGTGACCGTGGCGCCCGCGCTGACGCTGACCGACCGCGAGTACCAGAACATGCGCGACGTCGCGATCGCGGTCATCCGCGAGGTCGGCGTCGACACCGGCGGCTGCAACATCCAGTTCGCGGTCGACCCGGCGACCGGCCGGATGATCGTCATCGAGATGAACCCGCGCGTGTCGCGGTCGTCGGCGCTGGCGTCCAAGGCCACCGGCTTCCCGATCGCCAAGATCGCCGCCAAGCTCGCCATCGGCTACAGCCTCGACGAGATCCCCAACGACATCACCAAGGAGACCCCGGCGTCGTTCGAGCCGTCGCTCGACTACATCGTGGTCAAGGTGCCGAGGTTCGCGTTCGAGAAGTTCGCCGGGGCCGACCAGACGCTGACCACGCACATGAAGTCGGTCGGCGAGGCGATGGCCATCGGCCGCTCCTTCCCCGAGGCGCTGCAGAAGGCGCTGCGGTCGCTGGAGAAGAAGGGATCGTCGTTCAGCTGGGCGGGCGAGCCCGGCGACCTGGACGAGCTCCTGGAGGCCTGCCGCAAGCCCCACGACGGGCGGTTGCGCACCATGCAGCAGGCGATCAGGGCGGGCGCGACCCCCGAGCAGGTCCACGAGGCCACCTCGGTGGACCCGTGGTTCGTCGACCAGCTCTTCGCGATCGACGAGGTCGCCCGGTCGATCACCGCGCTCGACCGGCCCACCGTCGAGCTGGCCAAGCGGCACGGCTTCAGCGACGCGCAGATCGCCGAGATCCTGGGCGTGCCGGAGCCCGAGGTGCGGGCCAAGCGCCACGAGTTCGGCCTCCGGCCCGTCTACAACACCGTGGACACCTGCGCCGCGGAGTTCGCCGCGCGCACGCCGTACCTCTACTCCACCTACGACGAGGAGAACGAGGTGCCGGTGGGGGACCGGCCCAAGGTGATCATCCTGGGCAGCGGGCCCAACCGCATCGGCCAGGGCATCGAGTTCGACTACGCCTGCGTGCACGCGTCGTTCGAGCTGGCCAAGGCCGGCTACGAGACCGTGATGGTCAACTGCAACCCCGAGACCGTCTCGACCGACTACGACACCTCCGACCGGCTCTACTTCGAGCCGCTCACGCTGGAGGACGTCCTGGAGGTCGTGCACGCCGAGCAGGAGACCGGGCCGGTCGTCGGCGTCATCGTGCAGCTCGGCGGCCAGACGCCGCTCGGGCTCGCCCAGGCGCTCAAGGACGCGGGGGTGCCCGTGGTCGGCACCTCGCCCGAGTCGATCCACCTCGCCGAGGACCGGGGCGCGTTCGGGCAGGTCCTCGCCGAGGCCGGGCTGCCCGCGCCCAGGCACGGCACCGCGATGACCGTGGAGGAGGCGCGGGCGGTCGCCGAGGAGATCGGCTACCCGGTGCTCGTGCGGCCGTCGTACGTGCTCGGCGGCGCCGGCATGGCCATCGTGTACGACGAGGACACCCTCGGGGCGTACATGGAGAAGGCCGCCTCCGAGCACCCCGTGCTGATCGACCGGTTCCTCGACGACGCCATCGAGATCGACGTGGACGCGCTGTTCGACGGCGAGGAGCTGTACCTCGGCGGCGTCATGGAGCACATCGAGGAGGCCGGCATCCACTCCGGCGACTCGGCGTGCGCGCTGCCGCCGATCACGCTGGGCGGCTTCGACATCAAGCGGATCCGCGCGGCCACCGAGGCGATCGCCCGCGGCGTGGGCGTGCGCGGCCTGCTGAACGTCCAGTACGCGATGGCCGCCAACGTGCTGTACGTCCTGGAGGCCAACCCCAGGGCGAGCCGTACGGTGCCGTTCGTGTCCAAGGCCACGGCGGTGCCGCTGGCCAAGGCGGCGGCGCGGCTGATGCTGGGCGCGACGATCGCCGAGCTGCGCGCCGAGGGCATGCTGCCGGCCGACTACGACGGCGGCACGCTGCCGCTGGACGCGCCGGTCGCGGTCAAGGAGGCGGTGCTGCCGTTCAACCGGTTCCGCGGCGTGGACATCGTCCTCGGGCCGGAGATGCGCTCGACCGGCGAGGTCATGGGCATCGACGAGTTCTTCGGCACGGCCTTCGCCAAGTCGCAGTCGGCGGCCTACGGCGCGCTGCCGACCAAGGGACGGGCGTTCGTCTCGGTCGCCAACAAGGACAAGCGGGCCATGATCTTCCCCGTGAAGGCGCTCGCGGACCTCGGCTTCGAGATCCTGGCCACGGAGGGCACCGCCGAGGTGCTGCGCCGCAACGGCGTACACGCCAAGATCGTGCGCAAGCACAGCGACGGCACGGGTCCCGACGGCGAGCCGACGATCGTGCGGCGCATCCTCGACGGGGAGGTGGACCTCATCGTGAACACCCCGTTCGGCAGCCCGGGCCAGGGCGGGCCGCGCCTGGACGGGTACGAGATCCGCACCGCCGCCGTCAACCGCGGCATCGCCTGCATCACGACCGTCCAGGGTCTGGCGGCCGCCGTGCAGGGCATCCAGCACATCGTCAGGGGCGACATCGACGTGCGTTCCCTCCAGGAACACGCCAGGAGGCTGCGAGACTAGCCCCGGGCCAGTGAGCGCCCTCCGCCGGCCCGGGTGGGTCGGCCCTGGGACTGCGGAGGGCGCGCCGGCGGTCTGGACTGAGGAGCGAGGGGAGCGAGGTACGAGCGACCCGGAGTGACGAGGGAAGACGTCGGCTCAGGCGCCCGAG